>JBPCIX010000022.1:0-70215 GCA_051005875.1 Actinomycetota bacterium | reverse complement strand
AGGATTCCATTTGCGTCAACGCGTACTACGGAATGATCAACGCTTCGGGCGATGTAGAGGTTCCCCTTATCATCAACAGCCATCCCCAATGGACCTCTAATCGGAGCTTCTACCGCCTTGTCGCCCTCGGCGGCGAGGCCGTAGGTACCATTTCCGGCCACCACCGTCATTTTGCCCGGACCGACGACCTGCCCGTGCCGGGCCAACGGCTGGGGACCACGATTGATAAGAAAAACAACCGGGTCCGCCCTCCGGCTGACATAAAGATTCCCCTGCCCGTCCTCGGCAATCCTAAATGGCGCCCGGCAGCATTCTTGCAGCTCGGGCGGGCCCCCCTCACCTGCCACGGTGGAGATAACTCCGCGGCTGTTGATGATTCGGATTCGTTGATTTCCCACATCTGCAACAAACAGGTTGCCTTGCTCGTCGGCAACCATGCCATTGTTTGCCCATGGGCTATCCGGCGAACCACCGGGGCCGAAAGATACCGGCGAGAACCTGGCTTTTTTCGCAGGACCGCCGTCGCCCCCGATCCCTTCTTTTCCTGTTCCCGCTACAACTTCCGATTGCCGAGGACCGACCTTGATGCCATGCGCAAAAAGCGGCTTGGGCGTCAAGTTGACCAATCTAATTTGACCCCCCGGGCCCTCGTTCACATACAGCCTTCCTTGGGCGGTCATGGCCAAGGCATCAAAGTAACCTGTCCTCCGTTTTGCACTTTTACCGCTCGTCTCGCTTGTTATTTGAGTGGCTGAGGGTTGGAGCCCGCTGATGCTGGAACCGCTCAGTTCCACCAAAGCCTGCTGTGAGTCGAGGCCGTTGAGGTAGGCGAAATAAACGTGCCCCTTCCCGTCCACTTCGACGTCGTAGGGCCCCGCCGTCCTGAAAAGGTCTCCACTACCACCCCAATCGTTGTGGCGACCCTGACTCGTTTGTAAAGCGGCAATTGAACAGACGGTGGACTCTGCATTGCCGGGAGCCAGGCGGATGGTACCCGCGTGGTCGATTAGTCGAACCTGGCCATTCTTTCGATCTGCAACATAGACACCCTCATTGCCTATCTCAACGTCAAAGGGTTGATTCAGGCGAGCATTCGTTGCAGGCCGATTGTTTCCATTGAAGCCCCCATTGGCAAAGCCAGGCCTCCCGATGCCGGCCACAGTTGTGACAATCCCCCGGCCGTCAATCCTGCGGACACGATGGTTGAACTCGTCGGCGACGTATAGATTGCCTTGTTGATCAGCGGCCATGCCGGGGATATGAGAAAAGGCGGCTGAACGAGCCGGTCCGCCGTCACCTCGAAATCCGGAGAGCCTGCCCCCGGCGATTTTTTGAATCTTTCCGGCGCCTACATCTGTTCCGTTGACCTTGAGAGGCAACCCGCCCAGATTGATGACTCGGACCCCTACATGCTTGCCCTTTGTCTCTGCTTCGGTCCAGTCCAGTCCGAGATACAGCTTGTCTGAAACCACCGCCATGCTTGCTGGACCCCCCCAAATTACGGCCTTTCGGGCGAATTGCCCGTCATTGGAGTCAAGCCGCCCCGGCGTGCCTGCGATAGTAGAGATATCGCCGGGACCAATTGTAAGCTCCTGACCAGTTCCCCGGTAGAAAGTCACCGGCTCGTCACCCCGATTGATGAACCGAATTCTGAATAGAGGCTTCCTCACGTCGAAGACATCCGAAACAAACAAGTTCCCCTTTTCGTCCGTGGCAATGGTTTGCGCGCGGCTGAACTGAGCCTTTTCGGCACGGCCGCCATCGCCAGAGCTGGGTTTTCGTGGAAGCTCAAAATCGCTGCCGGCCACCGTCTGGATGGAATTGCTCTTTCCATCCAGACGTAGAACTCGAGCTCCGGTCGTCACGTAAACCCCCCCTTTGCCATCCGGCGCCAGACGGTTTTCCGCGGGAGGCCTGTCCGGCGAGGAGCTTGTACGTCTGGGCTGAAGGGGCGCCCCGGTGCGTAGAAAGGTCGTGGTAACGCCGTCGGCTCTGCGAATCAGTCCGTCCACCGGCGGGCCGGTATCGACAAATATCTGGTTTGCGCCACCCACTGCCAGAGCACCAACCTGTTGCGACTGCGGTCTCATCGCCTCGCGTCCGGTGCATAAGCCTGGACCGGCGACGGTTTGAACCGTCCCTTGGGCCGGATCGCCCGAGGCAAGCGTAGCGGCTCTAGGTGAAAGATTCGGCGGCGACGGAAGGGAGTTGGCCGCCCGCGGCGAAAACGGAAAAATGCCCAGCGCGGTCAGAGTCGCAAGTGCAGCCTTCAGGGTCCGCCGGATCACGCCATTCTCCAAACCGCCCAAGTCGCGTTGGTTTTCCATTTGAAACGTGGTTCCCAGGCCGGGCTTGCGCTCAGGCGCTCGTCCGCCGCGTAAACCGGCGAAGGAAAGCGAGGAGCGTGGCAGTCAGCGCCATCGCGAGAAGCACAGCCAAAAGAGTCCCTCGAACTGCCGATGCTTGGCCCTGATCATTGGCAGAGGACGCTTTGGAGGAGAGACAGACACTATTTTGAGACCCAGATTCTCCTCTGTCGCGAGGCTGATGCTTAAACAACTCAACGGTAGGCGTTGTCGTAGAGTCCGAGGGGCCGCCGCCTGTGATGAGGACCGGGGAGTCGGCACTGCACCCAAGCAGAGTCTGAGCCTGCAATGCACGTGCGAGCTTCAGGTTGCCAGCAGGTTCCCACACGCCGTTGGGATCGCCTTTGGCACCTCCTCGGTAGTAAATCGCAGCAGCAGTGTTATTTTTCTCACCTCCCGCGGCTAGAACTCCTCCATCTCCTAACCTAGTCAAAAACGAGGCCACGCGGCGACCTCCCGGTGGCCGCGTCGAGGTCCAGGTACCGAGCATCGGGTCGAACAACTGAGCATTCAATTCGGTTGTATGCCCCGGCGATCCAGGGTTCAGGGCCGCTCCGGATCCAATTACAAGGACATCTCCGGAGGAAAGAAGGGCAGCAGACCCCTGGCTGGAAGCAACCACCATTTCGCCCACAGGCGTCCACGTTCCCTTGGAGGGGTCGTACAGCTCAGTCGTTTTTAAAGGGCCGGCTACCAGCACCTGTCCGCAGATAGAGCCGCAGCGCGGCCCAGATACGAGGGTCGCAGTGTGACTTGCTCGCGGTTCAGTAAGTGACCCGGCAGAACTCCAGCTTTCACTCTTGGGGTCGAAGAGCTCGGCGGACGTTGAGGCCGGAGCAGAAGATCCGCCGCCGACCACCAAGACCTTGCCACAACTGGAACCACATCCCTGCCCCTGGAGCAACGTGGCAGTAAATAGCCACCTGGGCACGTGAAGGGAGCCTGTCAGCTTCCATTTCTTACTTCGGGGATCGTAAAGCTCGGCAGAAGCCAGGGTAGGGCCGTTTGCACCTCCTTCTCCCCCCATGACGAGCACTCTCCCGTCGGGAAGCCCCACGGCTTGATGGCCCCACCGGGCTTTCTCCAGGGACCCCGTAGGCGCCCACTGCCGAGATTTGGGGTCAAAGATCTCAGCAGTCTGGAAAACGCGCTTATCTAGCGAGTCTCTAGGGTCATAGGGCCGACCATCGATAGGAACCGAGCCAACCCACTGGAAACCGCCGGCTACGAGGACTTGTCCGCAATAGACGGCCCGGTGCTGACCACCGCAGTCAGGGCCGGAAAGAAGGGTGGCGGTATGTCCCTCGCGAGGCTGGCGCATGTCGCCAACCTCTTCCCAGGCTGGGGGCGCAGCCGCCTGACCGGCGGTGGGAACCCATGCCGCCCCCAACCCCAAGGCCGCAAGTAGGAGCAGTCGAAGCCCTGGCGCTTTACGGTGATCAGCCCGCGGCGGTCCCACTACCTTTCGTGCGAGCCTATTCGCCTGCGTTTGAGGCTCGGCGTCTGCGTGACCGGCCCGCTAATCCCAAGCCGGCTACCGACGAGACTCCAACGAATCCGAGCACGAGAAAGGCCATCCCCAGAGCTGCTTGTCCGTTGCCCCCAGCGCTTCGCCCGGCGTCGGTGATCCCTGAATTGCCAAGTTGGGCGCCGCCTTGAAAGCCTCTCCACAGATCAGGATAGTCTGCCGTTATGGGCCCCTGACTGCCCGCGGTGGATTGGCCGGAGGGGGCTGACGTCAAAACATTGAAAGCTGCCCGTGCGACCCACCGGCCTTGGGCGTCGACTTCCCAGGGGTGAACACCGGGATCTCTTTTTGCCAGGACCATCAAGTAATGGACGCCTGGTGAAGCCTCGGGAATGGTCACCGGAACCGAGTACCGGAATTCCTGGTCCTCTCCCGCTGCGCTTGCCGAGCCCAAAACAGGGCCCTCAGCACTGTCCCAGCGTACCTCCACAGCCCGTTTTGCATCGGCTTGGCCGGTGACTACGACCTGACTGCCGGGCGCGCCCGCCTGTAGGGAAAGAGGAAAAATCGTGTACTGGGGGGTGCATGCCCACGCTGCGGCCGATCCTGCAAGGATCGCTAGCGCCAAAGTGGCTACAACTGCCTTCGACCTTTTGTTCATTGGTTACCTTCTTCCTAATATATTTCTCGGCGCCGAATTCCTGAGCCCCGACCCGACAAATTACCTTCGCAATCATTATTGAGGGCATTTTCCGCCAACGCAATAGTGCAAAATGTCACAAATCACGCCTTACATCGATGAAATTATGAGCGCGTCGGTGGTCGTCATGGTCTCCCATTTCCGACTTGGTCCTTGCGGACACGTCTGCCTGGTGTACTACAACCAGCGAACGAACAGCATGAAGCGGTACTCGTAAGGCTGTCGGCGCGCGTCGGTAACATGGGTCTTCATGGCGAAAGGGGGAACGTCTGTTGGCAACCAAACGAAGGCGTTTCCTCAAGCATTTACCGCTCTATTTCCCGGGAAGTCAGGGATTCGATTATGGACGCCTTCAGGGCCTGGGCATCCAAACCTGTATTAAGGCCCAATGCAGCGGCAACGCTTTCGTAGAGTTTGTCTCCGGCCAAATAGACTCTTGCCCGGGCCCGACCCTTAGCTCTTAAAAACCCAACCGCCGAGGCCAAGGCAAGATCGTTGGTTGCGGTTGCGGGGCTGACATCAGCCAGCGCCCGATAGTAGCCGGCGGAAACGTCCCTTCCAAAGAAGGAGTCCCACAAAGCATTTGCCGCGCGGCGGGCCAGGCCCGATTGCTCGGCCAGATCCTCAAGAACAGTCCAAATCTTGCGCTCGACTCGCTCCCTGAGGTCGAGTCCTCTCACCTGGCTTAGTTGAGCTTGAACATGGGTCTCTACGAACGGCGTGACGTCGGCTCCACGGGTGAATTGATCGCCCAGACACTTGAACGCCGTATAGTAGTCGGCTTTGTGACTACCCCACCACTCCTCGAGCGAAGTGAACTCCTTGCGCCTAAATCCACCCCTATACATGGCCAATGAGGCCAGCACTCGACAAGTCCTGCCGTTTCCATCTTTGAAAGGATGGATAGCCGCCAGCGCGATGTGAACCCACGCCGAAGCAAGTGCAGGGTGGAGTTCAGGCCGGCTTACCCTCTCGCAAATCTCATCTGCCAGGCCGGGAAGGCTTCCAGAGGCGGGAGGAAGAAACAGGGTCCTTTGCGACGAAACATCGACGACCCTTGTTTGGCCAGAGCGAAATCCGCCGGCCCCCAAGTCGAACCGGCCCGCCAGAACGCGGTCGTGCAGGCCAATTACTAGCTCCCGGTTCCACTGGAAGGTGGCGTCGTCGGCTCTTCTCAGAACGAAGTTCATGGCCTGCTCGTACCCCAGGACCAACTGCCTTTCATCATTTCCTACCGGTACGGCTTGGTCACCGGCAAGAATGCGCCGAACATCCTCCAAGGTAACCGGGACACCCTCCATAATCGTGGACGCGGCCACAGCCTCCGCCTCCAGGTCCCGCCTCAGTCGCCCGGCCCAAGACCTGGGAACCGGCTCCTTATAGTCCAGCCTGGAACGCCATTCGTCCAATTCGCCCAGCCCCGCCGTGGTGACGGACGTTACCTTGAAGGGAAGAAGCATTAGTAGATTATATCGCTAATTATTTAGGGAATCTTGACCTGATTGTGATCTAGCGAGTTCGGGGCCGTGAGGAATTCTTGCGGGGTCATTATGTTTCGGCCGTACAGATATGTGCCGATTGGGCGTTCCATGTCGTTCAAACGCTTGGAGGTGCGAAGACTTGAAACCGGCCGGGGGCCGGTAAAACAAGACTAATGCATCACAAATCTGAGCGAAATATAACTTCAGATATTCCTTATTTAGAGGGACGAGCCGGCCCGACGACTTGGGACCGGCCGACGCCGCCGCTGCCGATGAACCGCCGCATGGCGGGGCCAGGTTAAGGCGGCGAACACGGTCGTTACCGGTATCGGCGATCGAGTCGTTGAGGAGCGGCAAGAATTCATTCGAGGGGCGAAGGACGGGCAAGGCCCCGCCGGCTTCAGGTTGGAAGCGCCCGGATGATGATGTTCGGGTACGGCGCTGCAAGAGCCTGGATGTCGTCCCGGTCGCCGGTCAGTACGACACACCGTCCGGCCTCCAGGGCAGCAGCTACAACATGAGCGTCGGCAAGGTTGTCCGATTCCATGCCGGCCCCGGCGAGCAGTCCGCCGACCAGGCGTGCAAACTCTTTGTCCGTGTCACGGGTAGCAATTCCAGTCTCCCGGGACAGGCACGAGTCGACGATCTGATTGTGGCCGTGGCCCCGGTAAAGTTCCGCCAGTGTGACGGTCGCAACTATCACGTCCTTCCCCAGCCGCGCAGCAGCGGTCATCGCCGCCCGGACCTCCTGGTTGCCGGGGGAGTTCTCCCGCGCCAGCGCGGAAATCGCCTCCGCATCGAGCACCAGGCCACCGGTCACCTGAGCAACTCCTCGTACTTTTCGATCAGGGCTTCGTCGACCTTCCCAACCCTGTGATCCATCTCCCCGAGGAGGTCCTTAAGTAGCCTGCTTCGACGGCGCCGCGCCAGTTCGTCGCTCAGGACACGGTTGATCTGACTGGACAGAGGAACACCCTGGGCCTCGAGTTCGTCCACCAATTCGGGGTCGAGCGAAATGGAGATTTTACGTTTGCTGGTCATACCGAAACCCTACCAGAGTCTGACTAACCCAAAGCAGCCTTCGACGCCGTCTTCGCCCCTCAGCAAATTGCCTGTTCCCCAATGTGGTCATCTATTGTGTTAGTGTGACTACATGGAGGTGCCCGTCAGAACCTTAAAGGCCCGGCTTTCCGAGTATCTGGATCGAGCTGAGGATGGCGAAGTCATTACCGTAACGAGCCGGGGACGGCCAAAGGCCTTAATCGGTCCGGCCGACCCTTCCGTGCCGCCCGAAACTGCCGACGACCTTGTCCGGCGAGGCATTCGTCAAGGGTGGATTTCCCCGGGCGCCGGGAAACTTGACCTTTCCGACCACAAAGGCTTCCGGGCATCGATAACAGTGGAAGACCTCCTGCGAGAAGACCGGGCAGAGTGAGCGTTTATGTAGATTCCAGCGCGCTCCTCAAGATCTATTTCCGGGAGGCGGACTTTACAGCTTGCCTTAAGCTCCTGAAAAAGGACACCGATTGGATTTCCGGGCGACACACCGAAGTCGAAGTTAGACGCAACCTGGCTCTAGGGTTAAAAGGAAAGGACTACGCCAAAGCGCGAGATCAATTCTCCCGGGATTGGGCAGCAGTTAAGAAAGTCACACTCACAAAGGCCGTATGCGAAAGCGCGGCGGAAATAGCCGAAAGAACCGGTGTGCGTACCCTCGACGCTCTTCACCTCGGGGCTGCCGATCAAGCCGGCGGTGGACTCTTGCCATTTATCACCTACGACGTCAGACAATCAAAAGCTGCAAACTTTCTGGGTTGGACCGTTTGGGGAACCAAGGCGTAAGGTCCATTCAACTTCCGTCATCATCCCTCCTTCCCCAATCATCACGGCTCTAACTGCGGCTAGGTTCGTGCGCCGTATCTTCGCCTGTCGTATGTCTTTACGGTATTATGGTTTTATGGCAAGATTCAAGACGACTCTTCTCGTGGAGGAGGATTTGCTCCGGCGAGTTCGGGTGAAGGCGGCAAGAATGGGCCGCTCTCAGTCGGACGTACTTGAAGAAGCTCTACGGCAAGGCCTGGATCCTCTCGAGCGAATCAGAGCAAAGGCGTCGCTCGAAGAAAAGCCTGCCGCTCAGGCTGCCGGAGAGGCACTGGAAGAGGTACGAAAGGCCCGGCGCACCCCTCGCCGGAAATGACCGATAAAAGTTGCAATCGACGTGGATGCGTTGGTCGCCGGAACCCTCGCGCACTCCGGTGCCGCCCATGAGCTTCTCAATCTATGGCGGGAAGGAGTCTTTGAGCTCGCGACCTGCCCGGAGCTGATCAGGGAGTTCATCGAGGTGATGGGGCGGCCCCGAATTGCTGGGCGATATGGAATTACCCATGAGGAGATAAATCAGGCCGCCGAAGAGCTTGAAACGGAAGGATTGGGTTATCCGGACAACGCCGACCCGCCGCGGCGGGTCCCCGGCGATCTGGATGACGACTATCTTGCTGACCTGGCGGTCAGGGCTGAAGCGATGTACCTTGTCAGCCGGGACCGCCACTTTCATGCCGCGGGTCTCGAGAATGAGGATGTCGAGGTTATCTACCCCGCCGGTTTCCTGCGACTGCTGCGCGAACTAGAAGATACGAGCTGACAAAGTTTCATTCTTCTATTGCGGGCCCTGGACGTTGAGGGCCCTTTCCCGCGTAGCGGCAGCAAGCCGGTGATCGTAAACAACCACACAGTCGAGGTCCTCTCCGAGCGCCAGAGCCGTTGCCAGATGGATGGCGTCGAGAGTTCGCAGTGCGGGCGGCTCAAGTCCAGCCGCATCACTCGCAATCGTGGGGGATATCTCGATAAGGTCAATGCTGTCGAGCACCTCTTGCTCGCGTGCCGTCACTTCCTCGTCGCTCCCCGTCAGCATTATGGCTCTGCGGCTTTCAATTTCACCCAGCCGGCTGCTTACCAGGTTTCTGCCCGCTAGAAACTCCGACAGAGCCCCGCTTTCGGGTTCCGGAAGAATGAGCTTGACGATCGCAGACGAATCCAGGTACGTGAGAGCCTGGGCCCCATCTTCATCGGTCATCAGCGCGAAGCTGGGCCAGGGCCTTGCTGGCCGACATCTTAGGCTTCTTGTGAGGAGAAGGCGGGGGGCCTAAAGAGGCAGGATCCCTGGATGCCCGCTGAACGAGGCCCTGTGCCGCCAGGCGGTCCAGGGTGCCGTGGGATCCAGAGATGGGGCCCAGAACGGCTACCGGAACTCCTCTTTCGGTGACCTGATACCGCTCTCCCTTACGCACCCTGCTGATGTAGACGCTGAGGTTCTGTCTGAGCTGCCTGATTCCGACGGACTTAGTTTGGCCCATGACGCACAATGGTAGCACATAGCCGGGCGGCTGCCACCCAGGCGTTCCTCCGCGCCCGCGACGTCGGCCTCGGGGCCTTAAGACTCCTACTAAGGTTCCCGCGGCGGGCTGTAATTAACCATCCACTGGACGCCGAACCTGTCCTTGAAGCTTCCGTAATAATCGCCCCACGGCTGGTCGCCGATCGGCATCTCGACGGTGCCGCCGTCTGAGAGACCGCTGAAGATTCTGTCGGCCTCTTCCCGGCTTTCTGGGTGAACCGAGATGTGGGCGTTGTTGCCTTGAACCAGCTTTTGTCCGAGAGCCGGAAGTGCGTCGCTGGCCATCAAGATTTGGTCGTCGGCGATTTCCAAGCTGATGTGCACCATCTTGCCTTCATCCTCGACGGGTACGGTCACGCCTTCCATCGGAAAATCCTTGAACCGGAAAAACGACACGAACTCGCCGCCGAACACGGACCTGTAGAAGTTGAATGCTTCCTCAGCGTCTCCTTCAAAATTCAGATAAGGCCGAAGCTTTGTCATTGTTAACCTCCTGGGACGACCGGCGTTTCAAGTCGAGATTGTTACTTCTTCAAACTCCTCGCCCGCGGCGCTGCGGGCTGACTCCCTATTCATTTCAAGGGCTTCGAACAAAGCAGATTTCAGATTCTCCATGAGCTCGTCGCGAGTTTCACCTTGCGAATTCACTCCCGAAATTTCCTCGACCCATCCGATCCACCACTTGTCGTCCCTTTTGACTACTGCCTTGAAGTCAGTTCGCATACCCCAATACTACGCCTGCAGCCCCCCTGATTCCTGCCCACTAAAAGGTGATGATGCAGAGTGACCGGCAAGCCACAGGAATTCGGCCAGATGTGCCGGGAGTACGGCTTCCAGTTCTGCGGCTCGGAGGACGAGGGAAAGGTTATTTCGATCGCTTCCGCCCTTTGGCGCAATAGGCGAGAGGGGTCATTGCGGCCCCTGGACGTTGAGGGCCCTTACTCAGAGTCTGAAGAGCGGGTCCGCCTAACGAGCAGATAGATCACTCCAGCAAGCACGAGGACGGCTGGGCCGCCGATGAGCAGTGCAGGCGGCAACCCCGAGGACGAAGTGGCGCCGGAAGTCTGGCCGGCCGAGACCCCGCACGGTAGCCTCAAGTTAAGCCGCCGGACACGGTCGTTGTTGGAGTCGGCTATCAGCAGATTGCCGCAGGAGTCGAGGGCGATCCCCGAGGGATTGCTGAAGGCGGTCAGCTGGCCCTTTAACCCGTCGCCGTTGAACCCGCCGGCGCCCAAAGCGGCGGAGATGCTTAGGGTGCCGCCGGCCCCCGCGACGGTAGTGATGACACCCTTAGAGTCGACCTTACGAACAGTTGCCTCCGGCCGATCGACGATATAAAGATTGCCCTTCCCATCGGTAGTCATAGCTTCAGGCCCCGTGAAGGAGCCTGTCAGGGCCGGTCCGTTATCGCCGCCAAATCCCGTCTTACCGTTGCCGGCGACCGGGGCAATGGCGCCTGCGGCAACCTTCTGGCCGTGCACCGTCACTTGAGAAGTCCCCCTGTTGGCGAGAAAGACCTTCAGGGCGACTTTGTCGTAAATGTAGAGGCTCCCTCTTGGGCCAGGGGCGACCACCGAAGGAGACGTGCAGCAGCCAGACGATCCCACGTTGAAGTCACCACCTTCGCCGATAAATGTGCTGATGGCGCCGGCGCTATCAATTCGCCTAATTCGTTTGCTGTCCGGCTCGGCTATGAAGAGGTTGCCTGCGCGATCAGCAGCAAGCGAACTGACGGCCGGCACGGCCGCGGAGACGGCCTTCTTGGGATCAGGCGCACCGGGCGCACCGGGCGCACCGGGCGCAGTGGTGGCACCGGGCGCGTCCCCCTGGGCCCCGGCGATGCCCGCAATTGCGCCGGGAGCGACTTTGACGCCGTTGATCCGCAGGGGCTTCAAGCTAGTGTTCACGAAGCGAATCCGGTTCTCTTTCCTGTCGAATACGTAGAAACCCTTGCGGGGGCTCGCCGCCACCAGGGCCGGTGCGTCTAGGCGGGCCGACAGAGCAGGGCCTCCGTCGCCGCCCGAAGGCGGGCACGTTTTGGCGGGCGGGCACACATCCCGGCCGTCCCCAGCCACGGTGCTGACAACGCCCGATGGCTCGATGAGCTTCACCTGGCCCAACTCCGGCGTGGCGACGTAAACGCCCCTCGGACCTCCAGTAGCCAGGCTTGAGGGGCCCCCGAAGTTAGTCGGCAGTTCAGACCGGGTTGGAAGGTCCACGCTCCCGAGTGGTCCCTGCCTTACTTGGTCCCGCTTTGCCTCTGCGCCTCGTTCCGGCCCAGAGGCGGGCAACGATTTTTGAGGCCGACAGGTCCACGTCAGGCCAATTCCGCTGCCAAAGGCGGCGTGAATTATTCCTCCCGAGTCGATGTATCGGATCTGACCGTTCATGTCATCGGTGATGTACAGGCGTCCTTGCGGCCCGGTTTTCACGTCAAACGGCCGGTTGAGCTTGGCCTTTACAGCCGGCAAATTGTTGCCGTTGAATCCTCCGTCGCGCGGACCGGCGCCGCCGGTACCGGCAACGGTCGTGATCCTGCCCTTCGAGTCGACCCTGCGGATCCGGTGGTGGTCGCGGTCGGCCAGGTAAAGGTTCCCATCGGCGTCGGCCGCCATTCCCGTTATTTGTGAGAAGGAGCCTCTCCGGGCCGGGCCCCCGTCACCGGCGAAACCGGTGCCATGCCCGCCGGCAACGGTGGCTATGGTCCCCGGCTTGATGACAAGGCCGTGAGCCTCGAGCTGCTCGGACCCCAGGTTCACCATCCTCACACGGGCGTCCCCCCGACGTCCGGCACCCCCTTTTATGTATGAGGCGATGTAGAGCCGTTTCCCGGCGACCACCATAGATGAGGTGGTTCCAATGCCTGCTTGAAGGGCGGGGCCGTCATCTCCGGCATTTGGCTTGCGCCCTTTACCGGCGACGGTGTCGATAGCGCCTGGTTTAACGGCTCGCTCTTGAGAAGTGCCCGCATATAGGATGATGGCCGACGGGACCGCTTTGGGTATGAAGTTGTTATTAACAAACCGTATTTGGGCATTCTTGGCTTTAGTTCCGGCCTGGTCGGCCACATAAATGTTGAGTTGTTCGTCCATCGCAAGAGCCTGAATCGCCGTGAAGCCGGCCTTGGCCGCAAGGGCGCCGTCTCCGAGCGAACGTGGCGCGCCATCGGTGTTTCCAAGAAAAGGGGTGAAATTTGCGTCTGGAGAGTAATCTCGGCGGAGGCCTGAATCGTAAATATGCGGCATCAGGATGGCACGTTCATCGGCAGTTGCAACCTGCTTGGCGTCCATTCTCGGCAAGCGCATGAGGCCGAGGCCCGGCGCGCTTCCGCCTCGAAGAGCCCAGGGCTTATACAGGTTGTCTCGATTTTTCTGGAGCAACTGAGCCTGGGAATACACGGTTTTGGGCCTGGCACGATAAACGCCGTAGCCCTCAGCAGGTACCACGCCGAAAAGACCTGAGTTCGGGGGGCCGGCGTCGACGACAAGCTGCCCCTCGGGGCTCACGGCGAGAGACCTGATGCCTAGCGATTTAGGGTCCAGGACAGAGCGGCCCAAGCAGTAGCCCGGACCGGCAACGGTGTCCACCGTGCCGGGTTCCGGAGAGCGGTTACCCAGCGCGCCGTTTGCCTGCGGCGCAAGACTCGTCAGGGCAAAGGCGCCGAGGGCCGACGTTGCTAGAAGCTTTTTGGCCCAGCCTCGCCGACCAGAGCGAAGTTTGTTCCTCAAGGGCGCCTATGCGATCTGGGGCGCAGGGCAGGCTTCGGTTGCGTCTGCATGTCCCGCCAGAGGTCGTCGTCTGGCAAATGACAAAGAGAACCCGAACAGCAGGAGCAGCAGGGTCGATCCGCCCATGAAGCATGCCCGCGTCACTTCCCGGTCATTCAGAGCAACCATGGCGAGGCGCGGAGCGGCACTGGGTTCGTCTTGATAGCCGCCAACCGCAACCCCCGCGGACGCAGTTCGTGGATTAGCAAGCGGAGAGCCTGCGCCGCCCGGCGCTAAGGCAAAGCCGGGATTCGGCGCCGCGCCTGGGCTCAAGACGGCCGAGGGATTTTGCTGAGCAATTGAGCCCGGCTGGGCATTGCCAAGAGGCTGGGGATTAGGCGCCTGGGCGGGTTGGGTGACCGGCGCCGCTGACGTAGTCCCACCGCCGGGAATGACCGGCTGAACAATGGCCTTGCCGCCATCGGTCCCTCCCTTGCCCGGGTCCTCATCGAGGGGGACTGCGACCTTCGGAAGCAGGTAAGTGAACAAGTTTGCCCCGGCCACTTTGGGGACTGCCTGCAAATTCTCGGTGGTACTGACCGCCACCGATACATCGCCCGCCGGGTGAGCAGGGCTGGTGGCTTCGATCTCGGTGTCCGACGCCACGGTGAAAGGCGCCGGCAGTCCACCGAACGCCACAGCCTTGGTAGCCCTTAAGAACCCTTTGCCGGCAATCCTTACTTTGGTCGCGCCCAAAGTGGGCCCGGTTGGTGGATCGACCGCCGTGATCAGCGGCGCAAAGGTGAACAGGTCGGCGTTAAGCGATTGGGGAATACCGGGTACTCCGGCGGCGGTGGCGACCGTAACGTGAACCGGCCCTGGGTCGTGCTCCGGGCTGGTGGCGGTGATCTTGGTTCGGTCGTCGCTCAAAACAAAGTCCTTCGGTGGAACATCCCCGAAGGCGATCTTCGTGACGCATGCAAAGCTTCCAGCGATCGTCACCGGTTCCCCGCCGAGAGGGCTGCCACTGACCGGGGAAACGCTCTGCACTGTCGGGGGCGTGGCGGGAAGGTATCGAAAACTCCCCAGAAGGGCGGTAGAAGACGAGTTCCCCCCAGCGCTGGTCACTTTTACCTCCGCCGGGCCGGGGGCGTCCATGGTCGGGCTCATGACGGTAATGGTGTCGCCCTTGGCGGGGTCCGGGTCGTGGGTCACGCCGATCACCTCCGCTGCTCTGCCCCCAAATGTGACCGCGGGGGTGTCCGGAAAGCCCGTACCCTTAATGGTCACTTTGGTGCGCTCACAAACAAAGCCTTGCTCGGGAGCTATCCCGGTCAGACTTGGCAGGGCGTCGGTGAATTTTGCCGCGAACACATCCGACATAAACGAATCGGCGCCCGGGGAGCCATCGACGCACCGAGTCTTTCTTTCCTTTTGAAACGCATTGGCGGTCACGGGAAAGTTGTAAGAGACTGTGATGCCGACCACGAAAAAGTTCCCCAGACCGTCCACGCCGACTCCGGTTCCGTGATCGTCTCCAGAAGTGAGTAAGGGTTCGCACGGTACCTCGGCGTCCGTCAGGGCCGGGGGTTTAGACGGGCTTCCCCCCAGCCATGTTGAATACACCCTAGATCCCGCGGCATCGAAAACCATAACGAAGGCGTCCCGCACGCCACCCCGGAGTTCCTTTTGGTAGGCGTCAGGTGTCGTCGAAATATCGCCCAGACGTCCTTGTCCAACGGCGTAAAGCTTCCCCTTGGAGTCGACAGAAATATTTAGTATCACACCCGAACCAGGGCTCAAAGCGGGCTCTACAGCCGCAAGATTCTCATCCAGCTTGGTTATCGAGGTTTTGTTCGACACGTAGACCGAGGTGTCAGGACTGCCGGTCGGCGAAGTCGCAATTGCAAGGCCCGTCAGGTCTGAGTGCGCGCCCGGGCTTCCGTCGGCGGTCCCGAGTCTCCAGACCCCTTTGGGTTCGTACGGAGGGCCGGAAGTCGTAATTCTCGACCCAAAGCCGTCGTCGAGAGCGTAAAGAGAGCCACCGTGCAAGGCCAAGTCACGTCCACCGTAGCCACACTTGAGGAACAAAGGGGGAGGTCCTTCGACCGACCCCTGGGCCGCAGCAGGCACACCCGCGACGACGCCGGTATCGAATTTCGCAACGAAGGGAACCGCGCGGCCGCCGTTCTCATTGTCCGCTCCAGGACAAGCCCGGTAGGGGAACGCCCAGGTTTCCCCGCTTCTGGTCCCGGTGAAATCCAGACCAGTTACGAAGACATTCTTTTCATCAGAAACGGCTACAGACACGGCCGAGAGGTTGTCTACGGAGCCACCTCCTCGGTCTCCTTGGGTTGGCCAGAGGTAAGTGGAATAGGCCAGCCGGCCAACAATATCCAGTTTACTCAGGAAACTTGTAGGCGAGCCGCTGCCGAGCACTGGACCATGTTCTCCACCGTCTTTTTTTGAAAGTTGCATCGTGCTAGGACTGGCTGGGCGGAATGCGTTGGCGGTTGTTGGAAAGTCGTACCAACTAGTTGTTCCGCCGATGTATGCATTCCCGACGCTGTCAACTGCAATGTCGTGAGGGAAAGTACTACTCTCACCAAGGTACGTAGAGTAGATGAGCGACCCGTTGGGGGCGAATTTGGCGACGAACCCGCCTGCCGGCACGGGCTGGAAGGCGGCCTGCGTCGGAAAAGATTTAGCAGTCCACCCAGCCAGGTAGGCATTGCCGCTTGCATCCGTAGCCACTTGGGGTCCGTGATTGGACCCCGTTCCAGAGCCGTCGGAGGCGCTGCCCGTATCGCCGCTGGATCCGTTGTCTCCCATGAGGGTTGACCAAGCCAGAACAGGATCGATAATGAGAGTTCTTGATTCGTCGTAGCGCCCAACCCGAAACCCTAGACTATTTCTATCGCCGAGCATGTACGCGCCCTTAATTAGCCGGCGCCTCCCGTCGATTTTCTGGTAAATAACAGGCGCCGACTGCCGGATCTCATTGCCGGGTGCGGTGATCACCAGTTCGCCTTTGTCAAGGCCGAGGCGGGTGGCGCCCGAGATCGACTGAGTGATCGAGGCGGGGTTGGCACCCGGGCTCACCAGGAAGTCGTACTCCAGGCCGCCGCCTTTGCGATTTTCGTAAAAGAGCAGGTCGATGCCGGGGTAGACGCCCTTATAAAGGACCTTCGCGAAGCTCGGGGCCCCGGTAACCCACGCTTTAGAGTCCCGGCCCTGGAAATAGTTGCTCACGCCCGGCAGACGCGAAACGCCGCTGATTTTCGGCTTGGCGCCCCGTTTCGCCAGGCTAATCCGTACGGGCGCCGGCCCTTTGCCGAGCGCAGCTGTTTCATCCGCGCCGCCGGTGGACATCAGGATCATTTCGGTCGATGTAAGAAATAGGGTCTGCTTTGGGGTACGGACTAGGAACTTGACTTCCTTGGGGGCTTGGCCGCGGTTTAGCTCAAAGCGAAGGGGCTGGTTCCCGAAGGATTTAAGAGCCTTAGCTTGGGCCTTTGGGCCATCCTTTAGTCGGGCCAAGGAGGGCTGGCTCGCTTGGGCTGCGGGCTTGGCGGCGCGAGGCGTGGGGGCTTGGCCGCCCTCAAGCGCAGGACCCGCCGAAGGAAGAACCACCAATGCGAAGGCGGCGCCGAGCGCCACAACGCGCCGGGCCCTTTTGGAGAATCCGGATTGCCCCGGGCCCTTCGCCCTTTGCAATGCGTTTTGAGTCTTCAAAGCCCTATGTTCTCCCTCGCGCTTCACTAGTGGATTTGCGTTGGTGGTAAGGGTCGAGCCAGGACGGGGGCCCTTTTGCCCAACCTGTGAGATTCTTCGAGTCTTGGTTGCCCGATTTGGCCCAAGCCCTCTAGTGCCGTCTAGCTCGCTCGGCCTTTGCTTCGGCGCAAGGCGACCAGAGCAAGGCCCGACATCATCAGCACGCCTACGCCCAACAGGCCGAAGCCGGCGGCTGCGCCGTTGGAGGTCGATACCGGCGCCTGGGCTTGCGGGGCTACCGACGGTGAGCCCGAGGCGAAACCGCTCCAAAGATCTGCGGGCACCACGGAAGCGGGCGAGCGAACACCGGCCGAGGGAGTGACCTCGAAGGCCATGCGGCCCACGCCTGCGTCTTCGGTTGCGAAGACCAGGTAGTAAACACCCGGAGCGACCTGGGGCACAGTTACTTCAAACGAGCCCGGGCTTTCGGCGGGGGTGCTTACGACCGGACCGTCAAAGCTTTCGGCGGGGGTGCTTACGACCGGACCGTCAAGGCTGTTCCAGCGGATTTCCGAAACGCCGACACCGGTGGTGCTGGTGGTGAACTTAGTGCCGACCGGCCCGGCTTGAGTGAGAGACACGAACCCTGCGGCCGGAGTGCAGGCCCAAGCCAGGCTGGCCGCTCCAAGGATGGTTCCAATAATCATAAAAACAACTACCGGCGCCGCTTTCTTGCCTTTTTTCATGTCCTGCGCTCCTTACTCGTGGGCTAAATGGTCTATTCGATCTTTTGCCGGAGAATCTGCCTCGCTGGGGCACGAATTTGCCGGTGAAAGTCTCTGATGCCATTGGACCACCGGATTAAGAGGAAGTAAATATGCCTGAGGGTATAAATTTCAGCCAATTGGCCGAAAATCAGGCCCTAAAGCCGAAATTAGGCCTGCCGCACGGAATTAGGGGCTTGCTAGCGGGTCCGGGTCTTGTTTTCGGCGGTCTTATGCAGCAAACGAGAAGGGCAGCCGTAGTTCGACTCCGAATTGGTCTTTTAGGGGAACGAGATCGATTTGTCTTGAGGCTGGATATAGGATCTCAACCCCAACCACGCCGCCGCCGCCATCCAGATCAACGTGGAGCGTGGGACTCAGTTCAACCGTCTTACTAATGCGGGCCTCATCTTCTGGAACCAGCAGGGCATAAAGGACATCCGCCTCGGCGTCGTAGGTATAAAACGCTTTAACTTGACTCATTTGCCCAGATGGTAATGATCGTTTCCGTCTTAACGTCCACAACTGCGGTCACGGTCCGATCCTCCAAAACGACCAAAACTACTTTATTGCCCTTGTCATCGTACCTCAGCACGGAAGCACTGCCAACCCCGAACAAAACGGCCTCAGGCGTGACCCCCGGGTCGGCGCGGGCAATCAGTCTGATCCGGTTCTTAGCGTGGCGGGTGAACTTCATGACCACGACAAGATACCGTCCCGCCAGGAAGAAGATTTGCCGAAGAGTATGAATCCGCAGACTAGGCGAGCAGAGCGAAATATAACTTCAGATATATTCCCTAATGTCCGGCCTCGGGCTAGCATCAGGCGATGGCGAAGATCAGGGTCCTTGTGGCCGATTCTCAGGTGCTTGTCTCCGATGCGCTCTCAATTGCCCTGGGCTTGTACAACGACCTGGAGGTCCTGGCCGAGCATCCCAAGGGCGCCCAGGAGGCCGTGGACATGGCCTCGATCCTTCGGCCCGATGTGGCCGTTTTTGATTTTTGGCTCGAGGGAATGGACGGTCCTGTGGTCGTCAGCCGCATCCTTCAGGATGCCCCCGGCCAAAAAATAATCCTGCTTTCTTGGTTTTACTCGCCCGGCCACGTCCGGGACGCCCTTGACGCCGGCGCCGTCGCATTTCTGCCCAAAAGCGTGAAAGTCGAACGGTTGGTAGAGGCCATCCGGCGGGCCCAAGCGGGCGAATCGCCGGTTTTTGCCGAGGAATTATCCCGGCTGGTTCAAACTGTGGACAAGCGTTACGAAGAAAAAGTCGCGGTCAGAAAACGGCTTGAGGGCCTGACCAAGCGGGAGCTTGAAATTCTGTCGCTCCTCAGCAGCGGCCGTCCGATGAAAGAACTGGCCGAAGAGCTCCACGTAGCCCCCGGCACGCTGAAAGTCCACGTTCACAATATGCTCACAAAAACTGCAACCCGAAACCAACAGGAGCTGCTTTCGCTGGCCCGGTATTGCGGCATGATCATATGAAACCGAACGAAGGGTCACCGGCGCAGGCGCGAACGAAGGTTTCCTGGGCGAGTTCTTCAGCTTGCAGGGAATCGCCACTCATTTTGATGAAATAGATGAACACAGCCCTCTGTTCGCAGCGGAATATCCGGCCCTCCTCCGCTGCGCGTCAGCCCTCCGTGCAAAAGGCAGAAGCGGCCGAGCGTCCAACCGCTTGCTTAAGTTAGCTAGATTAGCTAATATAAGGTAATGAAGGTGAACATGCACGATGCCAAGACAAACCTTTCCAAGCTGGTGGCCGCCCTCGAATCCGGAGAGGCTTCTGAAATCCAGATCGCTCGCTCCGGTAGGACTGTGGCCAGACTGGTTCCACCTGAAAGCAAAGCGCGGCGCAAATCCGGGCGCCTGGCCGGCAAGATTCATATGGCCGCCAGCTTCGACGATCCCCTGCCTCCGGAAATCGCCGAGGTATTCGGAGCGCTGCCGCGCTGAATCTGCTGCTTGACACCCACATAACCCTGTGGTGGCTATCGGAGGACCGGCGGCTTCCCAAGAAGGCCCGAAGCGCAGTCTCCGATCCCGAAAACTCCATTTTCGTCTCCGCTGCCACCATTTGGGAGTCGGCGATCAAGTCCGCCTTGGGCAGACTCGAAGTCGTGGATAACCTTCCCGAAGAAATCGAAGCAGAGGGATTCGAGCTGAGGGACATCACGGCCGGCCAGGCCTGGAAGGCTGGATTTTTACCACGCCACCACGCGGATCCTTTCGATCGCATACTCGCCGCCCAAGCCCTCTTAGATGACCTAACCATGGTGACAGTTGACGACATATTCGAAGACTACGGGGTAAAGGTGCTGCCGCTCGACTTTGTCCCGCCGTGAACTTTGGCGCTGGCCGGCGGCGCCTATCCGCTCGGGCCTCGAGGGCTGGCGAGGTTTCGTCTACGAGAAGCCGGGACCCACTAGGGTGCCCGGCCGGCGCTGGAATCGAAGACCATCTCGGGCGGCTGAGGCGGGTCGCTCATGTTCAGCAGGTCGATGCCGTGAACGTCTTTCAGAAAGCCAAGCCACCATTTGTCGTGCGCAGAGTCGACGAAATCTCGTTGGATTTTTGAGAGGTCGTTGCCTTCCATTATGTGGATTGCCGTGTCTCCCATAGGACCGGGCTGAAGGAATATGACGTGGCGGGACTGCGTTGCTTTGCGGTTTAGCTCATCGTATTCGTCCCTGAGTTCCTGGCATTCCTTCGTAAAGTTCCGGACCCTGTCTGATTGACCGGGCAAGATCGGCAAGGCCGCTGCAAAAAGCTGTCCCATTGATCGACTCCTTTCGTGAGCCCTCAATCCTACTGAGTGACTTGCGAAATTTATCGCCCGTCGGGAAACATTTGAGCTTATCGGGCAGAGGCCAGCAAGGAGTATGGGTTAACGGCGGCCCCGCCGCCGGGGTGCCATTCAAAGTGAACGTGGCACGGCCCCCCTCGGGCATTGCCTGAGTTGCCGTTGTAGCCGATGAGTTCGCCCGCCGCAACGCCTTTGCCTTGACTTGTTGCCGTGCTCTGCAAATGAGCGTAGAAAAACTCGTCCCCGTTGCCTGCCTTTAGATAAACCATGGTCCCACCGGCGCCGCCCGTCATCAGCCTGGAGATTGAGCCGCTGGTTACCGCAACTACTCGGGCGCCGCAAGGGGCCATTACATCGGTGCCTTGATGCCGCCTTCCTCCCGACCGTGCGGCCCCCCAGGTGTCGGTGAACCCGGTAGGACCTGCAATTGGCAATGAAAAGGATGGGAATTTTCCGACTGACCCCACCTTGGTTGGGATTTCTCCTTTGACGGTGGCCTCTAGCTGGCGGCGCTCCACCGGCTTGGTAACCCTTCCCGCCTTAAGGCGCGCTTCAGCCGCCCGCCGTGCGGTCTCTTCCTGTCGCTTGATTTCTCCGTATTTTGCTTGTAACCGTGCCCGTTCAGACCGGAGATCCGACGCTACTTTTCTTTGGCGCGCCTTGGTTGAAGCGAGGTCGTTTCGGATCTCATCAGCTCTTGCCTGGCTAATCGTGAGGCCCTCGACCAGCCGAGCATCGCTTCTGCCCAAAATCGAAAAATAATGAGCTTTCCTGAGAAACACCGAGATGTTAGGCGAGGTAACCAGCCGCGCCAGTAGGGAGCTGGTACCACCATTTTTATACATATAGCGAGCTCGTTGCTGGAGCGCTGATCCCTTGCTGGAGAGAACCGCTTTGGCCTTTTGGTCCTCTTGTTGAAGTTTGGTTTGGCGCGCCTCAGTTTGGGCCAGCTGAGTCTCCAATTTGCCGTAAGCGGCAGCCACGGAATCTAGATCCTTAGAAACGGACTCCGCAGAAGCAGCCAGGCTTATTGTTGCCGGGCCAATGACTAAGCCCAGGACTAAACCCAGTACGACTAAACCCAGGACGACTAAACGCAGGACGACTAAACGCAGGACTAAATGGCAAGCCAGAAACGGAGCTACCCAACCCCTGCGGGGGACCAAGTTGGTAATCATTCGATCGGTAGGGTGATTTTAAACACTGATCCTTTGCCTAGTTCGCTTTTCGCGCTGACCTTCCCATTGTGCCGCTGTATTGCGTGCCGGGCAATCGACAGGCCCAGGCCGGTGCCTCCTGTTTCCCGCGAGCGAGCCGGGTCCACTCTGTAGAAGCGTTCGAAGATCCGCTCAAGATCCTTGTTGGGGATACCCGCTCCCGTGTCGGCAACTTCGACTACTGCGAGCCCTTCTTGTCTCGAAACCGATACTCGAATGATTCCCTCGCTCGTGTACCTGAGTGCGTTTTCTAGAATGTTTCGTATTGCCTGACCCAATTCCTCGGCGTTGCCATTAACGACTATTCCACCGGCGATGTCGGTCTCGACCTTCAAGCCCTTCCCGGCCGCTAAAATTGCTATATCGGCGGCCTGTCTGCGAATCAAGCCGGAAAGATGAATCGGCTTGGACTCGGTCGGTGTTCGCTCAAGCCTGGCTAGATCCAGCAGCTCTTGAACCAACCGTGCCAATTTCTTGGCTTCGTGCAAAAGTGCAGCCACGAACTGGGGAACTCGGCCCGGATCTTCTCGGGATGCTACGTCGAGAGTTTCAGCAGCCGCCAGTATGCCCCCTACCGGGGTTTTAAGCTCGTGCGAGGCGTCGGCGACAAAATCGCGGCGCATCAGCTCTACCCGTCTTACTTCCGTCAGATCCTCGAGCAAGACCAGCCGGCTGCCATCGTCAAGGGCGACCGATGTCACTCTCAGGTCTCGCCGAACGGGGTGGTGGAAAGTAAATTCGGAAACGCCGTTTTCTACCTCCTTTAGAAGAAAGTTCGAAGAGAGACCAACGATTTTCTCGGCGGCGGGATTCGAGTAGATAGCGTCGCCATCGGCATTGGTAAGAAGAACACCAACGGACATTGAAGCCAGCACCTGCTCTCGAAGCCGAGTTTCGCTGGCAAGTTGCTGCAGACGCATCGCAAGATTTTCGGCCATCGCGCTAACCGCTTTGGCCAAAGCCTGCTGCTCAAGGGGGCCGCTGGCAGTGACCAGAACGGCCTCATCGCCCCCGGCTATGCTTTCGACCTGTTCGCTCATAATCTTCAGCGGACGTGACAAAGATCTGGCTACTAGAACCGCAGTCGTGGCAGCCACGGCAACCATCGCAGCCGACACTCCAAGGATCTGTACCCGGGGGTCGTTTCCGAGCAACCCATTAATCGATAATGCAAATAAGCCGATCGCCGCCAGCGCGATAAGTAAGTGGGTGAATAAAATTCGGGTTAGCAACCTTCGGCCCATTTACCCGAGGATATAGTTTTGGTGTGGCCGTTTTACGCTAAACTGTTATTCAACCTGAGGATGGAACCGACGCGCTTATCCGCGAAGGCAAGCTGATGCGGGGGACGGCCCGCCGGATATGTGAAGTAATTCTTCCGTAAATTCAACCGGATGGTCCAAAAGGAGTTCAATGGCGCATGCCACTATAGGTATCGACACGACCAGCCGTGTGATGCCACAAAGCAACGAAATTACTACCAACGATATCGGCGACAACATCGACGATCTCGTTGCTGCAATCGACGCCACCATCAAGCCTTTCTCCGATGGAGATCTTGTGAGCGGGACTATTGTCAAGATCGATCCGGAAGAGGTTCTGGTCGACATTGGTTACAAATCTGAGGGAGTCATTCCCGCCCGGGAACTTTCAATCCGCCACGAGGTTGACCCCAGCAAGATCGTCTCAGTTGGCGAGCAAATTGAAGCGTTGGTTCTTCAAAAAGAAGACAAAGAAGGTCGCCTCATCCTTTCCAAAAAGCGTGCAACGTATGAGCGGGCCTGGGGCAAGGTTGAAGATCTTCGCCGCTCAGGCGAAACCGTCAAGGGGCTGGTGATCGAGGTCGTCAAGGGTGGCCTGATCGTGGACATTGGACTTCGCGGCTTTCTGCCCGCGTCGTTGGTGGAGCTTCGCCGCGTGCGCGACCTTCAGCAGTTTGTGGGCCAAGAGTTGGAGTGCAAGATCATCGAACTTGATAAGAATCGCAACAACGTGGTGCTCAGCCGCCGTGCATTCCTTGAGGACACCCAGTCCGAGCAGCGCAAGGGCTTTCTCGAAAATCTGGCAGTCGGCGAAAAGCGCACCGGCGTGGTTTCGTCGATTGTGAACTTTGGCGCATTCGTTGATCTGGGCGGCGTCGACGGGCTCGTTCACGTTTCTGAACTCTCGTGGCGCCACGTTGACCATCCGTCTGAAGTCGTTCAAATCGGGCAAGAAATCGCGGTCGAGGTCTTGAGCGTCGAGTTGGAGCGCGACCGGGTGAGCCTGTCTTTGAAAAACACTCAGGAAGATCCGTGGGAAGCGTTTGCCCGGACCCGCGGTCTCGGCGATGTTGTCGAGGGATCGGTGACCAAGCTGGTTCCCTTTGGAGCTTTCGTTAAAGTTGCCGAAGGAATCGAAGGTCTGGTGCACATCTCCGAGTTGTCTGAAGGCCATGTTGAATTGCCGGAGCAGGTCGTGGCTTTGGGTCAGGAAGTTCAGGCCCGGATAATTGACATTGATCTCGAAAGACGCCGAATCAGCCTTTCGTTGAAGCAAGCGTCTGAAAATGCCACGGATGGTTATTCGTCGGGCCCCGACATGGAGAAGGAGGAATCCGACGAGGTCGAATTTCAGGCTGATGCTGCTGCCCCTGTTCCGGATGAGGCGGAACCGGCGGCCGAGGTCGCCGAATCAGCCGAAGACCTCGTGGCCGAGGCCCCCGAGGCGAGCGAGCCCTCCGAGGTGGCACCGGAAGAAATCGCCCCCATTGCACCGGAACCGCCCGAGATCGTCGAGCCGATCGCACCTCCGCAAGTTGAAGAACAGTTGGCCGGCGAGTTGCTCGAGGCTGCCGAGGCGGGATCCGACGAGTCTTTGGAAGCCATTCTCGAAGACATGCGGCGCGAAACCCCTAAGGCCCAATAGCAGAGCGTTTGTGGCCTGACCAGTGAAGGTCGTTGGGCTGACCGGCGGAATCGCTGTTGGCAAGTCGACCGTGGCAAAAATATTTGAATCCAAAGGTGCGGCGGTGCTCGATGCCGACCTTGTAGCCCGGCAGGTCGTAGCCCCCGGAATGCCCGCCCATTCTCAATTGGTGAGCTATTTCGGCCGGGACATTCTCCTCGAAGACGGCCAAATCGATCGAGCCCGTTTGGCTGATCTGGCTTTTACCGATGAAGCAACACTGCGAGCCTTAGAAGACGCTACCCATCCGGCGATTTTTCAGGAGATTGCGGGGTGGCTGGAAAGGCTGGCGCCAACAACACAAATAGCGGTCGTCGAGGCCGCCCTGTTGGTTGAAACCTTCAACAAGTGGAAGGCTCACCTCAGTTTTCGTGCTCTCGTGGTTGTGTCGGCCAGCCCAGCCTTGCAAATGGAGAGGATTAAGAGCGGTCGTCAAATGAGCGAAGCCGAGGCGTTGAACCGGATAAGGGCTCAGGCGCCCGACGAAAAAAAGTTAGAAGGTGCTGATTTTGTTATCGAAAACCGGGGTTCGCTCGAAGCCCTTCGGCTAGAGACCGGCGGGGTCTGGGAGGCTTTGAGGGCTCTCGATTAGAAGCTCCTCAGGGGCTTGTGCCATATTCTCGAGCCGCGGCAGCAGCCACAACAAAAGGGCCCACATCGTCGGAATTGCAAAAAGGGAAACAAGCATGCCTGTTTAGTACCCGCTTTTGGGTTCATTTCACACCCCGGCGGTTAATTGTTCTCATTGAAGTACCTTAGATAGGTGCCGCCGTTTAAGATCGTTTCGGATTTCGAGCCCAGCGGAGACCAGCCCGAGGCCATCGCGAAGCTTTCGAGCGGACTTCAGCAGGGGTTGGACCGCCAGACTTTGCTCGGCATTACCGGGTCCGGAAAGAGCTTCACGGTATCGGGCGTCATTCAGCAGGTTCAACGGCCAACTCTTTTGATCGCCCCGAACAAGAGTCTCGCCGCTCAGCTCACCAATGAGCTGAAGGAGTTCTTCCCCGCAAATGCTGTTGAGTATTTCGTTTCCTACTACGACTACTACCAGCCCGAGGCGTACATCGCATCGAGCGACACCTACATCGAAAAAGATTCGTCGTTAAACGATGAAATTGACCGTCTTAGGCACTCTGCGACTTCATCGCTACTCAGCCGAAGGGACGTAATCATTGTGGCGAGTGTTTCATGCATTTATGGATTGGGGTCTCCCGAAGAATACGAGGGTCAACTGGTGCGGCTCAAGGCCGGCGAGGATTTCTCTCAGGAGGCCATCATTCGCAAACTCGTCGACACTGCCTACGAGCGCAACGAGATCAATTTTATTCGTGGCAAGTTCCGGGTGAGGGGCGACACCATCGACATCTTTCCGGCGTACGAAGAGTCGGCGGTCAGGGTGGAGCTTTTCGGAGATACGGTCGAGAGAATTGTTCGGCTCGACCCCTTGACCGGAGAGCTGCTCGAGGAAGTCGATGCTCTAACCGTTTTCCCCGCGTCTCACTATGTAGCCTCCACCCACCGCATGCAGCGAGCGATGCGACAGATCGATCAAGAGTTAAGGGATCGCCTTGCCGAGCTGGAAGGCCAAAACAAGTTGCTCGAAGCGCAACGGCTGCGGATGCGAACCGAATACGACCTGGAGATGATGGAGCAAATCGGCTTCTGCAACGGGATTGAAAACTACTCACGCCACATCGACGGCCGCGAGGCCGCGTCACCCCCCCACACCTTGCTTGATTACTTCCCGAAGGATTTTTTGGTCGTAATCGATGAATCTCATGTGACCGTCCCACAACTCCACGGGATGTACGAAGGGGACCGAAGCCGCAAAGAAATTCTAGTGGAGCATGGCTTTAGGCTTCCCTCGGCTATGGATAACCGGCCGCTGCGTTTTGACGAGTTCATCGAGCGCGTAGGCGATGTGATTTTCATGTCGGCGACGCCGAGTGCCTACGAATTGAAGGCATCAACTCAAATCGTGGAGCAGATAGTACGCCCCACAGGACTGGTTGATCCGGAAGTTGTTATTCGCCCAACCAAGGGCCAAATCGATGACCTGATGGCGGAAATTCAGGCAAGGGTCGTCAAAGAGCAGCGAGTTTTGATAACTACTCTCACAAAGCGGATGTCGGAAGACCTCACCGACTATTTGTTGGAAGCGGGCGTGAAGGTTCGCTACCTGCACTCTGACATCGACACAATCCAGCGCATTGAAATTTTGCGGGATCTGAGGCTTGGAGAATTCGACGTGCTGGTAGGTATAAACCTGCTGCGAGAGGGGCTCGACCTTCCCGAGGTGGCTTTGGTGGCGATCCTTGACGCCGACAAGGAAGGGTTCTTGCGCTCTGCAACTTCCCTCATTCAAACAATGGGACGGGCGGCCCGAAATGTGGATGGCCAGGTGATCATGTATGCGGATCAGGTTACCGATTCAATGCGCAAAGCGATTTCCGAAGCGACCAGACGGCGGAAGATTCAGATCGCCTACAACCTTGAGCACGGCATAGACCCTCAAACGATCCGTAAGAACATCTCCGACATTCTTCTCACCGCTCGTTCGCAGACGGCCCCGAAACCAAAGGGCCGCAGCCGAAGGTCAAGGCAGCGTGATTCAATGTCGCTCCCCAAAGATGAATTACAAAGACTGGTGCAGTCGCTCGGCGAGGAGATGAACGAAGCGGCTCGGGAGCTGCGTTTTGAGTATGCAGGCCGCCTAAGAGATGAAATCGCCGACCTGAAGCGCGAATTGCGGGCCATGGCCTAATTAGTGGTCAGGGGCACCGGTGCCCCAATAGAATCTGCCATCGGGTATACTTCCGCAACTCAAGGGGCTAAGGGATGGTCAAAAAAACCACTAAATCTAAGGGCGCAAAAAAGGCCAAGCCCAAGGCGGCTGTACGCCCCGCGTCGAAGACTCGCCCGAAAGCTCAGCCAGCGGTGAAGCCCAAGCGCAAGGCCTCGGTTAAGCCCAAGCCCAAGCCCGCGGTTAAAGCCAAGGCCAACCCCAAGCCCAAGCCCACGCCCACGCCCACGCCCACGCCCAAGGCTGGGCCTGCTTCGACTAAGGCGTCAAGGCCCGCCAAGCGCGTCAACTTTGATAAGAAAACTCTCAGTTCGATCAAAAAGAGCCTGATCACCCAGCGAGCCGAATTGACCGAACAGCTCGAGGAAATCGAGGAAGCCGCCTTTAGCCCGTCACAGACTGAGGCCGGCGGCGAGGTCGGCTTCGACGAGGACTATGCCGACGCAGGCACCGCCACCTTTGAGCGCGAGAAGGACCTGTCGATCGCGAACAACATCTCCGATCTTGTCGATAAGATCGATAAGGCCCTCGAAAAGATCAGCGAGGGCTCCTATGGTCTTTGTGAAAATTGCGGTCAGCCCATTTCAGCCGACCGGCTAAAAGCCCTCCCTCATGTTCTACTGTGCATTAAGTGCAAGAAGGCCGAAGAGCGAAGGTAGAGCCGCAACAACAGCATCGATCATTGGGTTTTGCCGGGCTCACGATGATCCTCGTGCTGGCGTTGGACCAGGTAAGCAAAGCCTGGGCATTGACGGCCCTGGATAACAACCGATCCATTGCCCTTGTGGGCGAAGTATTTCAATTCAGACTGGTCAGAAACTCCGGAAGCGCGTTCGGGCTCTTTTCTGGTGCCGGCATGGTCATTTTCATACTCAACCTGGTAATCATGGCTGTGGTCGGCGCATGGCTTGTTCGGGGAGAGGGCCCCGCCCTTCCGTTGGGATTGGTGCTGGGCGGGGGGCTGGGCAATTTGGCCGACAGAGTCTTTCGGGACCCGGGCCTTGGCCTCGGCAAAGTGGTTGATTTCATCTATCTTTCATTCTGGCCGACATTTAATTTAGCGGATGCTGCCATTGTGATTGGTGTGACTATTTTGTTTTTCGCGAATCTGCGGGTTAAGGCTTAGCGAATAGGTACTGAAGTGATGCCGGCTTTTCAGGTCCGGTACGAAGACGACCATCTGGCGGTGATAGCCAAAGCTGCCGGTGTCGTGGTGCACCCCGCGCCCGGGTATCGCAAGCCGACTCTGGTCGACGCCCTGCAAGAGGTCATGCCCCTGGCGCCGAGCGGTGGGCCGGGCAGGCCCGGCGTGGTACATCGCTTAGACAAGGACACTTCCGGACTGATGCTCGTCGCAAAGACCGACGAGGCTCTTTCCGGCCTCACCCATGCGATGAAATCTCACGAGGTGAATCGAATTTATATGGCGCTGGTGTGGGGGACCTTCGCTCTTCCCACGGGGCGAATTGAGGCGGCTATTGGGCGATCAACCAAAAATCCCAAGCAGCGCAGCGTGAAGTCAGAAGGCAAAAAGGCGTTCACCAATTTCAAAGTCCTCGAGGCCTTCGTAGACGCGAGCCTTCTAGAGGTCAAACTCGAGACGGGGAGGATGCACCAGATCAGGGTGCACCTGGCGCACATTAATCATGCCGTCATAGGCGACTCGGTTTACGGCAGGGGCACGTTCCAACTCGCCCGCAAGCTGAGACTGGACCGGCCGTTTTTGCATGCCGAGTCAATTGAGTTTGACCACCCCATCACCAGGCAGATCATCAAGCTCACCGAGCCTTTGCCCGCCGACCTTGCCGCGGTGTTGGCCACTATTCGAGCAAGGTGAACCAGCGGCCGCTCGTCACTGCTGTTGATCTGACGAAACAATACGAACTTGGCCCCAAGACCGTAACCGCGCTCAGCGGCGTGTCCCTGCAAGTTGAGCCGGGCGCGTTTACCGCGATAATGGGTCCTTCGGGCTCGGGCAAATCTACTCTGCTCCACTTGCTGGGGGCGCTCGACAAGCCCACCTCTGGAAAGGTGACCATCGACGGCGCCGACCTGGTCTCGCTAAACGACGAACAGCTCACGGCGTTTCGAAGGCGAAAGCTGGGTTTCGTCTTTCAGTTTTTTAATCTTCTGCCTGCCATGAACGCCTGGGAGAACGTGGCCCTTCCCCTTTTGCTGGACGGCCGGAAGCTGGCCGATGTCAGGGAGCGTGCTGTGGAACTGCTCGACAGGGTCGGCCTTGCCAAACGGCAGGATCATAGACCCGCTCAGCTTTCCGGCGGCGAGATGCAAAGAGTCGCAATAGCCCGTGCCCTGGCAGCGGACCCGGTGTTGCTTCTGGCCGACGAGCCCACAGGGAACCTGGACTCCCGCTCCGGCGAAGCCGTTTTGGAATTGCTGAAGGAAACAGCCGGTGAAGGCGGCACGACCGTAATTATGGTCACTCACGACCGAAGAGCCGCCTCGATCGGGGACCAGCTGATCGTGCTGGAGGATGGAGTCGTGAAGTCCGCTTGATGACCCTGATCCGCTTCAACTTCCGCCGCTTGGTGCAACACCGTGTCCGAACGTTGCTTTCAATTTCGGGTGTCGCAATTGGCGCCGCCCTGGTTGTGGCGGTCCTGGCATTGCTCGGATCGCTAACCGGCTCAGTCGAGGGTTTCGTAAAGGATCTGTCGGGGTTGTCGGATCTCGAAGTAACGGCCGTCGCCGATAAGGGCTTCGATGAATCTCTTTTCTTTCGGGTGCGGGACGTCGCCGGCGTGTCGGCCGCTGTGCCGGTCATACGTACCCGGACCCTCATAAATCGCCGGCCGGTTTTGTTCCTGGGGCTCGACCAAAGAGCCGAGGCGCTCCGTACCAACCTGTCCGAGCAAGAAAAGTCTCTAATAACGGCGCGCGCCGGCAAGCCGGGAATTTTCATCGGTCGCTCGCTGGCCGATCAAATAGGGGCTTCGCCGGGGGGCAGCGTGCAGGTGTACTCGGGCGGCGCCCCCGTAAGGGTGCCGGTTCTGGGAATAATCGACAGCCGGGGCGGTGAGTTCAACGAAGGGCGTTTCGCGCTGGCCCCGATCCCGCTTGCGCAACAGCTTCTGGGCAAACCAGGGCGCCTCGATTCCATTTTCGTAATTGCGTCTGAAGGGAGCAATATCGGCGCCCTCAAGGCCAGGCTTTCGAGGATTACGGGCAGTCAGGCATTCGTCGACTCACCGGCAGGCCGAGCCCGTCAAGCCTCGTCAACGACCCAGAGCCTTAAGTTCGGAATGGTCATGGGAGTCATCATCGCCTTGATAGTCGGGAGCTTTTTGATCTTCAACACCATGAGCATGGCGGCCCTCGAACGAAGACGCGAGCTGGCAACCTTCAGGGCTTTGGGTGCAAGAAGGGGCGCCCTCCTTGCCATTTTTCTCTCCGAGGCCGCATTGCTGGGGTTGGTTGGCTCGGCCATGGGCGCGGCAGTGGGACTTGCTGCGGCCCAAAAATTGGTGGAATCGATTCCAGTCTTTTACGCTTCGAAGCTCGAGGTCGTGGTTCGCCTGCATGTGCCCGCCCTGGCCATTCCAGGCGCGTTGCTGGCCGGCATCGCTGCCTCGGTGGTCGCCGCCTGGCTCCCCGGCCGAAGCGCGATCCGAGTTCCGCCCGTGGATGCGATGAGACCCGAGGGGATTCTTGAAAGTCTGGAGCAGGTTCAAGGCGTGGCATGGGGCCCGACTCTGGTCGGATTGGTTCTGATGGTCGGGGGATTTCTATCCGCCGAAGGCGGCCCAGCGGCAATGGGATTCATAGGGATGGGGGCCTTTATGGCCGGAACAATAGTCTGCACCTACGGTTTGACCTATCCGCTTGCCAAGATTACGGCAAGGCTGGCGTCTTGGTTTGGCCCGGTAGGAAGACTGGCTTCAGCCGCGGTGGAGCGAGCCCCGCGGCGGGCCTGGGCCACGAGCGTGGCGGTGGTGGCGGGAGTGGGAATGGTCGTCGCGCAGGCGGGGGCGACGCGCAATGTGAATTCATCCGTTGCCGAAGTAATTTCATCGCTCAGATCAGTGGATCTGTTTGTCTCGGGGGCGGCGGGCACGAATTTGGCCACCGATGTGCTGCTACCCGCCGGCTGGGAGGGGGAGCTGGCACAAATTCCGGGTGTGGCCAACGTCTCGACCAATACATTTGCCTTCGTTAATTACGAAGGCGACAAGGTGCTCGTTCAGGGCATAGGTAACTCGCTGGGGGCCGAGCCGGCGATGGCCCATCTTTCTGTCGCCGAAAGAAACCTTGTCGACCAGGGACGGGGGGCAGTAATCTCAGCTCGCTTTGGCGAGTTGTTCAATGTGAAGACGGGGGACCTGCTTTCAGTTCCTACCCCAACCGGCATGGAGCGCATAAGAGTTATTTCGTCGGTGCCTTCCTTTACGTGGGACCGAGGTTTGATTTCAATTGGACGTAACAAAATGACGGATTGGTTTGGCGGCCTCGGGGTTAGCGACTATCTGTTGACATTCGAAAAGGGGGCCGACCCTAATCAGATCCGAAGGCACATCAACCAAATCACCGCAGGCGCCCCAACCCCGGTTTATTTAAACAGCGGATCGGAGTACCTGGGGCTGATCAAGGGAACGGTGGGCCAGGTCAACCACCTTTTCGATGCCATGGCGGCTGTGGTGGTTGCCGCGGCAACGCTGGCTATTTTCAACGCCTTGTTAATCTCGGTTATGGAAAGAAAACGGGAGTTCGGGATTTTGCGGGCGCTTGGAACAACTCGCCGGCAGCTAAGGCGGATGGTGGGGGTAGAGGCGCTGGCTTTGGCGGTTGTGGGCGGGGTTCTGGGTGTTGCGATCGGATTCGTGGCCCACAAAGCGGCAATTGCGGCCGTGGCAAGGCAGGGCGGCATGCCGATCAAGTACACGTTTGTAGTGGCCCCGGCCGCTTGGGCTTTCCTTATCGGTTTAGGAATGGCTGTGTTGGGGAGCCTGCAACCGGCGTACCGCGCCGGCAAACTAAACATCATCGAGGCGATCGGATATGAATAGATTCTCGGGGTCCGTTGCAGCGATGGTTGTGCTCTCAATGGCCGCCGCCGGCTGCGCCAAAGACCCGGTCGTTAAAGACCCGGTTGCTAAAAAGGGCACTCCCGCAGAGGCGTCTGCCTCGCAAACGAGCCCGCCGGGCGGGTCCGGTGGACTGACCTTAATTCCGATTCCCACCTCGCCGCCCGCGCCTGCGGCGGGGCCGGCAAAACCGGGCTCGCCCAAGGGCCCGAAGGCCCCCGGCGCCCCCGGCGCGGCCCCAACCAACCTGCCGGCAACCGGTCCCGTCTTGTCACCGGCTGCGGCAGGAACGTACTTATTTGCCACGACCGGATTGACCAAGATCAGGGGATGCCTCACCCTCGACCAGGCCCCACCGAACCCGACCAAGCTGATAGTGGGGGCGCTTAATGGTTCTCGCCAGCTCCTGGAGCGTGACGAAAGGGACCTGACGGGCAATGGGGCCCTGACAAAAGCCGAGGTGGAGTACCGGGCGGATGGCATCTACTTGGTGAGCCTGAGCCAGAGTCAAACCCTGCTCCTTTCATCCTTGCCGACCGAATTTCAGGCGGCCCCGCCGGTGCTGCTCATCCCGGCGGGCGCCCAGCCAGGCCGAACCTGGTCGTTCGGCCTGGTCTCGAAAGACGGCCAAGTCCGTGCCGAAAGCCAAAACAAAATTGAAGCCACAAATGAGCAGGTAACTTTGGCCCGAGGCCAAACAGTGCAGGCAACTAGAATTTCAAGCACCACCCGGGTAACCGGTCAATCCTCGCAGGGGACGCTCGACGTAACCCGCCAAATGACAACCTGGTACGCCCCAAACTCAGGCCTTGGGATAAAGGAATCCGCAAAAACAACCGGAAGAATAGGCCTATGCGAAGTCGATTCCCAAATCGAAGGCACCCTCCAGTCCCTATAACGGCTATTATTTCTCGACCCCCGGGGTCCAAATTGGACTTAGTTACACCCTTGTAGTTTACAATCAACTTCTTCCCCTTTTTCTGACCGACGCTGGGAGCCTCGCGTGAGTTTCGTGCACCTGCATTCGCATTCTGAGTACTCCCTTCTTGACGGCGCGAGCCGAATCAAGCAGATGTTCGAACGGGCCAAGGCTCTCGGCATGCCCGCCTTGGCCCTAACCGACCACGGAGCGATGTACGGGGCCATCCCCTTCTTCCTTGAGGGCAAGGCTGCCGGAGTCAAGCCCCTTATCGGGATGGAGGCCTACGTCGCCCCCAAGAGCAGGTTCGACAAGCCTGCTCAGCGCGAGGACTGGTATCACCACCTAACGTTGATCGCGGCGAACAAGACCGGCTATCACAACCTGATCAAGCTCTCGTCGCTCGGATTTACCGAGGGCTACGATTCTCGGTCCCGCCGGCCCCGCGTTGATCGTGAGTTGCTGGGCAAACACTGCGAGGGAATAGTCGCTTTGTCGGGGTGCCTTTCGGGCAAGTTGCCAAAGACGATTCTGGCGGGGGACCGGGCCGGGGCAAGGGTGATCGCTTCTGAGTATCGCGAGATCTTTGGCGATCGGTACTTTCTTGAAATGCAAGATCACGGCATTACTGAACAAGCCGCGCTGAACGTTGAAATAGCGGCGATCAGTAAAGAATTGGGAATACCGCTGGTGGCGACCAACGATTCGCACTACACCCACAAAGAAGATGCCAGCGCTCACGACATTTTGCTTTGCATCCAGACCGGCAAGATGCTCTCGGATACAAAGCGGATGAAGTTCGATACTGAGGAGTTCTATCTAAAGACGCCCGCCGAGATGGCCGAGATTTTCGCCCAGTACCCGGGCGCTGTGGAAAATACCCTGGCGGTGGCCGAGATGTGCGAGGTCGATATCGATCTGTACAAGTTGTTGCTGCCCGTGTTTGAGACTCCGCCGGGCGAAACTCTTGGGAGCTATTTGCGAAAGCTGACCGAGGAGGGCATCCGCCGCCGCTACCAGCCGGTCACTCCCGTGGTCGATGACAGGGTAGACATGGAGCTGAAGGTGATCGAAGAGATGGGCTATTCCGGTTACTTTCTGGTGGTCTCAGATTTTGTTCAGTGGGCCAAGAACAACGGCATTAGGGTGGGGCCGGGCCGAGGGTCTGTCGGTGGATCAATCGTTGCGTATGCGCTTGGAATAACGGAACTTGATCCCCTCAGGTGGAAACTCGGCTTCGAGCGATTCTTGAACCCGGGCCGCAAGTCCATGCCCGATATTGATATTGACTTCGATGAGCGCCGCCGCAACGAAGTCATCCGCTATGTTTCCCAAAAGTACGGCGAAGACCGGGTGGCTCAGATCATCACCTTTTCAACAATCAAGGCCAAGGCTGCGATCCGCGATGCGGCGCGGGTCCTCGGCCTTCCTTATTCGGTCGGCGACAAGCTGGCAAAGATGTACCCGCCGAGCGTGCTCGGCAAGGAGCCGCCCTTCGCAGCTTGCTTCGAGAGCAAATACGAATGGCCTGCCAACACGGGCAAGAACGATGCTTACCCCAACGCCACCGAGCTGCGGAAGATGTATGAGACCGAGGAGACCAGCCGCGAGGTAATCGACACTGCCCGCAAGCTCGAAGGCCTGCGCCGACAGCACTCAGTCCATGCGGCCGGTGTGGTGATCAGCGACCAGCCCATAACGAACCACGCTCCGGTGCAAAAGACCGATGGTGAAGTGGTCACTCAATACGAGATGGGGGCCATCGAGCAAATCGGGTTGCTAAAGATGGACTTTTTGGGTCTTCGAAACCTGACCGTAATCGGAGACGCCCTGGATCACATCAAAAACAACCGGGGTGAGAGCATTGACATTGAGGGCCTTGCTCTTGACGACGCCGCCTCGTTCAAGTTGCTGACCGACGGCCACTCGGCAGGCATCTTCCAGATGGAGTCGGGGGGCATGACCAGGCTATGTCGCCGCCTTAGACCCGACCGTTTTGAAGAAATCGCCGCCCTGATTGCCCTTTACCGGCCCGGACCGATGGAAGAGATCGGCCGTTACGTGAAGGGCAAGCACGACCCAAGCTCGATCACGTACTTTCATTCGATGCTCGAGGGAGTGCTCGGCGACACCAACGGTGTGATCGTCTATCAGGAGCAGGTGACCGAGATGCTCCAGCATGTCGCAGGATTCTCCCCCCAGGACGCCGACATGGTGCGATACGCCATCGGCAAAAAGAAAAGCCACGAGCTGGTGAAGTGGAAGGGCCAGTTTGCGCAAGGTTGCAAAGCAAGCGGCTTGACCGATATCGAATCGAAGGGGCTGTGGGATCTCATCCTGCCCTTCGCGGGCTATTCATTTAACCGGGCTCACGCGAACGGGTACGGGCTTATCGCTTATCAGACGGCTTGGCTCAAGGCCCATTACCCGGTGGAGTACATGGCGGCCCTGCTGACCTCGGCCAAAGACCGAGTCGACAAGATGCCGATCTATCTGGCCGAGTGCCGCACTTTGGGCATCGAGGTGTTGCCGCCCAATGTGAACGAATCGGGCATGGACTTTACCCCTCGCGGGAAGCAGGTCTTGTTCGGCCTCTCCGCCATTAGAAATGTGGGCGAAGCTGTCGCAGAGCGGATCATCGCCGCTCGAGAAACCAAAGGGGACTTCACCGGTTTTGGTGATTTCTGCAAGAAAGCCGACCCGAGCTGCTTGAACAAGAAGGTTGTGGAAAGCCTTGCACGGGCAGGCGCCTTCGACTGCCTAAAGGTCGAGCGCTGCGCGCTGCTCACGCCGGACCCCAAGAATCCGGGGAGCCTTTGTATCTCCGAACAGGCGGCTAGATCGATTGAAGCAATTATCGCCGAGCGTCGCAGTGAAGACGCCGGCCAGTTTTCGTTATTCGGCGGAGGGTCCGACCCTGCAAGCACCCGCACGGCCAGCAACTTCCAGTCGATTCTGACCGGAATTGAAATCTCGAAAGCCGAGCTGTTGAGGGCCGAAAAAGAGATGCTCGGGTTCTACGTATCGGAACATCCGCTGGCCGCAATTGAATCGGCTTTGCTTTACCAGGCCGAATGCAAGATCTCGGAACTGGCTGAAGCTTCCGACGGCGCGATCAGAACTGTGGGAGGGATCCTCACGCGAGTCATTCGCAAGTTCACCAAGAAGGGCGACCTTTGGCTGAATGCGATGCTTGAGGACATGGAGTCGTCGGTCGAAGTGAACATTTGGCCTAGGACCGTCGAGGAAACCGACCCAACACTGCTGGTCGAGGACACGGTCGTGCTCATTAAGGGCAGGGTCGAGATCCGCGACGATCACCCGATTCTGACCGCAAACCGCTTTAAAAGGCCCGACTTCACGGCAAAGGGTTCACCGTTAAGGATCAAGATTCCTGCGGGGGACTGCACGCCCGGCCGCATCGAGGAGCTGAAAACCGTACTTTCGTCGCATCCGGGCCCCTCGCCCGTGTTGCTGCACCTGGCGGGTACTGCAAGCAGCACAATCCTGAAACTAGGGGGCGGCTACACGGTAGAGCAGCGCAGCGGCCTCTACGCCGAAATCAAATCCGTTCTAGGCCCAGCAGCTCTCGTGGAGTAACGAGAGGCTCTGTGAGCCCCGATTGCTGTGTTTATCGGCCCCTTGCGTGCACAGCACGCGGCGGGACCTCGCGCCTTGCACTCGGAACTCACAGAGCCTCTCGTGGAATATCTTTGCCGCACGCTCGGCACACAACTGAATTCAGCACAATCGCTATGCGGGAGCTGCCGCAGGACTGACACTTATCGCTTCGCTCTACCCAGCCTGGATCGTTGCGCTGGCAGTCCGGACATAGCAGCACCTGTTGTTTGTTCGTGACCAATCTGGCCCAGGGCGAGGCGCCTTTGGCCGGATCGGTCTGGACCTTTCCACACTGGTAGCAGGGCATAGACTCATTACCATTATGCGCTTTGTAGACCTTCGGTCCGGTGGCCCAACAGATCCCATTCGACCTTCAACTGACGACGAGCCCCTTGAGGCCGTCAGAGAAATAATCGAGCAAGTTCGAAACGAGGGCGACGCTGCCTTATTTGAGCTGACCGAACGCTTCGACGGGGTGAAGCTCAAGGAGCTTCGAGTTCCGGAGGGAGCGACGAAAGCGGCTGCCGATGCCGCCGACCCGGACTTGATCAAAGCGCTCGAGGTGGCCTACGAAAGAATTTACGATTTCGCGGAGCGCCAATCGCTGGGTCCCTGGGAAGCGGAGATCGGCGGCGGCCTGGTGGGTGAGCGTGTTCACCCGGTGCCGCGAGCAGGAATGTATGTTCCGGGAGGAAGGGCTGCCTACCCCTCGTCGGTTCTGATGGCCGGGGCGCCAGCGGCGGTCGCAGGTGTGAAAGAGGTAGCGCTTTGTGTTCCGCCCGGCCGCAACCGAAAAATCGCTGGTCCGACTCTGGCAGCCGCCCATGTGGCGGGCATCGAGGAAATCTACATGGTCGGCGGCGCGCAAGCCATAGCAGCAATGGCCTACGGAACGGAGTCAATTCGAAAGACCGACGTGATAGTCGGGCCCGGCAACATCTACGTCGCCCTCGCGAAAAAAGAAGTTGCGGGAACCGTCGGAATAGATTCGGTCGCAGGCCCCAGCGAGATTTTGATTGTGACCGACGGTTTCGTCGATCCGAGAATCCTTGCTTTCGACCTGGTGGCTCAAGCTGAGCATGGCCCCGGCGGTGCCTTTGTTTTAGTGAGTTGGAACAACCAGGCTCTAACCCAAGTACGGCAGGCGGTCGATGCCCTGCTCCGCGAAGTGGGGGCGTCAGCGCAGCTTCGCTCATCTTTAGAGGACGGCTGTTCGGCGGTCTGGGTCAGCGATCTTGAGCAAGCCGTAGACTTTGCAAACGACTTTGCGCCGGAGCATCTTGAACTGATTTTCGATGGCGCAGGCAAACATATCGACCGCTTTCGCTCAGCGGGTTCGATATTCGTCGGGCCCTATACGCCCGTTTCCATCGGCGATTACCTGGGCGGGACGAATCATGTTCTGCCGACCGGCGGCGCGGGCCGGTGGGCCTCGGGGCTCAGGACCTCGCATTTCCAAAGGGCGACCGCGGTCACCAAACACACCAAGGAGTCTCTTGCCCAGGCCGCCGCACACATCGAGACTCTGGCTAAGACTGAAGGCTTGCCTTTGCACGCCGGGGCCGTGCAAGCGCGTCTCAGGTAACAGAGCAACCAATCCCCCTGAAGTAAAGTAGTCGGATGACCGACCCTGAACTTCGCGAACGCATGAGCGGGAGATCCGACCTAGCCGATCTCAGCCCCTACCGCGCGCCCCAACTCGATGCCCCTGTAAAACTGAACACCAACGAAAGCCCCTACCCGCCACCTGGGACTTTCGTGCGGGATCTACAGGCACGGGTCGCAAAACTGGATTTGAACCGGTACCCGCAGCGAGACTTCGCGTCGGTGCGCGAGGCGATGGCAGCTCACGTTGGCACGCTGACCGAAAGGGTCTGGCTCGCCAACGGATCGAATGAAATCTTGTTGCAGCTGCTACTGGCTTTCGGGGGGACCGAGCGCAAGGTCATGACCTTCGAGCCTACCTACGGCATGCACGCCCACATAACCAAGATCAGCGGCACAAGGCACCTGCGCGCCGGGCGGAACCCCGACTACTCCCTAACGGCTGAATCCTGCGTCGATGCCATTGCTGCCCATCGTCCCGATATCGTGTTCTTGTGTTCACCAAATAACCCGACCGGCAATTCTTGTTCGCCGGATGATATCCAGTCCATCTGCAAGGCGGCTAGCGGAATGGTGATTCTCGACGAGGCCTATGTCGAGTTTTCCGATACCCCGAACAGCTCGATTCAACTTCTTGAGGAATGCGACAACCTGGTCGTCACGCGCAGTTTTTCGAAATCTTGGCGGCTGGCGGGTGCCCGACTCGGTTACCTGATCGCAAGCGCGCGGATAATCGAAGAGATCCAAAAGGTCCGGCTCCCTTATCACCTTTCGGCCTTGAGCCAAGCTGCCGCGCTCGCCGCCCTGGCACATGCAGAAGAGATTATGGCTACCGTCGAGACCATCCAGCACGAGCGAGCCAGAGTATTTCGCGAGCTGTCAACGATGGCCGGAATCGTACCCTTTCCAAGCGACGCCAATTTCATTCTCTTTAGAGTCGCCAGCAAGCCGGCCGGCGAAGTATGGCAGCGCTTGTTGGAACAAGGCATCTTGATCCGGGACTTTTCTGACGTTCCCCGTTGCGAGGATTGTCTTCGAGTGTCGATAGGCACACCCGAGCAAAATGAGAAATTCCTTGATGCGCTTGCGGCTGAGGCGGTAGATCGATGAGCGACGAACCCTTGAAAACGGGCGCCTCAGAAAGGTCGGCGCAAATTTCCCGGAAGACAAACGAGACCTCCATTACGGTCAAGCTGAATCTGGACGGCTCGGGTACTACCGAGATCTCAACCGGGGTCGGATTTTTCGATCATATGCTCGAACAGCTCGGCCGCCACGCTGGGTTTGACCTTGAAGTCACCGCCGAAGGCGATCTGCAGATCGACTCTCACCACACGGTTGAAGACGCAGGGCTTGTGCTGGGCGCGGTGTTGACCGAGGCTCTGGGTGAGAAGCGCGGAATCCGTCGTTACGGCGCCGCGACGGTTCCGATGGAGGAAGCCTTGGTTCGCGCTGCTTTGGATCTGTCGGGACGGCCTTTGCTCGCTTACGAGGTCCCCGTCCCCGCCGAGGCCATAGGAAATTACGATCCCGATCTGACTGAAGAGTTCTTCATGGCGCTGACTAGGGCCGCGGGAATGACGCTTCACATCAAGCTGTTGGCGGGCAAGAATTCCCACCACATAGTCGAGGCGGTTTTTAAGGCCGTGGCCCAGGCACTGTTGTCGGCGGTCGAAATCAACCCGCGCGCCGCGGGCAGAATTCCATCGACCAAGGGCATTCTTTGAAGTCGGCGGGGAAGAAGGCTGGGGGGAAGAAAGTTGGTGTAGTTGACTACGGCACGGGCAACCTTGCCAGCGTGTCCAAGGCGCTGGAAAGAGCGGGGGCCGAGTGCTTTTTGGCCCAAAGCCCCGCTGAACTTAAGAAAGCAGACTTTCTGGTTCTTCCCGGCGTCGGACATTTCGCGGCCGGAATGCGCAACCTGGCGGATAGGGGCCTCGATGACCTTCTTTTGGATTGGGCAACGGCGGGTAAGCCGCTCCTTGGAATATGCCTTGGCATGCAATTGCTTTTCGACGAATCAGAAGAAGGCTCGGCGAAGGGATTGGGGATAATCCCCGGCAAAGTCGTAAAGCTAAACGGAGGCCAAAAGATCCCTCACATGGGCTGGAACTCCATAGAAGCAATAGGTGGGGCCGAGCTATTCGAGCAGTTCAGCGGCCGCAGTTTCTACTTTGTGCACTCTTACGTGTGCGCAACCGACAAGCCGATGGCCGGCGCCTTGACCAACTACGGCAACAACTTTGTTTCGGCGGTCCAGGCTGAAAGTGTCGCCGGAGTTCAATTTCACCCAGAAAAATCGAGTGCCGACGGGATTGAGATGTTGCGGTGTGCGTTGGGAGCGCCCGACTGAGTTTCGAGGTTTTCGTCGCCATCGATATTGTCGAGGGGAAAGTGGTCAGGCTCACAAGGGGCGATATGGGGCAAATGACGGTCTATGAGGATGATCCGGTGGCCACAGCATTGGGCTGGGCCGCCGGCGGAGCGCGCTGGCTGCATGTGGTCGATTTGGACCAGGCGACCGGTTCGGGCCATGACAACACTCGCACGATCGAGGCGGTAATCAAGGCCTCGCCAATTCCGGTGGAGGTTGGCGGCGGAGTTCGTTCTGTCGAGCGAATATCGGATTGGGTCCAAAAAGGGGCCGCCAGGGTTTGCGTGGGGACCAAATCACTTGAGCCGGAATTCGTAGCGGAGGCAGTAAGGGAGTTTTCTGAACAAATGGTTGTTTCAATAGACGCGCGGGGCAGCGTCGTTCAGGTTGAAGGATGGAAAACGAGCTCAGGCCGCTCCTGGAAGGAGACGATCCGCAGCGTCGCGGAGCTGGGCGCGAAGCGTGTGATGTTTACCGACATTGCACGCGACGGCACGCTGGCGGGGCCCAATCTTGAGGCAATTGAAGATGTACTGGCAGAAGTGGGGGGGCGCATGTCGGTTATAGCCTCGGGTGGGGTTAGCGCGGCAGAAGATATCGCCAGCCTTGCCGGGTTGGCGCCCCGGGGTCTGGAAGGCGTTGTCGTTGGGCGTGCCTTGTACTCCGGCGACGTTTCGCTGGAGGCAGCGCTCGCGGCTTGCTCGACAGGGGTGGGCCGGTAGTGCTTGCCAAACGGGTGATCCCTTGTCTGGATGTGAATGCCGGCCGGGTTGTCAAAGGTGTCAAGTTTGTCGATCTCATCGATGCCGGCGACCCGGTGGAACTGGCCGGTTGGTATGAGACCGAGGGCGCGGATGAATTGGTCTTCCTCGACATCACAGCATCCCATGAAGGCCGGGACACGATTCTGGACATTGCGCACCGAACCGCCGAACAAGTTTTTATCCCCCTCACAATCGGTGGAGGAGTCAGGAGCGTTTCAGATATTAGGCGCTTGCTGAGAGCGGGGGCCGACAAGGTCGCCGTCAATACTTCCGCCGTAGAAAGGCCGGTGTTAATTTCTGAAGGGGCCGACGAATTTGGCGCCCAGTGCATGGTCGTAGCAATCGATGCGCGCCGGGATGGGGAGCATTGGGAGGTTTTCACCCATGGTGGTCGCCGGGCTGCGGGCCTCGATGCCGTTCAATGGGCCACCGAGGCTGAAAAGCGCGGGGCAGGCGAGATCTTGCTGACCTCGATGGATCGTGACGGGACGCAAAAAGGGTTCGACATCGAGTTGCTGAGAGCGGTGAGTGGCGCCGTCAATGTCCCGGTTGTCGCTTCTGGAGGGGCAGGTGTAGTCGAGCACTTTTCACAGGCCATAACGGCGGGCGGCGCCGAAGCTGTGCTTGCAGCATCGCTATTTCACTTTGGTCGTCTTAGCATCAGGCAGGTGAAGGCGCACATGATTGCCGAGGGAATCCACGTACGAGGCTGAAGAACTCGCGAAAAACGCGATAGTCTTATATCTCAAGATGAGTCTTTTTCGGGTGAGTCTGTTTCGGGATGGGAATGCCAATGGACGATCAGGATGATCTGGGGCGGGACTACGAGCCCGCCGGGTCGCTGAGGGATAGATTACAGATAGAGGGGTCCCGGATTCTGTGGGGACGGGTGGTGGTGCTTCTGGTCGCGCTTCAACTTGCTTTCATTCTTGGTCGTTGTACTTCGTCGGGGGTCCCCAAGGGCGACTTCGATCGCGTAAACCGGCAACTGACTCAGGCCAACTCCGAAATCAAGACCCTTAAAGCCAAGCCCTCGCCTTCGCCCTCGCCCTCGCCCTCACCCTCTGCATCTGCATCTGCATCTGCGAGTGTGAGTCCAGGTGCCTCGCTGTCGCCCGGCGCCTCGCCTCAAGTGACCACGTACACGGTTAAATCCGGCGACACCTTGAGGGGCATATCGCAGAAGGTCTATGGGACGCCGAATCTAGCCAACAAGATTGGTGAAGCAAACAACGTGGACTCAAGCGCCCTAAAGGTGGGCAGCGTCCTCACAATTCCGCCGAAGTAGAGTTAATGCGCGGTCTGCCGCCGTGGTGCCGTGGTTAGGTAAACATGTGCAGTGCGAGGTCAATCGAGGGGGCCGAGTGCGTGAGTGCGCCTACCGAGATCGCGTCGGGCTTCAAGCGGGCGATGGCGGCGATATTTTTTAAGCTCACGCCTCCGGAAACTTCCAGGTAGATATTCCCGCGAGTGCGGGCAACTACTTTCTTGATCAAGTCGAGCCCAGCGTTGTCGAGCAGGATGCTGTCTGCTCCCGCCTCGATAGCTTCTTCCAGCCCTTCCATGTCAGACACTTCGACCTCAGCCGACAGGTTCGGGTTGGCTTTGGTTCTCCGCACCGCCTCGCCGAGGCTACCGGCCAGCTTTGAGTGGTTCGACTTGATCAAGATGGCATCAAAAAGGCCTGCTCTGTGCATCTGGCCGCCCCCCACGGCGACTGCGTAGCGTTCAACTGTTCTTAGTCCCGGCAGGGTCTTTCGAGTGCAAAGCAACTTCACACCGTATTTCAAGCAGGGCTCAGCGTATTTGCTTGTGACCGTAGCGACCCCGGAAAGGTGCTGCAGGAAGTTGAGGGCCACACGCTCTGCGGCAAAGATGGCTCTGGCCCGGCCATGCAGGAGCGCCAGGTCGGTACCGGGGAGTATTTCCGATCCTTCCTCGGCTAGCCACTCGATCACAAGGGAGCGATCCACGGCGTTGAATACAGCGTCGGCCACCGGCCGGCCGGCAAGAATCCCAGCCTGCTTGCAGACTATTCGGCCCTTTCCGGGCTGATCAATGCGAATTATTCGCTTGGTGGTGATGTCGCCTGCATCGCCCAAATCCTCGGCCAATGCGCGGCGGACGAGTTCATCCAGCTCGCTTCGATCCAAAGTGTGCATCAAGGCATTGTGTACTAAGTCTGCCCAGGGGAAGTCTTCAACCGTACAATGGGGTATGGCGATCGTTGACAAAGACGTTGTTCAGTGGGCCGCCCCACTAGCCTCGTTCGAGGAGTGGTCGGCGCGGGTGAGGGCGCTTGCGGTAAAGCGCAATGCGGTGATTTTGGCCCACAACTATCAAGTGCCCTGGATTCAAGAGGTCGCCGACATCGTGGGTGACTCACTGGAGCTTTCGCGCAAGGCGGCGGAAACATCCGCCGACGTCATTGTTTTTTGCGGCGTGAACTTTATGGCCGAGACTGCCAAGATCCTTTCCTACGATAAGACGGTGCTTATTCCAGATCCGGCGGCGGGCTGTTCGCTCGCCGAGACAATTACCGGGGAGCAACTTCGTGCCTGGAAGGCAGAGCACCCTGATGCGGTGGTAGTTTCCTACGTAAATACGTCAGCGGAGGTCAAAGCCGAGTCGGACTATTGCTGTACATCGGCAAACGGGCCCAAAATCATCGAATCCATTCCTCGGGACAAAGAGATCCTTTTCTTGCCCGATATGTTTCTGGGGGCGCACCTCGAGAGAATGACTGGGCGCAAGCTAAACATTTGGATGGGGGAGTGCCATGTTCACGCAGGCATCGAGCCCTCCGACATAACTCAGACGCTGAACGAGCATCCAGGCGCCGAACTTCATATCCACCCTGAATGCGGCTGTGCTTCCAAGGCCCTGTATCTTGCTTCGACGGGCGACCTGCCCGCTGAACGCACCTTCATGCTGGGGACCGCCGGCATGCAACGGCGAGCCAAAGTAAGCGACGCAACGCAGTTCATCGTCGCGACTGAAACCGGGCTGCTGCACGGGTTGCGTAAGGCGAATCCGGACAAAGAATTCATTGCAGCCAACGAGGCTGCCATCTGTCAGTACATGAAGAAAAACACTCCGGCCAATCTGCTGAACAGCCTCGAAAACATGGTCTATGAGGTAACCGTTCCACGACGGATTGCAGATCGCGCTCGCCTCGCACTGCAAAGAATGATCGACATAGTTTAGTGGCAGCAGCCTCGATGATCGAATCTGTTCAGAATCTAAAATGGGATGCGAATGGGCTGGTGCCCGCGATCGTGCAAGACTTCGAAAATGGTGATGTGTTGATGCTCGCATGGATGAACGCTGAGTCCTTGCAGCTGACCCTTGACCAAAAGACGACCTGGTTCTGGAGCCGGAGCCGCCAGGAGCTGTGGAACAAGGGCGCGACTTCAGGCAACCTACAGCGGGTGGAGCAAATCCTTTTTGACTGTGATGCCGACGTTTTGCTGGTCAAGGTTCGGCCCGCCGGGCCGGCCTGCCATACCGGTGAGCGCACCTGCTTTTATCGCGAGTTATAACTGAAACCTAAATCGAATTCCTTGGCTCCAAGCGAGCATTCTGAGTACAAGGTCACGAAAAGTGAGTTCGAATCCTTAGCGCGCAACTTTTCGGTTGTGCCCATCTGGCGTGAGGTGGCGGCGGATCTGGAAACTCCCGTCTCGGCTTACATGAAACTGGGTCGCTCGACAGTAAAGGGCGTTAAAGCCTCGTTTCTTCTGGAGTCGGTGGAACAGGGGGAGCGCTGGGGCCGCTATTCCTTTATCGGCCTGGACCCATTCTTAGTGATGACGTCGCGCGGCGGCGAAACGAGGTTAAGCGGAGAAGTTTCAGCCGACATTCAAAGCAAGAATCCCCTGGAGGCGGTGCGCGAGGTGCTGGCCAGCCTGACGGCCCCTGTTCTTGAAGGCTTGCCGCCTCTATTCGTCGGCACCGTCGGTTATCTAGGCTACGACGTGGTGAACTACCTGGAGAACCTGCCCCAAACCACCACGGCGGACCTGGATCCGCCCGAGATGATGTTGATGTTTCCCCGGTCGGTTCTGGCTTTCGATCATCTTCGCCAAAGGATCACGGTCGTCGCAAATGTAGTTGGAGGGGAAACCTATGAAGCTGCCGTTGAACGCACCGACGATCTCGTTTCCAAACTCGGGGAACCCTTGCCCTATCACCCGCTCGACCTAACGCCGGTCGACCCTGAGATTCCCCCTTCAACCATGACCAGGCAGGAATACATGAGCGCAGTTGAGGCGGCCAAGGAGCACATGCTGGCCGGTGACATCTTTCAAGTCGTGGTTGCCCACCGTTTCTCAACTCCGCTCAATAATGATCCATTTGAAATGTACCGAATGCTTAGACTTGTGAATCCAAGTCCGTACATGTTTTATCTGAGCCACCCGGAAATAACCGTGCTCGGCTCGTCGCCGGAGCCGTTGATCAAGGTTCACGACCGTAGAGTCATACAGCGCCCGATCGCGGGCACGCGGCCGAGGGGCCGGACCGACGAAGAAGATCTTGAGATCGAAAAGGAATTCGTTGATGACGAAAAAGAGCGCGCCGAGCACGTGATGCTGGTCGACCTCGCCAGAAACGATATTGGCAGGGTCTCAGACTTCGGCAGTGTGGAGGTTGAAGAGCTGATGCAGGTAGAGCGTTATTCACACGTGATGCACATGGTTTCGCAAGTTGCGGGCCATCTGGCCGACGGTAAAACTGCTTTGGACGCCCTTTACGCATCCTTTCCGGCAGGTACTGTTTCGGGGGCACCGAAGATAAGGGCGATGGAAATAATCGATGAGCTGGAGCCCACCCGGCGCGGCCCCTACGCGGGCGTGGTTGGGTATTTTGATCTTTCCGGCAACCTCGACACCTGCATTGCCTTGCGTACCGCCTATATTTTGGACGGCATGTGCCACATTCAGGTGGGGGCCGGAATAGTAGCCGATTCCGATCCGGCGACCGAGTGGGAAGAAACGCTGAATAAGGCAAGAGCAGTCCTGACCGCGGCGGCAATGGCCGAGCGCCGGGAAAAGGATTTCGTGTGACCAGTTTCCTGGAAAATATTCTGGGCTCGACCCGTGCCCGCGTTGAGCGTCAAATTAAGCAGCGATCGCTCAACGATTTGGACCGTGATGCCTTTCACACTCCCAAACCCCGCGACTTTGTGGCTGCGCTTCGGCTAGAAGGGATGTCGGTAATTGCCGAAATAAAGCGCTGGTCGCCCTCGGCTGGGGAAATTCGCGCCGGCGTCGAGCCTGCCGAAATCGCGGCTTCGTACGAGGCCGGAGGCGCAAGAGCCATTTCCGTTCTGACCGAGCCTGAATTTTTCCACGGAAGCCTGGAAGACATCGCCGGCGCTCGATCGGGCAGTTCCCTTCCGATTCTTCGCAAGGACTTCATCGTTGACGTTTACCAGATGGCCGAAGCCCGGCTGGCGGGCGCCGATGCAGCTCTACTGATCCTGGCCGCTCTGCCCGATCAAGGGTTGTTCGAAGAACTGTTCGAGGCAGCGTGCGCATACGAGCTTTGTCCCTTGATTGAGGTGCACGATGAATATGAGCTAGAGCGAGCCTTTGAAGTGGACCCTGAGGTGATTGGAGTAAATCAGCGCGATCTAAAAACCTTCGAAGTAGATACCTCGCTCGCAATTAGGCTGCGACGGGAAATTCCGCGCGAGACGGTGATGGTCGCCGAGAGCGGCATAAAGTCAAGAAAAGATGTGGAAGAGCTAGAAAATGCGGAGGTCGATGCCATTCTGGTTGGCGAGGCGCTAATGCGCGCAGAAGATCCCGCACGTGCCATGGCAGAGTTGCTCGGGACCGACTATGAGACCGACGGCCACCAGACCGACGGCCAGGCGGCCGGCAATGGCTAAAGCGACAAAAGCAGCTGCGAGGGCGCGAAAAGCCCTGGCGGCGCCCGACGAGAGGGGTCGGTTTGGCGAGTACGGGGGACAGTTCGTTCCCGAGGCGCTGATGCCGGCATTGCTGGACCTGGACAAGGCCCGGCTGGCAGCGTTCAAGGACAAGGCGTTCCTCAGCGAATTGGCTCGTCTGTATCGTGAAATTGCCGGACGGCCGACTCCTTTGTACCTCGCATCGCGCCTGTCGGAGGAAACCGGGGGCGCGCGAATCTGGCTGAAACGCGAGGACGCGGCGTTTACCGGTGCACACAAAATCAACAACACAATCGGCCAGCTTCTACTGACAAAACAAATGGGCAAACAGCGCGTAATCGCCGAAACCGGCGCGGGCCAGCACGGCGTCGCGACGGCTACGGCCGCTGCGTGGTTTGGAATCCCATGTGTCGTTTACATGGGCAGCGAGGATACTCGGCGCCAAGCTCTAAACGTGGCCCGAATGAAACTGCTGGGGGCCGAAGTGGTGCCGGTCCGGGCGGGGACACAAACATTGAAGGACGCTATAAACGAAGCGCTGAGAGATTGGGTAACCAACGTCGCCACAACCCATTACGTGATCGGATCGGTAGTGGGCCCTCACCCTTTTCCGGCCCTGGTTGCAGACTTTCAGAGCGTCATAGGCAACGAGGCGCGGGCTCAGTTTTTGGAAACGAATGGCAAGCTCCCCGAAGCTGTGGTCGCGTGCGTCGGTGGCGGCTCGAACGCGATAGGAATGTTTCGGGCTTTCCTTAAAGATAGAAAGGTAGCCATTTACGGGGTCGAAGCAGCAGGGGAAGATCTTTCTGAGGATCGCCACAGCGCGACCTTGACGGAAGGTTCTCCCGGAGTTTTGCACGGAGCGCGCTCATATCTTCTGCAGGATTCCGACGGCCAAATTTCCCCTGCTCACTCGATATCGGCCGGCCTCGATTATCCGGGTGTTGGGCCGGAGCACTCGCAACTGAAGGACTCGGGCCGGGTTGACTACCTGACCGCCACCGACGATGAGGCCCTTGCTGCATTTCAGGCCCTGGCCCGGACCGAGGGCATTCTCCCTGCCCTCGAACCTGCTCATGCTCTTGCTCGCGCGGTGGACCTGGCCGCAGAGTTGGGTGAAGGCAAAGATGTTCTCGTTTGTCTTTCCGGGCGGGGAGACAAGGACGTTGAAATAGCCGCCCGGGCCCTGGGAGTTCGTTGAAGAGCCCACTCGAGCAGCAATTGAAGGCTAAGGTCGCAAAGGGTAGGAAACTTTTCGTGCCGTATCTGACGGCCGGACTCCCATCGCCGCAGGCATTCATAGATTTGTTCTCAGAGTTGTCGTGGTGCGCAGACGCGATTGAGGTTGGAGTTCCATTCTCGGACCCAATCATGGATGGTCCGATAATTCAGGAATCGTCCCAAAGGGCTCTGGCCTTAGGCGTGACGCTGCCGAGTTGCCTCAAATTGGTCGCCGAGGCCCTGCGGGAGTCGTCGGTCCCTGCGGTTGTGATGACGTACTTTAATCCAGTTCACCACCTGACGATTCCGAAGTTCGCAGCAACAATGAGCGATGCCGGAATTCAGGGAGTGATTGTTCCGGACTTGCCATTCGAAGAATCCGGCGATCTGGATTCTGCGCTGCGGCGCAAATCCATCGCTCATATTCAAATGATCGCCCCAAGCACTCCGCCGGAGCGTGCGGCGATGCTGGCCAAGAAGTCCCAAGGGTGGATTTACGCGGTCTCCAGGCTCGGCGTGACGGGCGAACAGATTGAGCTGGCCGCGGCCGCCGAGGAGGTGGTTGCCAAAATCAAGCATCACGCGAGCGCGCCGGTTCTGCTGGGGATAGGCATATCGAGCGGCGATCAAGCAGCCCAGGCTGCAATTTACGCGGACGGGGTAATAGTTGGCAGCGCAATCGTCAAACTTGTTCTGGCGGGAGACCTGGACGGCGCCGTGGCCTTGTCCAAGCAGATACGGGTATCACTGGATTCCGTGACGCCTTGATATTCACATGACTTCTAGATGCTAAAGCGCTTGCTTTTGTTTTCCGTTGCCTTGGTATTAGTCGCCTACATAGGCGCAGAAATGCTTGCGGGGGCTTACGCGGAAGAAAGGATGGCCGGCTACATCGAAGAGCGGGAGCCATTAATTACCGACCCCCAAGTGAGCTTGAGCAAACCGCTGGTTCTGGACCTGCTGACGGACAGCACAATCCGCCGTGCGACAATCGCAAGCGATAGGGTGCCTCTCGGCCCGGTTACGGCCGATAGGGTCGAGGCCGTCCTTAATGGGATCCGTGTGGACCGCGGCGCTTCGCTCTCGCAGCAAAAAGTCGTGGTCTCTTCAATTGACAGCATTGAGGTTTCGGTCGCTATTAGGCAGGAGGAAGTCTCGAAAGTCCTTCCCCGCGGCTTCAATTTCATCTTCGATGCCGGCGGAGTAACCGTGGCAGGGCCCGGCTTCCGGGTGAAAGGCATGATAAGTGCAACGGGCCCGGGATCCCTGAGGTTTAAGACGTCCGGCTCACTGCCGGTCACCGTTAAGGTGCCCCCCCTGAAATTCCTCCGGCTGCCGTTAGTAGGGTGCATACCGCAAGTCCAAACAAGCCCGGGAGTCCTAAAACTAACCTGTACAGAAACCAACCCGAGCTTTCCGCGCCATATCCCGTCCTAGCCGCCTGCTTGTACCCCGACCAGGCCTGCGTCTTCCGAAGCGGAGGTCTGGGCCTGTAAACTCGCCTAAGGCCGGGGTGGCGGAACGGTAGACGCGATGGTCTCAAACACCATTGGGTGCAAGCCCATGGGGGTTCGATTCCCCCCCCCGGCACTCCGGAATACTTAGGGGGGTTCGATTCCCCCCCCGGCACTCCGGAATACTTGGGAAGGTTCGATTCCCCCCCCGGCACTCCGGAATACTTGGGGGGGTTCGATTCCCCCCCCCGGCACTCCGGAATACTTGGGAATCGAAGTCAGGCCCTAAACGGCTTTTCGGGCTCTTCTAACGAGGGAAAAAGCGAGCAGGGCCGTTACTGCTAGGGCCAGGCCTGCTGCTGTCGCTTTTGCGCGAGACCCGGTTTGTTTGATCGCCAACGAGGATGGCTCTGCGGGGCTTTGCGCGGTGTCGGTTTTAGGGTCCTCAGAATCTCCGCCGGCTAGTTGGATTACCGGCAGTTCCCCTGCTGATAAGACCGCGTCTGGTGGGGCCACGGTGCTCCCGGCCGTCCCCGGCGCATTCGCGACGGGTGTGCCATTGGCGGTCTTCGTAGCGTCGGCCTTCGCCGCTACGCTTGCCGCAGCTTGCTTTGGCGATTGCGAGGCGCCCGGGTTGTTTCCGGGGGCCGAGGAACCTGCTTCGCAAGCACCGTTGTTGGCGCAGTCGACAAAGCTGGGGCCTAGATCGCATGAATTCTCACAGCCCGGTATGTCACCTGGGGTTACGGTAAAAATTTGGTCGGCGTAGGTGAATTCCGCCTCGAAATAGTCATCGCCAAACTCACAGTCCGCCCGCATGACGTAATCGCCGGGCTCGACCTGCCTGCCCAGGGAATCGATCTTGGGGATTGTTACTTTGCCGCTCCAGTACCCATTTGACAGAACATCAAATTCTCCGGCCGCAATGACTGAAGCGTCTGAGGTTCTTTGGACGAATAGTGCGATCGTCTGGCCGGACCTGCCGTCCACGCTTTCGCAGGTGCCTTTTGTGCTTATACGGGTACCGCGAGGCCCCGATTCTGGAGTTCGTTCAAATGCCTGGCCGTCCACCGCTTGAGCCACTGCCGTGGCCCAAAGGATAGCCAGTGCGCCAAAAATGGCCAAACATAGTTTGGACGATAAGGCGCTGGTTAGAGTTCGCAGCTGGCCACGGGCGTGTCGATGTCGTCGACACGACACTTGTCGTCGCCGGCGCCTCCGTTAACGTTGTCAACCTCGTTGTCTCGGGTTCTTATCCTGTCGTTGCCGGCTCCTCCGTCAACGACGTCTTGCCCGTCGCCACCTTTGATCCGGTCTTCCCCGGCGTCGCCAGCGAGGATGTCGTTACCGTCTCCACCATGGATCTTGTCATTCCCGTCGCCACCGGCGATGTTGTCGATGCCGTTTCTACCTTTGAGCTTGTCGTCGCCTGCGTCGCCCAAAATCGTGTCATTGCCGTCGCCACCGTCGATTTTGTCATTCCCGGTGCCACCGTCGGCGGTATCGTCGCCCGCACCGCCTTCAAGACGATCGTCGCCCGCACCGCCGAAAATGGTGTCGTTCCCGTCGTCGCCCTCGATTCTGTCATTCCCGGCGCCACCGCAGATGGTGTCGTTCCCGTCGCCGCCCTCGATTCTGTCGTTCCCGCCGCCGCCGTTGATCAAGTCGTCACCGGAAGTCCCGACAAGGTTGTCATCACCGTCGGTTCCCAAAATCGTGGCCGTCACCGGGCATGTGTCCGCCGCGGTCGCGCTAACCGCAAACGCGGCAACCGAGGCCAACATTGCGATCAGAAGTAGAATTCGTCCGGCGTTGGCGTTAGACACCAGCTTGGTTGAATGTGGCATTGGGCATTTCCTCCTGTGGATATAAGAAATCAAATTAGGCGGTCACCTTGCAGGCGAGCGCTGCACGCGGTTTTAGCTAGCCAATTGTACACCTTGAGCTACCCAATAGGCATATATTTTTAGGAAGATTTTCGCCCCTCGCCTAGGTGCCCCCCGTTTGGGGGATTTGCCGCAGAGTTCTGCCCGGGGCCCAAGGCGCATCCTGATATCTTGAGACCGTGAAAAGGTTAACAATGGCTGCAGCCATCGCAGTGGTTCTGGCGTCCGCTGCCTGCGGATCCGCCCCTGTTGCCCCTGCGGCAGGCAGGCAAGGCCTGGCTCTAGGGTTTCTCGGCGATTCGGCGCCCAAGACTTCTTCCGGAGGAAAAAAGGGGGCCGAGCTGGCGGTCGAAGAGTACAACCGGCACGCCGACTCTACTTACCGGGTAAGCCTCAAGGCGGAGACGATCGACGGGTCTGCGCCCGATGCTGCCAGGGGCGCCGACCAGGTTTCGAAAACTGAACGCCTAATCGGGGTCGTCGGGGAATTGAGCGATGCAGGCTCCCAGGCGGCGGCGCTGGTCCTGGATAAGGCAGGAATTCCTTTCTTAACCACTTCGACCGGTGGTGAAGCCCCTCCCGGCGCCAAAAGTTTCCGCCGCCTCGTGGCCCCCGCCGTTCAGCAAGGCAAGGCCCTGGGGCTTTACGCCAATCGAACCTTCCCGGCTGGACCGGCCCTGGTTATGCATGACGAAACCCCGGTCGGAAACGATTTCAGCGCGGGCTTAAAATCGGCCTTCGACACAGCCAAGCGGCCTATCCCGCGGTTCGAGCGCATCAACCCAAAGACCGACCTTGAGGGCCTTGCCGGTTCTATCGCTTTTGACCCTCCGATGATTTTGGTTTTCGCGGGAGAAGGGGGCCTGGGCGCAAGGTTCATAGAGGAATCAAGAAAGGCCGGCTACAAAGGACCCATTGTTGTTTCGCCCGGAATTTTGCAGGCCAAGCCCTCGGGAGTCGCCGATGGAGTTATCACCAGTTCGCCCATTGCGGATCCCGCCGATAGGGGCGGAGCTGATTTCCGGGCTCGTTATCGCGCCAGGTTTGGCTCTAAGCCTCCCCCCTTAGCCCTTGAGGCGTACGAGGGTGCCTCGATGCTGCTTGAAGCGATCGAAGAAGTTGAGCCCAAGCCCAAAGAGCTTATCGAATTTTTACGCTTTAATCGGAGTTTCCTCGGCGACTCAAAAGACTACGAGTACGACGAAAAGGGCGACCTCAAGTCTCTGGTTGTTTGGCTGTACCAGTCCAAAGCGGGAGCCTGGACATTCACCGGCCGGTCACCCGCGGCCGCCCGGTCGAGATAAGCGGTGCGCAGCTTCGGTTTAGCTGACTATGAAGGGGCCTTGCATTACGAAGGGATGGAAGTCGCATTGGAAGAGGTAGGTGCCCTTTGACAGGGAGGGTATTTCATAGGTAGTTGTTGTCGGTCCGTTTGAGGCCGTGCCGGTGAACAAGTGATTGCCGCCGCTCTTTTCGAGAATCGCAAAATTGTGCCCAAAGGCATCGGTGTTGTTCAAAACTACGGTGAATTTTTCACCGGCCTTGGAAGCCAGACATTTCTTGTCAAAAGTAGCTTCCGTAGCGGAAATAGCGATGGGTCCGGTGCCCGGCGGGCATGATTCCGCAGGTTTTTTGTCAGGTTTAACCGCCGCCGGCTTGGGTTCAGTCGTAGGCGCCGGCTCGGGAGAGCTTGAGCAGGCTGCCATCGCGAGAACTACGAGCAAAATCAAAGCAAACTTTTTTGGCATCCGTTGATTTTAACCTGGGCCCTGGAATTACGTGAGAGGTCACTTTTTCATCAAACGTGCGGTCAAGATTGTCGCCTCGTAAAGAAACAGCATCGGCACTCCCATCATCAGCATTGTTATAGGGTCGGTGGTCGGAGTAATGACCGCCGAAACAATCAAGATGATCACCCACGCTATTTGCCGGCCCTTGCGCAGCGACTGGCTAGTTAAAACTCCGGCCATTACAAGCCCAATCAGTACGATCGGGAATTCAAAAGAGATACCGAAAGCGGCGATCATCAGCATCATGAACGACAGGTATTCCGAGGCCCGGGGGACCAGAACAATATCGGTTCCGCCGAAGCTGGTCAGCAGTTGCAGGGCCTTGGGAAGCGAGAAAAATGCGAGCCAAATTCCCGCCACGAAAAGTGCCATCGAAACGAAGACGAACGGAATTACGTAGCGTTTTTCTTTTCGGTGAAGCCCCGGCGTTACAAAGCGCCACAATTGCCACAAAATAACCGGCAGCGCCACCACGAAGCCTGAGAAGGCGGTGATCTTGATCCGGATGAAGAAGGCTTCGGTCGGGGCCATCACAACCAATTTGCCCCGGCTGATTACCTCGCCGGCCCCTGGGAGGCCTTTTAGAGGTTTGATGAGAAGCGCCAAAATCGGATCGTACAAAAACCAAGCGGCGACAGACCCCAAAACGAAGGCCACCACAATCTTGAAGAGGCGGCTTCGCAGCTCTTCAAGATGGTCTATCAGGGTCATTTCTGGCACCGCAGCGCCGGGGAGATTGCCGGCGCTGTTCTTGCGTTTGGAGAAGACTTTCATGGAGTCACGCTACTCGGTAGCGAAAATGCCGTCCAATACCCATCCAAATGACCGTGTGCCCCGAATGGATTGCAGAAGGTCGCTGACAAAGACTTCCGGCCCTAGCTGATGAGCACTGCAAGATTGTGGTTTAAGTACCATCAAGAGGGGTAGAACCTAAGGAAGCTCATTTGAGCGGCTGTTTAGGCAGGGCAGTTGTGGGCGTAGGGGCACCAGGTTCGCAAAGCACTTGATGTTCCGCGCTTTCTGCACGGAATTCGTAGGTACAACGCCAAAGGAGGCGCTAGTGGCAAACAGAAACGCAGGTGAGCTTGAAAGCAAGCTCTTCGATGGAAAACCGGTCATAAAGTTTGACAAAGAAGTAGATCGCCGCAATTTCTTGAAGTACGCGGGAATCGTTGGTGTTGGCGGCACGTTGGTAATGGCAGGATGCAAGAGCACCACAACCCCAGGAGAAGACGACCCCACAGACGCATCGCCTTCAAAGATGGCCGAGAATGTGGACACCCCGATTTTGAATTACGCGTTGACGCTCGAATACCTCGAATCGGAGTTCTACACCAAGGGAGTCTCAGGCAGCGTTCTTTCGGGCAGAGAAAAGGCACTTATCGAGCCCATTGCCGCTCACGAGAAGGCGCACGTCGATGCCCTAATTGCAACGGTCAAGAAGGTCGGCGGCAAGCCCGTGGCAAAGCCTACTTTTGTCTTTCCCGAAGGTACCTTCACGGACAAGGCAAAATTCCTCGAGACGGCAGTAACCTTCGAGGAACTAGGGGTCAGCGCCTACCACGGCCAGGTCACGAAAATTGAGACCAAGGAGCTTCTCGCGGCCGCCGCCTCAATCGCAGGCGTTGAATCAAGGCACGCTGCAATCTTGCAAGACTTGACCGGCGGCGATCCGTTCCCAAGCCCGGTTGAGACAACCAAGACCATGGACGAAGTTCTCGCAGCAGCCACACCATTCATTAAGAGTTAAGGAGAAAATTCAATGGGACTTACCCGAAGAGATTTTATTAGGGGCAGCGTGGCCAGCGTTCCGGCCACGATGGCTATGGAGATGCTCGCCGGTCCTCGCTGGTTGTTTGCACAGAGCGCAGACCCAGGCTCCGGAGGTTCGGCTGACTTCACCAGCGACATCGATGTTCTGAATTACGCGCTGACCCTTGAGTACCTGGAGTCGGCGTTCTACAAGCAAGGCAACGACAAGAACTTGCTGAGCGGTAAAGAGAAGGAATACCTCAAGAAAGTCGGCGCCGACGAGGACGCGCACGTGTCGGCAATTAAAGCGACGGTCACCAAGTTGGGGGGAACTCCTGTTACCGCCCCCGGAGTTGATTTCAAGGACTCCTTCAAGGACCGTAAGAGCTTTTTGACCACGGCCCACGTGTTCGAGAATCTCGGAGTCTCAGCCTATCTAGGGGCGGCTGGATTCATCGAGAACAAGGAAGTGCTCCAGGCAGCAGCCGGAATTTTCGGTGTCGAGGCAAGGCACGCAGCCGTAATAGGCAACCTGTTGGAGCTCGAAGCCGAGGGTGGCGTGTACATGGGCGCCCAGGAAACCGCTAAGACGAAAAGTGAAGTCCTAGCGGCAGCCGGGCCCTTCATCAAGGCCTAGCTTTCAGACTTCGCCGTCAAAAGGGGCCCGCAAGGGCCCCTTTTGCATGGGAGGCCCGGGCTAAATACCACCTGGCTGAATACCGCCTGGCTGAATACATGGGGGCTATCCAATAGACTGCCTGAATGCCGGAAGAAAGCCAGATGAACCCTGAGGATGTTGTCATGAGGGGGGCCGGGGCTCTCATGGACAAGATGGGCATGGAGATTCAGGATGCGACTCCTGAGCGCGTGGTCGCCCGGATTCCCGTTGAGGGCAATACCCAGTCAATAGGACTCTTGCACGGCGGGGCCTCAGCCGCCTTAGCCGAAACCATAGCCTCGGTGGGCGCCTGGCTGAAAAACCCGGACAAAATTACTCTTGGCGTGGACATCAAAGTGAACCATCTGCGGCCTGCCGGCGAGGGCTGGGTCACCGGGGTGGGTACGCCCCTTCAGTCCGGAAAGACTCTTTCGGTGTGGGAGATCCGAATCTCCGACGACTCTGGCGTGCTCACAGCATTCGCTACCTGCACCATCGCTCTCAGGGAAAAGCGCCCCTAAAAAGCTCCTGGCGCCACTAGTTGGCGGAGCTAAGCCTTTTCCGTCCTGACCGAGCCCTCGTGGGCGCTTTCGATCCGGGCGACTTCCGCCTTGGGCGCTACCCGCCAGAATTGTGGGCCGTGTGTTTCCCAGTTTTCTAAGATGGTCTTAGCTCGAACGGAGCCGGTCTCGGCAGCGTGCGTCGTGATGAGGGCCCTCAAAAATTCTTGAAACGCCTCGTCGGGGCGGTGAAGGTCCACAAGCTCGGGATTGACCCTGGCCGGCAAGTATCGCTCGGGGTCCCAGACATAGGCCTCTCCGCCGGTCATGCCGGCTCCCATATTCCAGCCGGTGGGGCCGAGCACCACAACCGTGCCGCCGGTCATGTACTCGCAACCATGATCGCCGACGCCCTCCACAACGGCCACGGCGCCGGAATTGCGAATGGCGAATCTTTCGCCGGCCCTGCCCGCACAAAAAAGCTCGCCTCCGGTGGCGCCGTAAAGCACGGTGTTGCCGATGAGGTAGGGCTCGCCGGCGTCGTCGGCCGGCGGGATGATTACTATTCTTCCGCCGCCCATTGCTTTGCCGACGTAGTCGTTCGCCTCGCCCGTCAACCGGAACGTAACGCCGCTGCTTAAAAATGCTCCAAAGCTTTGGCCCGCCTCGCCGTCAAACGAAACGGTGGCCCGCCCAGGGGGCGGGTTGGCGCCGAACTCGTGAGCGATGGCGCCGCCGAGCCGGGCGCCCAAGGTACGGTCGCTGTTTTGAACATCATAGGAAAGCTCTATGGTTTCGCCCGCAAGAATTGGCCCCAGAGCGTCGCTGCAAATGCGGTCCCCCAAGTCCGAGCGCGGCTTTTGAATCGGATCTGCCTTAACGAAATGTCTTATGCCTTCTTCGGCTGCGAGCATTGGCCCAAGGGCGAGCATGTTTGCTCTCGGTGATTCCAGCTTTCGAGGGATCAGTAGGTTTGTCGCGCCGATTGCTTCGTCGAGCGACCTGACACCAAGCGAGGCCAAAATGCGCCGGCACTCTTCAGCCACAAAGAGTAAATATTGAGCCACCTGTTCCGGGGTTCCGGCGAACTTGGCGCGAAGATCCTTGCGTTGCGTGGCAATACCAACCGGGCATGTGTCACGGTGGCAGGCCCGCACCATGATGCAGCCTTCGGCTAGCAACAGCGATGTGCCGAATGAGTATTCATCGGCGCCCAGCAAAGCCGCCATCATCACGTCCCGGCCGCTCTTCAGGCCGCCATCCACGCGCACCCGAACACGCTCACGAAGGCCGTTGGCCATGAGTGTCTGCTGCGTTTCGGCGATTCCCAGCTCCCAGGGAAGGCCGGCGTTTTTAATACTCGAAAGCGGGCTGGCGCCGGTTCCACCGTCCCACCCGGAGATTTGAACAACGTCGGCAAGAGCTTTGGCTACACCCGCAGCGATGGTGCCCACGCCCGCCTCGGCTACGAGTTTGACCGAGACTGCCGCTGTGGGATTCACTTGCTTTAGATCAAAGATCAGTTGAGCCAAATCCTCGATCGAGTAAATGTCATGGTGCGGCGGAGGAGAAATAAGCGCTACGCCGGGCTGTGTATGCCTTAGGCGCGCAATCTCATCGCTCACTTTATGGCCCGGTAGCTGGCCCCCCTCGCCGGGCTTGGATCCCTGGGCCATTTTTATCTGTAGTTCTTCGGCGAAAGAAGCGTATTGCGGAGTTACCCCGAAGCGGCCGGAGGCCACCTGCTTAATCTTGCATCGCCTTTCATCCAGGTAGCGCGAGGGATCTTCGCCGCCTTCACCGCTGTTGGCTTTTCCGCCGACGCTGTTCAAGGCGATTGCCAGCGTCTCGTGCGCTTCCGCTCCGATGGCGCCGTGGCTTATGGCCCCGGTTGAAAATCTGGCCGTAATGGCTTCGACCGGCTCAACCTCATCGAGGGGAACAGGCGAGGCAGCCATCTTGAACTCAAGGAGATCTCGGGGCTCTGTGGGCGGCCTTTCCTCAACAAGCGCGGCGAAGCGGTGGTAACTTTCCCAATCCGTTGTCTTGACGGCCTCGTGCAAGGCGTCGACGACCTGGGGGTTGGTGGCGTGGTATTCGCCCTTCGAATGAAACTTCAAAAAGCCCGGGTTATCGAGCCGGGGCTTTTCGCCGTAAGCGGCAGCGTGGCGAATAAGAACATCCTCAGCGATTTCTTCGAGGCCGATACCTTCCATGGGCGAAGGAGTTCCGGTGAAGTACTTGTCGATGACCGCGGCGCCGATTCCTATCGCATCGAAGATCTGGGCACCGCGGTAGGACTCGGTGGGCGAGATTCCCATCTTCGACATGATCTTCAAAACGCCTTCTTCGATTGCCGCCCTGAACCGAATAAGCGCCTCGGTCACCGAGATGTCCTCGCCCAGGCGATTTCGCCCAACCAGGTCTGAGATTGAGGCCAACGCCAATCTGGGAAAGATCGCCTCGGCGCCATAACCCAGCAGGCACGCGAAGTGATGAGCCTCGCGAGCTTCGTCGGTTTCTACTACCAAGCCGCTGCGGGTACGGTCGCCGCAACGGATCAAGTGCTGATGAATGGCGCTGACCGCCAACAGCATTGGAATGGGCGCCCGCTCAGCGGAAATATTCCCATCGGTTACAACGATGATGTGGCTGCCCGTCCGGGCGGCTTGAGCGGCTTCTTCGCAAATGCGGTTAAGCGAATTTTCGAGTCCGGCAAGGCCTTCGGCCACAGGAAAAGTAGCGTCAATGCGGATATCGCCCAGGGGACCAAAAAGAACAAAGCTGTCGAGTTCGACCAGGCCGGCAGCTTCAGGGCGCTCCCAAAGAATCGGATCGCGCGGACCGACCAACGTTCTGATACTCATGACCGAGCGTTCCCGGAGCGAATCGATCGGGGGGTTGGTTACCTGCGCAAAACGTTGCTTGAAATAGTTATACAGAGGCCTTGTGCGTTCGGCCAGCGGGGCCAGAGCGGTGTCGTCTCCCATCGACGACGTGGGCTCATGCCCATTGCTGGCCATTGGGCGAATTATTGTCGTGAATTCCTCTCTTGTGAATCCATTCGCAATTTGCCTCGAAACTATGTCCGAAGGAATTTCTAAACTGGGCTCAATGATGTTGGGGCCGGGCTCGAGGTGATCCGCCAGCCATTGTCCGTAGGGTTTGTGCCCGGCTAGACGCTTGGCGACCGGATCCTCTTCGAAGCCGCCGTCTTGGGGGTCTACGCATATCATTTGCCCGGGGCCGAGCTTGCCCCGCCGGACCTTGCCGTGGCCCCTGGTGTAAATCGAGCCGGCTTCCGAGCCACAGGCGATCATGCCGTCTTCGCAGACCGAATATCTCAGCGGCCGCAGCCCGTTGCGGTCGAGAGCCGCGCCAATCTTTACGCCGTCGGTAAAGATGACTCCCGCCGGACCATCCCAGGCCTCCATAAGGCACGCATGGTAGCGATAAAAATCCCTTAGCTCCTCGTCGAGTCCATCCTGGTTTTCCCAAGCGGCCGGAAGCATCATCGCCATGGAGTGCCTGACGTCGCGTCCCTCTACATTCAGCAATTCCAAGACGTTATCGAGCATTCCCGAGTCTGATCCCTGTTCATCTATTACCGGCCGGAGTAGGTCTTCGTCGGAGAGGTTGCGCTTTCCGAGCCGCCCTTCGCGGGCGCGCATCCGGTTCACGTTGCCTTGAATTGTGTTGATTTCTCCGTTGTGGCAGGACATTCTGAAGGGCTGCGCTCGTTCCCAGGTTGGTGAGGTGTTCGTCGAGAACCTTTGGTGGAACATTGCAAAGGGAGCGGCGAAGCCGGCGTCGTCAAGGTCTGGATAAAACATTGACAAATGGTCGGCGACCGAGAGCGCCTTGTAGGTGACGGTGCGGAAAGAGAAAGAGGGGAAGTACGCGTTGACGGCTTCCGCCTGGCAGGCTTTTTCGGCGCGTTTGCGGGCCCTGACGGCTAGTTGCTCCGACTCCTCGGGGCCGGCGCCGATGGGTTTTACAAGAACCGCCTGTTCGATGAGGGGCTTGGATTCCAGGGCTCTCGCACCGAGGGCCGAATCTTGGGTAGGCACCGTTCGCCAAATCGGGGCATCGATGCCTTCTTGGCGGCAGGCCTGCTCAACAATCTTTCGATGACGTTGCTCACTCGGAGGCCAAACAAAGCACATTGCTATGCCTAGGGTGTCGGCTTCGATCGAGCCTGCGCCCGTTTCCGTTTTGAAAAAATCCTTGGGTATGGGAACAAGGATTCCAGCGCCGTCGCCGGATTTCAAATCGGCGGCTAAAGCCCCACGGTGGCGGACCCGGCACAGTGAGTAAAGCGCCGTTTCGACCGTCGCCCGGCTTGAGCGTCCTTCGACGTCGGCGACAAAGCCGATACCGCAAGCGTCGCGTTCATATTGAGGGCGGTAAAGGCCCACCGGGTGATTCGATACAGCTTCACTCAACGAACAAACTCCTTTGCTTACCAAAATCAGGTGCTTACCAAATTAGTTCAAAAGCATCTCACTTGTTTAACGCCCCTCTAATATAGTCGGTGGAACGTGAGCACCGGTCAGAAAATTCTGTTGCTGGATGGACATTCCCTGGCCTATAGGGCGTTTTACGCTCTCCCGCCGGATCTTCGCACTACAAGCGGCCAGGTGACCAACGCCGTTTACGGGTTCACGGGCATGCTCATCAAGGCTCTGCAGGATCACAAAACCAACTATGTTGCCGTGGCTTTCGACAAAGGGGCCCCTGCCGAGCGGACCGCTATTCGCCCCGAATACAAGGCGCAAAGGACCTCGGCCCCCGATGAGTTCCGGCAGCAAATGGGCCTCATCCATGAAGTTCTCGACGTTTTGGGGATCAGGCGATTCGAGGTTTCCGGTATCGAGGCCGACGACTTGATTTATGTGCTCGGCGGACAGTTGGCAGAGCAGGGACATCAAATAATCGTGGTCACGGCCGACCGGGACTTCTTTCAAATGGTTGGGCCGACCGTCCATTTATTGATGAACCGCAGGGGAGTTTCCGACACGGTGTTGTATGACGAAGCGGCGGTTAACGAAAGGTACGGATTCGGGCCGGAGCGCTACCTTGACTACGCAGCGCTTAGGGGGGACCCATCCGACAATATCGCAGGCGTTGTCGGAGTCGGCGAGAAGACGGCGGCGAAATTGATTCAGACTTACGGGACTCTGGAGGAAATTTTTGGGCACCTGAATGATCTAAAACCCAAGCTGGCTGCGAGCCTCGCCGAGTCCGAGGAACGCCTTTTGACAAACCGGGAGTTTTTTCGGTTCCGCACATCCGCTGATCTTGCGAACCAAGGCGTTGACCTAGCCCAACTCACGGTTGATTCAAGCAGCTTGAAAGTGGGGGACTGGAATTTCACCCAAATCCGCAAACTTTTTGACGATCTGGAATTCAAAGTCCTCTATGACCGGCTTGTGGCGGAGCATCCCGAGGCCGGGGCAGCCACCCCAGGATTTGAAGCAAGGACGAGCGAAGTGACGACCGAAGGGGGGCTAGAGCTTCTTGCAAAAGAAATGGCCACCTCGTCCCGGCTAACTCTCAGGATAAGCGGCGACCCCAAAAGCCCGCGGGCGCCGGCCGATGCCCTGGCGGTTGCCCTGGGTGGCGATGCCCAGGTTGTCCGCCTCGGCTCGCCGCTGCCGGCCGAAAGGGTTTGGGAGGCCTTGGGGCCTGCGGTTGGCAAAGCGGCGATCGTGACCCATCAATCCAAGCAGGCGTTGCAAAGACTTTTTGCAGCGGGCCTGGCGCCTGCAAGGGTCGAAATGGATACTGAAATAGCGGCCTACCTGCTGGACCCCGCACGAGGCTCCTACAAACTTGACGAGCTTGCACGCCAGTACCTGGACAAAGACCTGGCGTTGGACGCAGCCGACCCTGACGCCTCACCTGAACCGGGTCAACAATCCTTGCTGGATCAACCCGCCGCCGACCAGGCCGACAGCGAGCATGGAATAAGGCTTGGCCGAGAGGCGGTTGCCGTGGGCCAACTCGGTGAAATTTTCGAGAAGGAGCTACGAAATCGGGGCGCCTGGGACCTGTTCACGGATCTCGAGATCCCCTTGACCGCAGTCCTTGCAAAGATGGAAAGAGCAGGAATCAAGATTGACGTCGCATACCTGATGAACATGTCGCAGGTCATTACCAAAGAATTGACGACGATTGAAGCAGGAATCTATGCGAACGCCGGCGGTCCCTTCAACATAGGGTCCCCTCCGCAGCTGCGGCAAATTCTTTACGATCGCCTGGGGCTGAAGCCTTCCAAAAAGACCAAGACCGGCTATTCAACCGATGCGGGAGTGCTTGAATCTCTGAGAACCGAGCACCCAATCATCGACCTTATTTTGCGATACCGGGAACGCGCAAAGCTAAAGTCCACCTACATCGATGCACTTCCGCCGCTGGTAGATCCGACAACCGGCAGGCTGCATTGCCGCTTCAATCAGACGGTTGCCTCGACCGGACGCCTAAGCTCGGACACCCCTAATCTTCAAAACATTCCGATAAGAACCCAGGAGGGCAAACAGATTCGCCGGGCATTTGTCCCCGACGAGGGCAACGTCTTGCTGGTCGCCGACTACTCCCAGATTGAACTTAGAATTCTTGCTCATCTTTGCGAAGACCCTGAGTTGCTGAGAGCGTTTCGAGAGGGTGAGGACATCCATACGGCATCAATTGCAAAGGCGCTTGGCATCAATCCGGGCGAGGTGACCAGTGAGCTTCGAAGCGTGGGCAAGATGGTGTCGTACGGCGTGACATACGGGATGGGGCCATTCGGCCTTTCGCAGCGGCTTCGGATTCCCATGGATCAGGCCAAAACTTACATCGACGGGTTCTTTGCCCTATACCCGAAGGTCAGGGAGTATCTTGACGAAGTGGTTGATCAGGCTACAACCGATGGTTTTACAACAACGATGCTCGGGCGCAGACGGTACCTTCCTGAGCTAAAATCGAGAAACCCGAGAGTTAGGAGCCTGGGGGAGCGACAAGCCCTGAATGCTCCCATTCAAGGGTCGGCCGCCGACGTTATGAAGCTCGCAATGGTCAGGGCCGACGAGGCCTTGTGCGAGGGGTCGGTCTTTAGCGATCAGGGGGGAGCGCGGATGGTTCTTACCGTTCACGACGAGCTTGTGTTCGAAGTGGCCGAGGGCGAAGTTGAAACTGTTGCCGAACAAGTAAGGGTTGCCATGGAAAGCGTGATCGAACTGAAGGCGCCCCTGAAAGTTGACCTGGCATGGGGGCCGAACTGGGCAGATGCAAAAGCTTAGTGCACCAAGTGCCTGCAGACGGCGTTTGCATTTCAAATTACTCCCGGCCGCCGTTGCGGTGTTTGCGTTGGCGAACTGCGGCCAGGAGCGACTCACGAAAGCCGAGTTCATCGCCAGAGGCGACAAGCAGTGCAACAACTTTGATTCGAAGGCAAGTCGCCTAGCGCCTGCCGGCAACCCATTCCGCCCCGATGCAACACCCGAGGAAGTCAAAGATGGAACTCGCTTCTTGAACTATTTCGCCGTGCATCTGCCCGAGCTGGCCGGAGATCTGAGAGGACTGGGTCCGCCTTCCCAGAGTTCGGCGAGCTTGAACAAGGGACTGAGAATTCTAGATCGATCGGGGGCGCAGTTTGCTGCAGCGAAACGGGCCCTGGAGGCAGGGGACTCTACCGGGGCGAAGAGGTTTCTCGACCGGGCTTATGGGGATTTGGAACAGGCCGCTTTGGCAACTCAGCAATACGGATTCAAGAGGTGTGGAGCAACCGAGACTAACGCCGCAACACTCCCGGCTCCGGCCGCCGGCGGGCCGGAAGTCGAGGTTGGGGCAACCGAGTACGCTTTCGTGATTCCTGCTCAGCTAGCGCCCGGACCCCAGACGCTTGTTCTCAACAACAACGGAAAGCAGAGGCACTTTTTGGCGCTAGTCAAGCTCAAAGAAGGTGTTACCGCCGAGCAGGTTATTGATGCGAACCGTGCGGGCACAGACACAGCCGGGCTTATCGATAAGCAGTTCGGCCAAAGTGCCACAGCCCTGCCCGGCGGGACTGTGAAATTCAATGTTGACCTCGAGCCGGGCGTATACGAATACGCATGTTTCATCGCCGGCCCCGATGGTGAACTGCATGCATTGAAAGGCATGTTCGGTCAACTGTCAGTGGCGGCGTCCGGGAGCCCTCCTGTGCCGCCAGCGGCGGCGCCAACGCCGGGGACCGGCGCATGAATTTTCTTGACGAAGAAGTCTCCGGCTATCTTCGTAAGTTGTGTGACCGCTACGACGAGCCGGTTCTGATTGAGATGGAAAAGCGGGCCGAAGAAAGGGGTTTCCCGATTGTGGGCCGGGTCGTGGGCGCCTCTTTAGAGTTGCTGGCCCGCTCGATCGGCGCTCGGAGAGTATTCGAGCTGGGCTCTGGGTATGGCTTTTCCGGCTACTGGTTTGCCCGCGCGGTGGGGGCCGAGGGTGAAGTTATTTTGACCGACGGGGACGCAGATAACGCAGAGCTAGCTAAAGACTTCTTGGGCAGGGCCGGAGTATGGGATCGTTGCAAGTTCATGGTGGGCGACGCCGTAGATTCCCTTGCCGAAACCGACGGCCAATTCGATGCCGTCTATTGCGACATAGACAAGGGGGATTATCCGAGAGCATTTGACGTCGCCAAATCGAAGCTTCGAAAAGGCGGGCTGTACATGTGCGACAACGTTTTATGGTCGGGCAGGGTAGCTCGCGACGATGACGATGCCTGGACCGAGGCAATCCGCAAGCACAACAAAGTAATCTACGAGGACCCCGATTTTATGTCGATGATCATCCCGGTCAGAGACGGCGTGATGGTCGCCCTGAAACTGATCTAGGCAGAACTGATCGGCATCGTCTCTATAATGCAGGCACCTGGCAAAGCGGGCCAAGGGCGCGTAGCTCAGCGGGAGAGCGCTGCCTTCACACGGCAGAGGTCGGGGGTTCAAAACCCTCCGCGCCCACTTTGGAAATGTGCCTGTTTTATCCCTTTTGTGAGATATACAGTTACGGGAGCCTTGGCAAGGCAAATATGTCGGACGTTGTGGAGCTGGTACCGTTTCTACTATGGTTTCTTTAAAAGGGTTCATTCGCGCGGTCGGGGTCCGAGCCCGGTCCCTTTATAGCCGATTTCCACGGCCTGTTCTTGTCGCCTTTTTGGCGGCCTTACTGTTGGCGCCGACCCTCGTTCCGGTTTCTCATCTCGGGGCTCAAGAAGAACCGGGCCCCCAATCCGTACCTGCTGAGGACCAAGTACCGCCACAGGTGCAGGAGCCGGCTCCTGTACCTCCACCGCGGCCCGGTCCGTCACTCGAAGAGCTTGCAGCGATTCGCAGCAGCGTGGAGAAGTCGAACGCTGAAACGGCCAGGCTGCTGGCCCAGCTGGCCGACTTGGATGCTCGGATCTTCGGGGTCAATCAAACCATCCAGCAGGGCGAGAGCAGAACGTCAGATCTACAAACCGGCATTCTGTTGCGCGGCGAGGAAGTGGCCCGACTGGACCTAAGGTTTCAGGAGTTGAAGCGGCGGTGGAATGAGGACGCGCGTCAGACCTACACGGAAACGCTGGGCGCGGTTTGGGCTCCTTTGTTCATGGCTCGAACCTGGAGCGACCTGGGCAAAGTCGAGAAATTTTGGAAGAACCTCGCGGGGCACCGCACAAAGCTCGTTCAGGACTCCATCCGGTTCAAGGAGAAGCTCCTGACCGAGAAGGCCGATCTGCAAACGGCATCCGAGAATCTGGCGACGCAGAGCCGGGATCTAAGCAAAGCTCGAGAAAAGTTGCGTCAGGCGAGGGAAAAACGAACAGCGTCACTCGGACAGCTGCGGCATGCCATAGGCCAAGCGATGGCGGCTCAGCAAGCAGCCCTTTCCGCCAACACGCTGGGACTTCGAATTCCCCACGGATGTTCAGCCGGCCAGCCGGAACAGGACCGGCGCCTGGCTGAGCTTTTGGATTGGTACGCTCCTGCCGCAGGCCCTGAGCCCTTCATGCCTCCCAAGCTGGCCGGCACGGGCGTCGTGCTAAATGTCCAGTCGTCCTGGTACGGCCCTACCTTCGAGGGATGCAGGGCTTCCAGCGGATCGACTTTCAGGTCGAATCAAATGACCGCCGCCAGCCTCACTCTTCCCTTTGGGACCTTGGTGAAGGTCACCAACGCCGGGAAGTCGGCGGTCGTGGTGATCACCGACAGAGGGCCCTATGTCCCGGGCAGAGAACTCGACTTGTCGCAAGCAGCCGCTGAGGCCGTAGGCTTGCCAGGAGTTGGGCAAGTAGTACTCGAAATTCTCGCGCCCGTGATACCCCCGCCGATTTATCCTTAGGGGAACAGATGCAACGCCGCCAGCCTACTTGTCGATTCCAGGGTGCAAGCGTGGCAGAGGTGGGCGCAAGCGTGACAGGGGTGTGGATTGTGGACCTACGCCCCCGGGTTTACCCGGAGGGCCAGCTCGCCGGGCTCCAGGGCAGGGGAGCGGCCTTTTGGTCCGGCGAGGTCAATGCAGGCGCGTCCGCCGAACCGTCCGAGTCGCCCGGTCTGACGATCTTCTTAGATGTCAGCGCGAGCAGGGTTCCCCAGATCACTAGAAGCGCTATCCATACGCTCCAAACGACGATTGCCGGCCAGGCCGGTCCTTCATGGGCTTCGCGCATCAAAAGGTCGGTGTTCTTGACGAACGAGACTCTTCTTTCCGGCAAAGCCGCAATTGCCTCGGCTTTGCGAATCGTCCCGAAGAAGAAGGCTCGATCACCGGTGATTCCCGGGTCAGCCGCCATGTAGATGGGCGCCGCCATAATTTCGTTGCCACGAAGCAGCGAGACGGTTGTCTTCCATTGTCCCGTAATGGGAACTGTTCTCGATGAAACGTATCGTCCGGGGCCCACCTTGCGCAGGGACGCATCGACAGTGCCTCCGCCTTGCCAGGAATTGATACCAAAGGCGATGGCACCGTCCGCCGCATCAGGGGGATCCAGCTGCACTTGTACCTTCGCCCTTTCACCTACCTTTTCAAGGCTAATTACAGCGTCTACATTCCCCACGCCTCTAGGAAGCAGTACCGCAAAGGATCCGAGGAGAATCAATCCAGCCAGAACTAAACCTGCGAGCGGCACACTGTCTGTTGGCTTGCCGAAAGGCTTGGCGAGTCCGGCGCCGATTACTGCGGACGCGAGGGCGGCAATGGGCGCAAGGATGGCTATTTTGGGGAGAAGGGCGGGGGACGAAGTTCCCCATCCAGACAGGGTTACCCATGCCAGCTCCCCGATCAATCCGACTGTCCCGACAAGAGCCCCGGCTATTAGGCCAAAGCGAAGCCGGCGGTCGGTACCTGCCCAAAGGGCAGCGCCTTCCACGGCCAACGCACTCGCCAGATAGAGAGGAAACCTTGGATACGTGTGGCCGAGCCCCGCATCTACAGCCAAACCAAGTCCGACGCGCAGAAACAGGTAAAACATGACCGTCTTGATTGCGCCCCCCGGGCCGAGAGCCATCCGAGTCAGCACCAGGGTAAATCCCGCCGCGGCCATGATTAGCACAGGCAAAAGGGCCAGCTGGAATTGGGGAGCGCCGAAATCGAATTCCCCTTCAAAAGTAGTCATTCCGGTAAGCCCTGCCCCCGCCGCCAGTATGAGCACGGTTTTTCCCCATGCGGTCGGTAGGGTTTTCAGCCGCCCCTCGGCAATCATCAATATCAGGCCAATAGTCGCAAAGGATCCACCGCCTACAAGCTGAAGATGGGGGGGGCTCCAAAGGGTCACATCGAGGCCGTACGCGTTGTGCCACAGCGCGTCGACGGGGAAGGCCGCCAAGCTTCCAACGCCCATCAGTGTGACGGTGGCCGCCGACCAGGGGATCCGAATACAAAAAGCCGAGAACCCGACGGCAGCTTTGTCTACGGTTGCAAAAATGGTTGCGACAAACCCGGCAAAAGCGATTCCACTTAGGCCCACCAGGATCATGATGTGAGACGGCGTAAATAGATTTGTATCGCGTCCCACATCGAAGTGCTCGGCCACATCCCAGTAAAAACCTGTAACTGCGATTAGCAGAAAGAGCAGGCCTGTCAAAACCCCGGCCATGGCCCATCCGGCGAAGCCCGTGAGTCTTTCGAGGCTGTCGGAAATCTGGCGGCAGAAAAACTTGAAGAGATTAGGCTCCTCGGTTCGTCCGAACCCGAGCAACGCCAACACACACGCGCTGTAGATCGCCAGCGGCGCCGTCAAGTAGAGCCAATCGTTTCCTGACCATGTGCTGCCATGAGCGAGAATCAGACTTGTCTTCACCTGGTCTCCTAGCCGGCCAAGCATTCGGCCTTAACGGGCAAGTAATAATTCAAGTCTAACATTTGTAGATGTAACGTTGTCAAGTGTAAGATAGAAAGGTGCGAAGAGCCGGCAGAAGGAGCGTTTAGATGGCAGAGTCAGGAACCAAGGCCCCGAACGAACTAAAAATCGATGAACTAGCCCGCCTGGCGGAAACCACAACGCGCAACATCAGGGCTTATCAAACGCGCGGTTTGCTGCCCGCCCCCCGGATGGCAGGAAGGGTGGGCTATTACGGAGAGGGGCATCTTGCCCGTCTGCGCTACATCGACCGCCTTCAAGCCCGCGGGTTTTCACTGGCAGCGATCAACGATCTTCTTAACGCCTGGGAGGACGGCCGGAGCGTGAGTGACGTGCTCAATTTCGAAGAGGCGCTAACTGCGCCCTGGAACAACGAGTCTTCCGAGACCGTCACGCGGGCAAGTCTTGAAGGGATCTTTCCGGAGATCGTTCAAAGGCCCGATCTGCTTGAAAGGGCCGTTTCGCTGGGGCTTCTTGAACCACAGGGAAGGGACTACCGAGTAATCAGCCCCCGGTTGATGTCTGTCGGCGCAGAGTTGGTAGCAGCCGGCGTGCCGCTTCAGGCAGTCCTGGACCAGCACGAGCTGCTCGCCGTCGATGCGAAGGCAATCGCCGACCGCTTTGTGGCGTTGGTCGATGAGTATGTTTGGGAACCATTCGTAATGGCGGGCCTTCCGGGAGACCGGCTGGCGGAAATAACAGAAACGATTCTTCGGCTCAGACCCGCTGCCCTGGTCGCGGTGCAAGCCTCGCTTGAGGCGGCTATGGAGAATGCGGTAGCGGCCTCAACCGCCAAACAAGTAGGCCGCTTCGTAGACCCGAGCGCGCCCGACTCGAAATAGCACTCCCTCGGGGCGGTCCGCTAGCAACTGTGCGGTCTGTCAAATCAGGGAGAGCCCGCGTTTCGAAGAACCCCCTTGAAGGGAGCGAATTTGAAGGCTGTTGACTCGGAGAGCGAGGGCGGTCCCTCAGGGCTGCTCGCTGACTT
>JBPCIX010000021.1:0-78730 GCA_051005875.1 Actinomycetota bacterium | reverse complement strand
GAATCACCAGGTCGCCTGGACCCTCACAAACCCGGCGTCGCGATTAGCCGGGTCCGTATAAGCAGAAATTAGGCCGCCTAGACGAAGGAGAGGAGATGCCTCGTTATGTTGCGTTCCTTCGCGGTGTGAGCCCGATGAATGCGAAGATGGCGGAGTTGAAGCGCTGCTTCGAAGGCGCAGGTTTTACGAACGTTAAGACAGTGCTTTCGAGTGGCAACGTCGTCTTCGACGCACCCGCGCAATCGGATACTGCGCTCGCACGCGAGGCTGAAGCCGCGATGGCGAAGCAGCTCGGCCGCACCTTTTACACCATTGTGCGCCCGGCAAGGCAGTTGCGCGAGTTGATTGAGGCTGACCCCTACGCCACCTTCCGTCTGCCAGCGAACGCAAAGCGGGTCGTGACGTTTCTGCGTAAACCCCACGATGCCATGCTTTCGCTGCCCCTCGTGGCAGAAGGCGTACGCATCCTCGTGATGAAGGGACGCGAAGTCTTTACCACTTACGTCCCAAACCCGCGCGGCCCCGTGTTCATGACCCTGATCGAGAAGACGTTCGGGGCTAACGTGACTACTCGCACCTGGGATACCGTAAAGAAATGCGCTACCGCATGAGTACAGCGGCCCAACCAGCGCTTGCAGCGGACGGGGCGCGCCCCGCCGCTGAAGCGCGGCGGTTGGTCATCTTTCTCGAACGGCCAGGTCCTTGGCCGCGTCAAGGTGAAGCATGCCGACGTACTTGCCGTCTGACGTGGTGATCGGCGTTGTCTTAAGGTTCTTCTGCCTCATGAACTCGGCGATCTCCTCCGCCGGCACGTTGGGCCTGAAGGTGCTCGGGCCGGGATCCATCACATCGGCGACCAGGGCATCGGGGGCCCCCTCGAGGTCCTTGTAGTACAGGCGGCCGAGGACTATCTGATGTTCGTTGACGACAAGGCAGGAGTCTTCGCCGGCCGAAGCCGCCCGCGCCGCCACTTCGCCGACAGGATCATTGGGGGCGCAAACAGCCGTCTGTTTTGTGGCCACGTTGCCCGCCGTCGTCACGGTTGCTGCATCTCCTTCAAGCGGCAACCCGGCCGCGGCCCAGTCGGCGACTCCGGCGACGTAATGGTACACGTCGGGAAATCCCAGGCTCTCGAGCCGCCACGCGGCCCTCGGACTCATGTCTCACTGGTAGTCGTAGCAATAAACGATCACCGGCCGCTGCTTGCTAAGCTGGGCCGCCGCCCCGGCCGTCAGTTGCTTCAGGGGAATGTTGATCGCTCCCGGGAGGTGCTGCTCCCGGTATTCATCCTCCGGCAGAACATCTACGACCTGGGCTCCCGACTCCATCAGTTGTTGCAGGCGGGCCCGGTCGATTCTTTCGGGCATGGTGCCTCCTTTCGTCATCCCCTATAAGGGTCCTAAGCGTCTCGGTTCCGGCAGGCTCATTAGACCAGGATTCATGCTCGCGGCAGGGCGGCATCGTGGAAGGCGCCGCGGAAGTCGCTAGGCCATCTTGCGGTGGACGGCTGCGTAGACCAGGCCGAGAACCAGTCCGTACATCAAATGCCCCATAAGGCTCTGCCACGCCATCGTGTTCAACATAAACAGCGGCATCCCGAGCTTGGCCGGCATTAGAAGAAGCGGCCCCAGCACCCACCAGGCTGCCCCGTAGGCCAGGCCGATTCCGGCTGCGGGACCAAACGCAGACGCCTTTGTTCCGAACAGAACCGCAAAAGAGGCGCCGATAAAGGCCGATATCGCCAGATGAACGATCCATCCCACCATTACCGACTCGCTGCCGACCAGCATGGCGATCATGGGAATCACCCCCATCATCTGCATCATCGTTCCGAACACAAGGCCCCCCGCAAGCCCTCCTGCAATTCCCGCCGGCAGACGGGTTGTGCCCACTAAGCCCAACCCGGATGTCTCCGTGTGCGTACTCATTGAAAAGCCTCCTTTGGCGCCGCTATTTGCGGACTCATCAATTGGGGACGCCGCCGCCGGCCCTTTGATTGCAATCAATTCCGCCGATATGGAGTTGATTACATAATGAAACCATGAAAGACCCCCATTTCGACTTCCTCGAGGCGATGCTGCCGGCGGCAGACCGCATCTACAACCTTGCCCGCAGGTGCGCCCGGAGCCGGGAGGAGGCCGAAGATCTGGTCCAGGAGACCTATCTGAGAGCTTTCAGCGCCTGGCGGGCGCACCGCCGCCCCGAAAAGGTTGAGGCCTGGCTGGCGACCATCTGCCTGAACGTAGTCCGCTCTCAGTACCGGTGGCGCTCCCGCCGGCCGGCCGAACAGCTTGCAGCGGATCCCGCCTCCAGGGAGGTCGCCGAAGATGACACCGCCGTCCAGGCGCTGAGTTCCGTCACGGGGGCAGCGGTCCGCAGAGCTTTGTGGGACCTGCCGGAAGAGCAGCGCATCGCAGTGACCCTGGTCGACCTGGTGGGGCTGACCGCGGCCGAGACCGCCCGGGTCACCGGAGCGCCCCGGGGAACCGTGCTCTCCCGGGTGCACCGTGCCCGAAAAGCGCTGGCCGGACGGCTTAACGCAGAGAAAGCGATTGACCGTGGCCCATAGTCCAGAAAGGGATGCGGCCGCCTATCTCGGCGGGGCTATGAGCCGCAGAGCAGGACGCCGGTTTGAATCTCATCTTTTGTCCTGTGAGCAGTGCTGGAGCGAGGTTGCCCGGGCGCGCCGGGGACGCGAGGCGGCCGAGTCGGCAAGAGAGCTGGCGCCACAGGGGTTGAGCGAGTCCATCAGGGCGTTGGTGCTAAGCCAACCTGCCGTGTCTTCCAACCGGCGCTTCCTGCGGATAGGGGGGGCCGTGACGGCTATGGCGATCATTGCAGCAGGGGCGCTGGTGGTTTCCCGCAGAGCAGATTCTCCTTCGCCGTTGCGGCAGCCCGAGTCGGTGGCCCAGGCACTGACCGACTTCGCCGACGGGCGTATCCCGGCCGTAAGGCCGGCCTCCCGGCCCGCTCCCGACCTCACCCAAATCGGCTTTGCGGTCACTGCGGCAGGAAGCGGACGGGTAGGGGCGATAGCGGTGGACGGCTTCTCCTACCGCGACCCCGCCGGCCGGCGGCTTCAACTGTACTTAAGCGAACAGCCCTTCCCGGAGGCGGCCGGGGCTCGCCGTTTTTCCCGCCCGGACGGGCCCTGGATGGCTTCCAGCAGGGGAGTCGAGCTGTTGTGTGCCGAACAGCCGTGGCCGCTGCTGGCGCTCTCCCGCAATCCGGAGGTCCTCACCGAGCTGACGTCGTTCCTAAGAATCGCCTGACCGGCGCCGGGTAGTCAACGAAACTTAGGCCATTTTGGCCGATGTTCGTGCGAGGAGGGTCGGCCAGTATTACTGTTTTATGGACAAATAAACCGGGGAGACCGACGCATGGCTGCCCTGGCCGAATTAGCTTCTAGCATATGAATCCCCGGATCCGGTTCCTTTTTTCTCGCTCGTGATTCATCTGTCGATGCAGAGCCTCGTTAACCCAGCCGCTAACGGTCTCGGCCCGGCCCGCTTCCACTGATGCTTGGGCCGCTTCAAGAACCTCGACATCCACCGACGCCGACAGTCGCCCCTTGCCTTTCATAGGATAATCATACCTTCCTACTAAGAATATGCCACAGTTCTTCGTTGGTCCTGGGCCCAGAGCCGGTGACGAAAAACCACACTCTGACTGATGTTATGATGTAAGCACAATGCTTACTCGAACTCAGGTTTCCCTAGACTCGGAGCAGCACCGAAAGGCCAAGAGCAAGGCGGCGGAACTGGGCCTTTCCTTGGCAGAATACGTGCGCCGCTTGGTCGACCGGGATCTTGAGAGACCATCGCGGACTGTGTCGGACATAGCGGCGCTTTTTGATTTGGGGGATTCAGGCGGCTCAGACGTATCCGCCTACAAGCAAGACTATCTTTCTGAGGCGGTTGAAAAGGAGCACCTTAGGAAGACTCGGCGCAGTTGACGGCCTTTGTTGACAGCTCCGCCTTCTACGCGGTCGCCGATGTCAAAGATCGGGCGCACGCCCGTGCGAAAACTCTCCTTGCCGAAAATCAACCTTTGGTAACCTCCGACCATGTTGTGGTGGAAACGTGGCTTCTCATCAACAGCCGGCTCAGCTTCAGCGCTGCAGAAAAGTTCCTAAGCGCTGTTGCCGCTGGCCCCGTGGGCATCGAGCCTGTGACACTAACGGACCTAGAAAAGGCGATCGGGATAGCCGGGATTTTTAAGGATCAGACCTTCTCGGTCGTTGATAGGACCTCGTTCTCAATAATGGAACGTCTCGGACTCGGAACTGCGATTGCTTTTGACGATGATTTCCTGATCTACCGGTTCGGACCAAAGCGGAAATCCGCCTTGGAAGTATTGCGCTAGAAATCCAGACCAGTGGACCGGGGCCGCCTCTTGTCCCAGTTCCGTCAAATTCGTTTGAGGTCCGCCGGCCGGTCTGACTGAGCCTCGGTTAGGCGCCGACGTAGGCCGCGAGGTGCTCGCCGGTGAGGGTGGAGCGGCTGGCGACTAGGTCTGTAAGTTACGCCGGCGCCGTTGCAGTTGGGGCGCTGGAATAGCCCTATTGGTAGGGACTTAGCGATGCCTGTTCAGTTAATGCATGCGGGAGAGGAAGTCTTGTGGGTCATGATCCCGATATTCGTTATCTTGATGCTGGTCGACCTCGCCAAAAAAAGAAAGCTTCGGCGCGAGAAGAGCCAGAAGAAGGACGGGAAGGACCCCTCGGAATAGCCTAGCTCCGTTACCGAGCCGAAGATTTCTTAAGGACCGCCACAACAGGCCGTATAGCCAGCATGGCGGCGAGCACTAGAATTGCCACCGGCCATGAGTTCTTCAGCTTTTCGGCGGCCGCTTCGTAATTAGTGTCGACGGCGGCCGGCGGGCCAGCGGTGAAGCCCCCGCCGTTTCCAAGTGTAAGCACCGAAAGATTGTACTCCGGCTATAGGCCCCAGGGCGAGTTGTCGTTATGCTCGGACTTCTACGAATCCTGCGGCTGAAAGTCTCCATTGAAAGCGAGTGCTTCACGCAGTTTCTTTCCGGGCGACCTTCATTGGCCCCATTTTGATGGTAATCTTTTGGTATGCGGGCAACCATTGACAAGGCCGGAAGGCTGGTCATTCCGAAAGTGTTGAGGGACAAGCTCGGCCTGGGCCCCGGCAGCGTTGAATTAGAGGCCGAGGGCGCAGGGCTGCGTGTCTGCCCGATTGCTGATGACGCGCTTGGGAATGAGGGCAGGTTCTTGGTCATCGCCAACGTAGGCAAGCCCCTCGACGACGATCAGGTGCGAGCCCTGCGCGAATCGGACCAAAGATGACCCCTGGGGTCACCAGCGCCCTGAGAACCAGCGAAAATCAGCCCGGCCCGCTGCTGGTCGACACCAGCGTCGCTGTCGCTCTCGTTGTGGCTGACCACACTGCTCATGAGACAACGATCGAAGCCCTGGGCGGGCGAAGGCTAGGGCTGGCGGGGCATGCGGCTTTTGAGACATTTTCGGTATTGACCAGGCTGCCCTCGCCTGCCCGGAGAACTCCGGCCGCCGCCGCCAGGTTAATTAGCGTGAACTTTCCGAACACCAAGTTCATAAGTCCTCAAGCTGCTTCGGGATTGGTGGAGCGCCTATCTCACCTAGGGATCGCGGGGGGCTCCGTTTACGACGCGCTTGTGGCCGGCGCAGCTGAAGAGCACAAGATCACCTTGGCAACCCGAGATCGACGGGCGCTCGAAACGTACCGCAAATTCAGGGTGGACTTGGAGATCCTCGGATAGGGTGCCGATCGCGCCCTAGATTGAGAACCATGGGGAACCTGCGCAGCTGCATCCACTGCATCGTTCCTCCTATGGTCCTGGAGGCCATTGCTCGCAACGGAAGCGAGCAGCAGCGCGACTGGGCCCTGCGCACGATGGCCACGGATCACTCCATTCGGGCGGCAAGGATCCAGAATTCCGCCCTGCGAGCCCCCGGACGCCACAGGCGCAGCTTGCTGGAGGCGCATTCCGGAACCGGCAAGCCGCACCGCATCATTCGAGATTCAAATGGGCTCGAGACTTTCGCCGGGCCGACCGTTCGTGAGGAAGGCCAACCGGCCACCGGCGACCCCGCCGTCGACGAGGCCTACGACGGTTTTGGGGCTACGCACGATTTCTTCTGGAAGTCGTTTCAGCGTGATTCCATCGATGACGATGGGATGCATCTGAGCGGCGTGGTCCATTATGGAAACAAGTTCGACAACGCTTTCTGGGATGGTCAGCGCATGGTTTTCGGCGACGGCGACGGCGAGATCTTCAATCGTTTCACGTTGTCGCTTGATGTTATTGCTCACGAGCTCGCTCATGGAGTAACCGAGGACGAGGCCGCCCTGGTTTACCTGGGTCAGGCGGGGGCCCTGAATGAATCGATGTCCGACGTCTTTGGTTCGATGGTCAAACAGCACATGAACCGCCAAAAGGCTGCCGACGCCGACTGGTTGATCGGCGCCGAGCTGCTGACCGGGAAGGTAAACGGCGCCGCCCTTCGCTCGATGAAAGAGCCCGGCTCCGCTTACGACGACGACCTTCTGGGCAAGGATCCCCAGCCCGGGCATATGGACGACTATGTCGAGACAATGGCCGACAACGGCGGCGTCCACATCAACTCCGGCATCCCCAATCGAGCCTTCTATACGGTGGCGACGGCTCTTGGGGGATTTGCATGGGAACGAGCCGGACGCATCTGGTACGACTCCCTGCGCTTCGAAGGGCTCCGCCCAAATGCTCGATTTTCAGAACTGGCGAAAGTAACTGAGAAAACCGCTAAGCGGCTTTACGGAGCAGGAAGCGATGAGGCCAAAGCAGTTAAGGCCGGCTGGGATACAGTCGGCGTTGGTAGCGTTTCCTGAGGGCATATTGAAGATCGAGTTTCAGCGCAGCGGCGGTTTTGCGGGGATGATCCTCAGCAGCACAGTCGACACCGGGGACCTCTCCGAGGTTGAAGCACGCGAATTCGAGGAACTGGTAGGCAGGGTGGACATTGAAGCCGTTAAATCTGCATCCCAAGCCGCGGCTGGCGGCCCGCACCGTGGAGCCGATCGCTTCCAATACGACCTAAAGATTGAGGCACCCGGGAGCCAGCACCAATTGACGATCAGCGAAGCTCAGGTTTCCTTCGAACTACGTTCGCTCCTGGACAAGCTGGAGGCCCTCGCCCGCAAAAAATAGCCTGCGAGGACCTTGGCTCCGTGATTAGTTCCAGTCGGCGGTATGGTTTCTATACGTATCGTCTTAAAATCTGGACGCGGAACCTTGGCCGCCCGGCGAGAGGGAGGAAATCTTGAAGGGAATAATCTTCAATCTGCTTGAGGAAGTGGTTACCCAGCAGTGGGGTGCGACAGCCTGGGACGACCTGCTGTTGGAGTCTAAGCTGGAAGGGGCTTACTCAGGCCTTATAAACTATCCCGATGACGAGCTGATGGCGCTGGTCGGTAGCGCCTCAAAACAGTTCAACATGCCTGCCGATGACGTTGTCCGGTGGTTCGGAAGCGCGGCGATGCCCCTGCTTGCCGAGCGCTATCCAGAGTTTTTTGAGGGTCACGATTCCGCGAGCACCTTCCTGCTTACCCTGAATGACATCATTCATGCCGAGGTCCGTAAGCTGCATCCGGACGCCGAGCTGCCCTACTTCGAGATGGAGGTACCAGAGCCGGGGGTAGTTTCGCTTGTTTATGCCTCGCCCCGCCGGTTGTGCAGCCTGGCCGAAGGTTTCATTAATGGGGCCGCAAGACATTTTGATGAAGTCTTGCAGTTTGACCAACCAAGGTGCATGAAACGGGGCGACGATACGTGCCTTTTAATATGCTCGTTTTCTAAACTGCCATAGTCGCCAGATCGGGCATGGAGATCAAATGACCGGATCCTTGGAAGAGCAAGTGGAAGCCTTAGAGCGTCGTTATCTGCGCGAGCGCAAGGCGCGCCTCATGGCAGAGTCGATTGCCGAGCGAGAAACTCGGAGACTATGGGAAATCACCAATGAGTTGCGAGCCGCTCTCTCGGTGCAAACCGCAACCCTGGAATGCACAGCAGATGGGATCCTGGTTGCCGATCTGGCCGGCAAAATCACGAATTTCAACAACAAGTTCGTCGAGATGTGGGGCATCCCGCAAGAAATTATCGAATCGCGAGATGATGACAAGGCCTTGGCGTTTGTATTGGACCAGCTCAACGATCCTGACGCTTTTTTGGAAAAGGTGAAAAAGCTCTATGACGATCCCCTGGGCCATAGTTTCGACGTATTGGAGTTCAAGGATGGGCGCGTGTTCGAGCGCTACTCGCAGCCGCAAATCTTAGGTGAGGAGAGCCAGGGCAGGGTTTGGAGCTTCCGGGACATAACCGATCGCAGACGTGCCCAAGTTGAGCTGGAGGTGGCCCGCGACCGGGCCCTGGAAGCCTCGCACCTCAAATCTAGATTTGTGTCCACCATGAGCCACGAGATTCGCACCCCGATGAACGGGGTCATCGGCTTGACCGGGCTTTTGCTCGACACCGATCTGGATCCGGAACAGCGCGGCTACGCGCAATCGGTGCGCACTTCGGCGGAGGCTCTTTTGAGCATCGTCAACGACATTCTGGACTTTTCTAAAATCGAGGCCGGCAAGCTGACGCTTGAGTCAATGGATTTCAACCCCCGGCTGGTGGTCGAGGAAGTTGCCGAGATGCTGGAGTATCAGGCTTCAGCCAATAAAATCGAGCTTGCAATCCTGGTGCAGCCCGACGTTCCGTCGCGCCTGCAGGGGGACCCCGGCAGGCTTCGACAGGTCCTCGTCAACCTCGTGAGCAACGCAGTCAAGTTTACCCAGGCTGGGCAAGTGACTATCAGGGCTGCGCTCGCTGAGGAAAGCTTGAAGGAGGCAACCGTTCGGTTCGAGGTTTCCGACACCGGGATCGGGATCGGGGCCGAGGATCGCCCGCTGCTTTTCGAGTCCTTTTCTCAGGTGGATTCGTCTAACACCCGCAAATTCGGCGGGACAGGACTTGGACTGGCAATTTCAAAACAACTAGTTTCTATAATGGGGGGTGAGATTGGGGTGACCAGCGAGATAGCTGAGGGAAGCACATTTTGGTTCACGGCACGCTTCGAGGCAGCTGTCGACAGCCCGCCGGGGGACCGGCAAACTCCCCACGCCCAGGGATTTGTGCAGCGCCAAGAGGGGGAGGGCCACGAGACAAACCAAGCGCGCTCGGGACCTCCTCCCCGGGTGCTGATCGTCGAGGACAACGCTGTGAATCAGGTTGTCGCGGCGAACATCGTTAAACGACTCGGGTACAGGCCAGACGTGGTCGCCAACGGCCTCGAAGCCGTCAATGCGCTTTCGGCCATCTCATACGCGGCGGTGCTGATGGACTGCCAGATGCCGGAGATGGACGGTTACGCGGCAACTGGTGAGATCCGAAGTCGCGAGGAGGGCAAAGGCCATACCCCAATTATTGCGATGACGGCTTCGGCCATGGAGGGAGACCGCGAGCGCTGCCTGGCTGCGGGCATGGACGATTACATTTCTAAGCCGGTTCGAAGAGCCGACTTGGCGGCCACCCTGAATCGGTGGATTCCGGCATCCTGACCACGCAGCGCGGCGTGCGAATGGGCCGTTACCCCCAAGCTGCGTGACCGGGTGGTGCTTTTCTGAAACCGAGCTGGTTGATTGGCCCCCGCTACGGAAGCGGGGGCCCGATATATGCACGAGGTACAATAGGAGTACAATAGGGGTACAAAAGTACAGGGCTGTGGCTCGCGTGCCGATGACTAGAAGGGGACACTCAACGGGCTATGGATCTCACGATCCCAATAGCACGATCCCAATAGCCCGATCCCAATAGGAGGGGCACAATGTCAGATTCAGCGACGACCGTCGCCGATACGGTCGATTCCAAGGTGCTCCTGAGCTTTTTGGCCCAGGTAAAGGAAGGCGATTTTACCGCCCGCATGCCGCTTGAATGGACGGGCGTGGCAGGCAAGGTGGCCGACGGCCTCAACGATGTCATCATCGCTAACCAGTCACTTGAGGCCGAATTAGCCCGGGTCAGCCGGGTGGTGGGCAAACAGGGCGAGCTTTCGCAGCGCTTGGGGCTCGGTGCGACGACACAAAGCTGGTCGAGCAGTGTGGAATCGGTCAACAGTTTGATCGAGGACTTGGTGCGTCCCACCAGCGAGATGCAACGCGTAATCGGTGCGGTCGCCGACGGGGACCTGAGCAAGAAAGTGTCTGCCGACGTCCGTGGCGAGATGCTGGAGCTGAAGAACACCATCAACGCCATGGTCGACCAGCTAAACGGATTCGTTTCCGAGGTGACACGAGTGGCCCGCGAGGTCGGGACCGAGGGCAAGCTTGGTCAAGCGGCGGCAGTCACCATTGAAGTCGGTGGCGTTTGGAAGGACCTTACCGACAACGTCAACCTTATGGCCGGAAACCTTACAGGGCAGGTGCGCAACATAGCCGAGGTAACTACCGCCGTGGCCAACGGGGACCTGAGCAAGAAGATTTCGATTGATGTCAAGGGTGAATTCCTGGAGCTGAAGAACACCGTCAACGCCATGGTCGACCAGTTGAACGCCTTTGCCGGAGAGGTTACCCGTGTCGCCCGCGAAGTCGGGGTGGAAGGCAAGTTAGGCGGCCAGGCCCAATCGAAAGAAGTCGGTGGCGTTTGGAAGGACCTGACCGATAACGTCAACCAGTTGGCCGCCAACCTTACTAACCAGGTGCGAGCCATTGCCGAGGTGGCTACTGCGGTCACCGAGGGCGACCTCACAAGGCAAGTTTCGGTCGAGGCGAGCGGGGAGGTCGCCGTCTTGAAGGACAAGCTCAACGAGATGATCCGCAACCTGCGTGAGACGACCAGGCAAAACATAGAGCAAGACTGGCTGAAAACGAACCTCGAGCGCTTTACGCGCATGCTCCAGGGTCAGCGCGATCTTGCCGAGGTGTCGAGCATGATCCTGTCGGAGCTCGCGCCGCTTGTTTCAGCCCAACACGGTGTGTTCTACGCCATGAACAGCCCTTCGGATGGCACCCAACCTGTACTTGAGTTCCAGGCCGGATACGGCTACGAAGAGCGAAAGCATCTCGGTGCTTCCTTTCGTCTGGGTGAAGGCTTGGTCGGGCAATGCGCCAAGGAGAAGAAACGGATTCTCCTCACGGAAGTGCCCGGCGACTACGTGAAAATCAACTCTGGACTCGGTGAATCTGCTCCCCTCAACATTATCGTCCTGCCGATCCTGTTCGAGGGGTCGGTGCGGGCCGTGGTTGAACTTGCCTCTTTTTCGCCATTCAGTCTCACCCATCAAGCCTTTCTCGACAGGCTCCCGGAAAGCATCGGTCTCGTCCTCAACACTATTGAAGCCAACACCCTCACTGAGAACCTGCTCAAGCAGTCTCAGTCTCAGGCCGAAGAACTCCGGTCCCAGCAGGAGGAACTGCGCGAGACCAACGAGGACCTTGGACGCCAGGCCGCCCTTTTGGCCGAGCAAAATATTGAGGCAGAGAAACGCAACGCCCAGGTGGAGGAGTCCAAGCGCTTGGTCGAGGAAAAGGCCGGCCAACTTACCGTCTCCTCGAAGTACAAGTCCGAGTTCATAGCGAATATGTCGCACGAGCTTCGCACCCCGCTGAATTCCCTGTTGATCCTTGCGGGCCAACTCGAGGAAAACCCCGACCACAACATGACCGACACTCAGGTGCAGTACGCCAGCGTGATTCGCTCTTCAGGTAAGGACATATTGAATCTGGTGAACAACATTCTTGACCTGGCCAAGGTCGAGTCGGGCACCGTCACGGTGGAGATGCATGAGTTCTCTCTGGAGGAATTGCGTAGCGCTTTGTTGCGCGACTTTGAACCGCTGGCTCAAGAGATGGGCCTTGCCTACTCAGTCGAGGTGGCGCCCGATGTGCCTCGATCCATCGCCACCGACCTCCAACGCCTCAGCCAAATACTCAAGAACTTGCTCGCCAACGCATTTAAGTTCACCGAGGAAGGCGGGGTGCAGGTAAAAATAGGCTTGGCCGAAAAAGGTTGGAGGGCCGACACAGAGTCGCTCCGCAACGCGCAGTCGGTTGTGTCGATTGCCGTCGGTGACACCGGCATCGGCATCGAACAAGACCAGCAGCCCAGAATTTTCGAGGCATTCGCCCAGGCCGACGGTAGCACCGCGCGCCTTTACGGCGGAACGGGTCTCGGTCTTTCGATAAGCCGGGAACTCGCCGGCCTCCTCGGCGGTGAGATCACCTGTTCCAGCGTGCCCGGCCAGGGCAGCACCTTCACCGTTTACCTTCCATCGGACCGGCCTACGCCGGCAGCAGTGCCAACGTCGATTGCCCCGAGTGCGGACCCCGCGAAGGACCCCGCTCCGCATCTTGCTATCGCGAAGGACCCCGCTCCGCATGTTGCTGCCGAGAAGGACCCCACTCCGCATGTTGCTAGCGACGAGTGGCTGGCCCAGAAAACCGGCGTGTGGCCGGGCCGAGACTTGTCGGAAACCCAAGACAATGGGAGCCTCGCCGGGGCCAAAATCCTGTTGGTTGATGACGACTTCCGCAATATTTTCGCTCTGTCGGCGCTCCTCGAGCGCGGTCGCGCCGTCGTCACGGTCGCGGAGAGCGGAAGCGAAGCCATCGCGAGCTTGAAGCGCCAGCCCGACATCGACATAGTCCTGATGGACATCATGATGCCTATCATGGATGGCTACGAAACCATGCGGGCCATTAGGCAGATCGATGAATTCAAGGATCTGTGCATCATTGCCGTCACGGGCAAGGTTATGCCCGGCGAGCGCGAGCGCTGCCTCGATGCCGGCGCCAATGACTACGTTCCCAAACCGGTCGACGGCGCCGAGCTTAGTGGCGTCCTCACGCCGTGGTTGTCGCTGATTGCACCGGCCCCTAGGTGAATCCCGCTCAGCATGTAGTGGGAGCAAAAGCCGCCAACGTCCTTACGGACGCGAAAAAGGCCCAGGTTCCCGTCCTGGTGGTCGACGACAGCGCATCGAAGCGATTGGCACTGAGGGCTATTTTGGCGCCGCTCGGCTATTGCATCGTCGAAGCCGACTCGGGCATCGCTGCCTTGCGTTGCCTGATGGCGCAGGATTTTGCAGTCATCCTTCTCGATGTCCGCATGCCCAATATGGACGGGTTCGAAACTGCTGCACAAATCCGCCAGCGCAGGCAGTCAGAGGTGACCCCGATTATCTTCGTCACTGCCTACGGGAGCCGCGATATTGCTGACATCGACCGCTACTACGCTGGAGGCGCGGTCGACTTCATCTTTGCTCCGGTCCCCGCCGATGAGCTTCGGGCCAAAGTCTCGGTCTTTGCCAAGCTTTTCATTAGAGCCGAGGAACTCGCAACAACCGCTCGGGAAGTGCAAGCGTCCGCCGACCAGTTGAGGTTTCTTACCGAGGCCGCTCCCATAGGGATCTTCCAGACTGACGCCGAAAACAAATACATCTACACCAATCCGCGATGGTCGGAGATCACCGGCGTGCAAGCCAATGAAGCGGCCGGACGCGTCTGGGACTTCATTATCGGCCCGGAACAGCAATCGGACCTTATCGCCGCTTTGGCCGGGGGTCCCCAGGACAAAGCGGAGGTCTGCCAACGGTTCCTAATGAATTCACCGGGATCTCCTTCAAAGGTCGTGCTTGTCACATCTAAGTCAATACCCAACCGAGACGGTGAAATAGCGGGCTGGGTGGGAACGCTCGCCGACGTCACGGCCGAGGCCGGAGTGGAAGTCGCTATGTCGGACGCCCGAGACGCCGCGAACGAGGCGTCGCGCCTAAAGTCGGAGTTTCTGGCCAACATGAGCCACGAGATTCGTACTCCTATGAACGGTGTCATCGGAATGACGGATCTATTGCTGGAAACCAACCTCGATACACGCCAGCGCGACTACGCACAGACCGTGCGCAACTCGGGCGAGGCTCTGCTGAGTACTATCAACGGAATCCTCGATTTCTCCAAAATCGAAGCCGGGAGGCTTGAAATCGAGGACATCGAATTCAGCCCGGCAACCGTGGTCGGTGATGTTGTGGACTTGCTGGCCGGTTCGGCGCAGGCTAAGGGGCTTGAACTGGTGGCGGTTTTCGAAGAGTCTCTGCCGGTTACGGTTGGTGGCGACCCCGGCCGGGTCCGCCAGGTGCTTACCAACCTAATAGGCAACGCGATCAAGTTCACGCAGGCGGGCGAGATTGTCGTGCGGGCCGAGGCCCGCGCTGAAGGCACAAAAAGCGTGGTCCGCTTTGAGGTCTCCGATACCGGCGATGGAATCCCCCCGGACAAGCTTGACACCGTCTTTCAGCCGTTCACGCAGGCCGACTCCTCGACTTCCCGCAAGTACGGGGGCACCGGACTGGGGCTGGCCATCAGCGCCCAGCTGATCGGCCTTATGGGTGGCAGTTGCGGAGCGTCAAGCCGGCTGGGGCTTGGAAGCAAGTTCTGGTTCACGATCGGCGTTACCGCCGACGCTGGGCAGGCGGGGCGTTCCCCGGAGTCACCCGACTCGGGGCTTGCCGGCGTCACCGCCCTGATCGTGGACGACAACGCCACTCAGCGCGGCGTATTGGCCGAGTATCTAAGCGGATGGGGCATGACGGTCGAGACCGCTGAGTCCGGTCAGGTTGCTCTGGCGGCGATGCGGCGGGCAGCCGTGCAAGGCAACCCGTTTGCCGTTGTCTTGATTGATAGATCCATGCCCGGGATGGACGGCCTGGAATTAATGGATGCCATACGCGACGACCCTGCTCTTACCTCGTATTTAGTGCTAATGACCAACTTGGGACAGGACCGAGACCTGGGGGCGGCAGCCGAGACTGGCGTCTGCGCCATTGTTTTCAAGCCAATCCACCCGGATCGATTACAAGCGGGCCTGAGAATGGCATTGGGCTTGCAGGGGCCGGAGGTCGATGCCCATCAACCAACGGCACTGAGCTCTTCATTGCCGGGCCAAGCGCAAGGGGGCTGGCTATTGCTCGCCGAAGACAATCTAATCAACCAGAAAGTTGCGGTCGCGATCCTATCCGGCGCGGGTTACCGCGTGGACACCGCGCTCAATGGGTTATTGGCGGTGCAGGCCGCTGCGGCCAACGACTACGACGCCATATTGATGGACTGCCAGATGCCGGAATTGAACGGCTACGAAGCTACGGCCGCCATTAGAGCCCAGGAAGGGCCGGGCCGCCACACTTCCATCATCGCCCTGACTGCCGGCGCGCGACCAGAAGACCGGGATCGCTGCCTGGCCGAGGGGATGGACAGTTACCTTGCAAAACCGGTTAAGAAGGATGCCCTGCTGGCGCTTGTGGCCCGCTCCCTAAAGCCGGAGTAGCCGCTTCCGCTGAACGGACTACCCCGGCAAGCCAGTTTTCCTTACTCGACCGTGAATGCAGCCTCGGTAAGCGTTTGGTTGCCGCCCACCTCTATTGCCAGCACCTCTGCCTTATAGGTCCCCGGGTCCAGAAACTCTGATGGAATCGGCAGGCGGTTTACCGAGCCATTAACTGTGGCGTCGAGCACGCGCTTGGGATTGCCGAGTCCCGGAGTATCTGCAACCACCAAAACCTCGTAAGCGGCGATATTGATACCGCTGGGCGAAGTGACCGGCGCCCATTCAACCACCAACGAGTCGCGAGCAACGGTGGCGCCATCGAGGGGCGCCAGGATCTTGGGGCCGTCGGGCACCTTGTGGGTGAAGTTGAACGTGCTTTTGAGGTTCTGACCTTCGATCGTCTTGCCCCTGAACGTGTACTTACCTTCGGGAAAGAGCCTTTTAAACTTATCGAAGGGGAACTCCTCAAAAGGCGGCTCGCTACTTTCTGAGAAGACCTCAGTTAACCCGTAGTTCCTGATCACCTTCTCAGCCTCTACATCGACCACCAATTTGCCCTTCGGATTCGAAATGCTTATCTCTCGCCACGGCTCTGCGTCGACGAAGGACCTGAAGGCCCGCGTCGCCGTCCGTGGAGTTGTACTCGATTTTCAATCGGGCGTCTTTGAAGGTGGTTGTGGTGCTGTTGGCCCCAGCGAATCCGGCGGCCGGTATCAAAAGCGGGATCAAACCAGCTATGAGTAGGTGCTTGGCCCTGAAACGTTTTTTCATGGATTACCCCTTTCAATTCTTAGTCCATCACCAATGCAGCAGAAACTTGAACTTCGGTTCCGCCCTTAAGAACTCGGCATTGGGTTCCCCTTTCATACGGTCCGCCCCGACGGCGGCTCGATGGGATGAAACTAAGGGACGGTCCCTGAAGGAAGACTGAAAGACCCTGAAAGACCCTTCAGGTGGGGGCTGGGCCGGGAAAGGGTTTGTTAAGTCAGCAGGTACGGAGTACGAGCCGACGCGCGACCGGGGGTCCCTCCTCGGATATCATTGGGCTAAAGGATTAGTCCTTGTAGGTACATTCGCTTATTTTGGAACAGGAGGATCGAAGCCCATGGCCGAGCAGGCGGTTCCGCAGGTATTGAGCGCCTGGGTAAGGCGCTCCCTTGAAGAAGTAGGTGCTTTCGCTACCGAAGAGGTTCTCGCCGCCTTTCAGCAGGCGGCCGGGGACCCCGCAGAGTGGGAAAGCGCCAAGAGTGACCCCGCAGGTCTACTGCGAAGCAAGAATATCGACGTTCCCCAAACGCTTGAAATCGTCTTCGAAGACCAGGCCGCGACCGGCGACAAAGCGGCCAGGCGGTGCCTTAGAGTTTCCCGCAACGAGCCGCCCCCCGACCCTGGGGCCCCTCCGATCATCTGGACCTACGACATCTGCCTGCTATAAATCAGCGGGTTCGCTAGGGATGTAGCGTAGCGGCCGCTTCGGGCTCGACTCCAGCTTCAAGCGGGTGGACCGGTTTAGCTCCGCGCTCAATGCGCCAGATGCTGAAGGCTGCCGTCGAGGCGGCCAGCCAGGCTAGGCCGAGAATGTATCCGCCGATAACGTCGCTCAGATAGTGCACGCCGAGGCCCAACCGGGCGAGGCCTATCACCAGCACCAATGAGACCGTTCCGGCGATAGCCGCCTTGCGGTAGCGCTTCGGGATCAGCGGCAAGAAGATCAAAAGCAAGGCGCCGTAAGCGATTGTCGAGCTCATCGCATGGCCGGAGGGGAAACTCTTGCCCGACTGAAAAGTGACTGCCGAGGGATCTTTGAAGGTGGGCCGGGGCCTGTTTACGGTCTCCTTCACGATCGTGTTCACGATCGACCCTCCGATGGTCGAACTCAGCAGATATATCATCAGCCGGCGCTCTGATCGCTTCAGAAGGTAGAGGCTGACCCCGCCGACCAAAACCCAAAACCATGGGGGGAAGCCCAGAAAGCTGATGCCGTTGAAAACTGTCGACAGCCATCGGTTGCCTGCCTTGAGTTCAAAAAGTTGCTCGGATATGGCGCGATCAACGCGAACCATTCTGGCGCCGCTGGTAATCTCGACCAGTAAATAGGCGAAGGGAATGCCGGCCAGCGAGACTGCCGCAATAAAAAGAGTTAGGCGAAGTCCATATCGTTGAGCAGGATCAAGTCTGCGCTTGATAAAGGCCGGAAGAATCTTTGGAAGAATCATCTCCTAGACTTTACGACTGCGCCAGCGAGTTCGCCTAGTCGGGTATTGCAACTGCCTAGTGGGCTCCCGGCCGGTCAGTTCGTCGGCTCAGGACGGCCGGAAGATCTCGGTTGGCGCAACTTCGAAGGGGTTGACGATGGTTAGGCCGTCGAAATCTTGTCCGCTCTGAAGGTCTTCGGTTAGGAGAAACTCGCAATCCGTTAGCTTGGCGGCCGAGACGATGAGCGCATCCCAAAAAGAGAGCTGAAAACGTTCCTCGAAAGCCCAGGCCTTTTCCACCAGTAGGTGGTCGACAGGCAGGGGCCGCCAAGCAAGGAGGTCCCGGACATCGCTTCGCGCCTGGTTTGCAACGATACCCGGCTTGAGCTTGCTGGTTACCGTCACGTAATACTCTTCGAGGACCTGGATGCTGATTCGTCCGGATCGATTTCTCCAAAGGTGTTCAACCCAGGCCAGTGCCCGTTCCTGTTTCGTCGCCTCCGACGAGTCCTTGGCGTAGACAAGGACGTTTGAATCAACGAAAATTCGCACGGTCGTGGAGATCGTCGCGACCGGGGTAGGGGCCGCCGGTTTTAAGCGGCACGGGCGGCCGGCCTAGGTATCTGATCATCGCTGCTTCATACCCTTGCTCGGTTGTCATGTGATCGCGAAGTAAGTTTCGGACGAGTCCAGAAACGCTGACCTCTCGACGGGCGGCTTCGACGCGCGCCCATCGAACAGTCTCTTCATCCAGGGTGATGGTCAGGTTCTTCACGACACTATTATCGTGTTACACGAATTTCTTGTCAATGGGATACCGTTGAGCAGGATCAAGACCGCGATAAAGGCCGGAAGAATTTTCGAAAGTATTATCTTGGCACTTGACGACTAGGGCTCTTAATGGACAAAACTAACAACCTGAAGAAGATGCTTCTGTGGCTGGCCGGAGTCAGGCTCCTGCTCGGAATCGCCGCCATACTGCTGGCCAAATTTTTGTATGAGGACCATTTTCTTTTTCTGGTGCTGATGCGCCCGACTAAGGAAGTGATTCTTGCCGGAGCGTTTCTCGCCAAAAAGCAGTCCGACCCGGCCCTTTTGCTCCAAATCGTCCTTGCCGCTATTCCGCTTAGCATCCTCGGAGTCTGGCACTTTTACTACCTCGGGCGCTTATATTCGTCCGAAATCAAAAAGGGTGAACTGCCTGGTGTAGCAGGTCGACTCTTGCCGACAGAAAAGATTCACAAACTGCAAAAAGTTCTCAAGAAAAAAGGGCCCAAGCTCGTCTTTTTAGGCAGGCTTGCAGCGTTTCCTTCGGCCTTGGTGGGAGCGGCCGCCGGGTCTTCCGACATGAAATCGAGAAAATTCCTACCGGCGGATGGGTTGGGCGCGCTTGCCGGAATCGGTGAAGTCATCGCCGCTGGGTATGTGTTCGGTACCATCTTCAATCCCGACGACCCCAAAACGTCCTGGATAATTACGGGGTTCGGGGTAGCGGCGCTTTTCGCCTTGTTCTTCCTGTTGGGAAAATACCTGAGCAAGGAGTAGCTCATGGGTCACGGGGTTAATGGCGCGTAGACGGCAAGGGGTTTGCCCTTTTTCTGGATTACAAATTCGCTGGATCCGTCAAAGGTTTCGCCGTCACGGGCCAATCGGAGCGGTCCCTGCCGAGACTTGATTGTTATCTTGCGATCAGTCCACTGTTCGTAAACCCCACTTTTCGAAAGTGTGCCCGTCAAAACTGCCGCCAGAAGTCTTATTCGAGCCCGCGGCTGGGTTCCGTCAACAAGCCTCACATCGAGCAGCCCGTCGTCCATTCTTTCGCGCCGACTCGGCGCGAACCCGCTCGGCTGATATCGGCAATTGCCGATGAAGATCATCCAGATCTTTCGAGAGCGGCCGTTGACCTCAACGTCCAAAGGTTCCGAGGTTCTTAGCACTTTGACCAGCGCCATCAACAGGGCAGGCCACTTTCCTATTTTGGACTCCAGCTTTTCGCGGGCATCGACCAGTTCCGAATAGGCTCCAAAACTAGCAGTGTTCAGAAAAAGTTTTCCGTCTATGGTTGCTGCGTCTACCGCGGCGATTTCGCCCCGCTGAACTGCAGTTACTGCGTCGTCGACTGAGAACAGGCCCAGATCCCGGCCGAGGTGATTAAGGGTGCCCGAAGGGACAACCATCAACGGCTTGCCGGCTTTGATGGCAGCGTCCGCCGCAGCCCCCACAGTGCCATCACCGCCTGCCACTCCCACCACATCGGCCTCGCGAGAGGCCTTCCGAAGCAGCGGCAGCAGCTCTTCGCCCTCGGCGGCTTCGATGACCTCGGCTTCGGGCAGCTTTTCGCGCAGTTCGTCCGAGGGGTTCGCTGAAAGAGCCGGCCCCGCCGAAGGATTGACGACAATGACCGTCCCCTCGCCTCGTTGTCTCGGTTCGGCCTCAATTGGAGTCAGGACACCGCGCAGCCTCGCCGGCTCGCGAAGGGCCATCGGCCAGAACTTGCGGGTGACCAAGCCGACCCCAGCCCCTATCGCCGCCCCCGCGATCACGTCGCTAGGGTAGTGAACTCCTGTGTGGACCCGTGAATATCCCACGGCTGCAGCAAGCAAACCCAGTGGAGCGGCCAACACCGGCGATTCCAAGCCGGCCCCGGTCGCAAACGCCGCAGCGGACGCGGCATGGCCAGAAGGAAACGAATACGAGGTGGGTACATTCCTCAGGCGTCTTGTTTTGGGAACCAGATTGCCGGCCGGTCGAGCACGCCGCGCGATCATCTTTATTGGGATATTGGCGATTGCCGAGGTAGCAGCAACAGCCATAACCCCGCGCATCGCCGCCCTTCGGTGAAATCGCCCACCCCAAGCAGCTAATGCAGCGGCCAACATCATCCACAAAACCGACTTGTTCGCCACGCGGGAAAGTGGAAGCAGGGTCTTGTCCACCATCGGTATTCGGGTGCGCGAGACCTTCTTGAAAAGTAGCTTGTCTAACTCGCGCAGACCCTCAAAGGTACGCCTGCTGATATCCACCCTAGGTGCCGAACCTTTCCGCTGATCTGGCTCGAGCTCGGGCTGCTTCAACTTCGCGATCGCGCGGCTCGGCGTTTGTCACCAAGGAATCCAGCAGCCTGCGGGCCGCGACAGAGACCTCGGCCACGGCTTGATTGAATGGGGCTTCGTTGACTTTCGAAGGCTTGCTTGAACCCGAGATTTTTCTGACAAATTGCAGCGAGGCGTTTTCAATCTCCTCGTCGGTGGCAGGCGGGTCGAAGTTAAAAAGAGTTCTGATATTCCGGCACATGTCGTCCTCCAGATGGTCCGCGATGTTCAGATTAATTGTAGACGCGCCGGCGCCGTAGGCGACCGTGAGGTGCGAGTAGTAGTCCCGCAGGTTAAGGCCCGACCAGAGCATTCCCAGCACTAGAACTACCAGTGATGTAGCCACTACTAATGATTCGAAGGGCCGCTATGCAAGCAAGTTTCCCGCTTGTCTTTTTGGTTCTGGCCGGATTGAGGATCCTCGGTTAGTGCCATGACGCTAAGCAAGAACCTGCAGGCCGGGTCGCCCGGCGAATCTTACTTTTCGGTTATTAGCCTTGCGCCGCGCTGGCGCGTAGCCGAAGCCCAAAACCATTGGATCATGACTATCAGTCGGTTCCTAAAACCAATCAAAAAGTAGATGTGCACCACGAGCCATACCAACTTTGCCGGGAAACCGGTTAGCTGAAATTTAGGAAATACGGCCACTGCATTTCTCCGGCTGATGGTGGCCAGTATTCCTTTGTCCTTGTAAATGAAAGGCTGGGTCGGCCAGCCCTCGAGAGTCCGGATGATATTGGCGGCGGCAGCCTGGCCTTGCTGGATCGCGGCCGTCGCCACGCCTGGTACCTGGGCCCCGTCATTGAAGACTACGGCCAAATCGCCGACAACGAAGATGTTCGGGTGACCGGGCGCCGTCAGGTCTTCGCCGACCAAAACCCGGCCGGCCCCATCGAGAGGCGCTGCCAATGCCCGCCCAAGCGGCGAGGCGCTTACCCCTGCGGCCCAAACAACATTCTGCGTCTCGATTCGGTCATCGCCAATCATTACGCCCTTCCCGTCGATGCTGGTCACGCTCGCTCCGGTCCGAACTTCCACTCGGCGCTGGGTAAGCCGGGCCTTGGCCCAGTTGGACGACGCCAGCGGAAACCCCGGCAAGATTCGCTCGCCGGCCTCGACCAAGACGACCCGCACCAAATCTCGGTTTACGTGCCGAAAATCCTGGGAAATCGCATCTGCCAGGTCCGATAGGGCCCCGGCCAACTCCACCCCTGTCGGTCCTCCCCCGACGATCACATAAGTTAGCAACGGGCGGCTGCCGGGGTAGTCACTCTTTTTCTCGGCGGCCTCGTAAGAATGCAGGATCCTGTGGCGGATTCTCAAAGCATCTTCCACTGTTTTCAGGCCCGGCGCGAACTGCGCCCATTCATCGTGGCCAAAATAGGCGTGGGTCGAGCCCGTCGCCACAATCAAATAATCGAAGTCCATGACTCCATCCTCAAGGATGACCTGCTTGGCATCCGGCTTGACATCGACGACCTCGCCCAGAAAGGAGCGCACGTTGCGTTGCCGCCGAACGATCTGTCGGATGGGACTTGCGATGTCCGACGGGCTGAGCAGCGCGGTAGCCACCTGGTAAAGCAAGGGTTGGAACAGGTGGTAATTCTGCCGGTCCACCAAAGAGATGCGCAGCGGTGTACCGGCCAAGGCCCGCGCTGCATATAGGCCACCAAAGCCCCCACCAACGATCACCAGGTGGGGTCTTGTATCGGCCGCATCGGTTGTGGTCAGTTGAATTTGGCTATCAGTCACCTGGATCCCACGTGTGGACCAAAACGATTAGGCATTCCACCAGCCTAACGGGTGCACTACGGCAAAATCACAGTGATGGTGGCCGACGCCGTCCCCCTTCCGTAAATACGCTTCCTTAGATCGGAATGACGTTCAGAGTTGGGTCTATCCGGCGAATGTCCTCGGCATCGCTCGTTAGAACCGTTTGGCCCTTTTGCCGGGCACAGAAGGCGACGGAGGCGTCAACGATGTCTTCGGTCCCCGAAACGCCACAAAGCTGCCCGACCGCTCGTGCCTGTTCATCGTCCAGGGGTATGACCTTTATGCACGAAGAACGCAGAAGCTTGGCCAGCCGGGCTTGACGCCTTCCGTCTCGCCATACCTGGGCAACAACTCCGGCCGGCACCGCCAAAAGGTCGCCCGCCTCGCAGGCCCTTGCCACGACGGCAACCACCGCCCGGTCGTTGCGCTCGAAGGCAATGAGGGCCCCTGAATCAAATGTGGCGCCCTTCACCGTCCTAAAATCCTGTCGGCCCGTTGCTTTTCGTCGTCGGTGAGCGGCCCCCCGGTTTCTTCGAGCATTTCGGACAACATCCGATCCAGAGTGTCGAGCTTGACCTTTTCGGAGAGCGCATCAGCGACGTAGGCGCTCACGCTCCTGGCCCGTCCATCTTTGACGGCCAAATTGGCCTGGGCGACCAGATGAGGGGGAAGCGTGATTGCGATCTTGGATTTCTTTATCATACCCATCATCATACCCTTTTCCCGCCTAGCGGCTACGTCCACAAACTTGGTTCGCGATGTTCGGCTAATTGTGCGACGGCCCGAGTCTGTCTAAATCCGATCGGGTGGATTCCACTCCCATGCCCCCGGCTTCCCCGAAAGCTGGTACCGATAATAAGTTTTAAGATGGTGATGCCATCGGCAGAGTCTGGCTAAGTTGTCCATCTTTGTGGGGCCTTGTTGGTAGACCGGTTGGTTGTGATCAATCTGAAGATCGTTTCTGTTTCCGCATCCGGGAACAACGCAACAGGGGTCTCGTTCCCTGAGAGCGGTGTAGAACCGTGAAGGGATATTGCGGCCCATATGGGTTACCGACTGCACATCCGCCCCATCGGTCAGTACAGCTGCCAAAAAGGCGTCGCCGGCCATTGCCTGGGCGGTGGCTACAGGGATAGGACCAATTCCTGGTATCTCACAAACTTCCCCGGGCTTAAGGCGGCCTCTTACTAAAGCTGAGTGATCCACCCGTACGTGAACCATGGTTCCGGGGCCAAGGGCTTTGCCCTCCTGGGTGCATTGGCGAGAGTGCTCGGATATCGACAGGAGTGCATCTACGGCACACGCATCGTAGGACTCCTTCGGGCCTGCTTTTTTCGCTTCACGAAACAGGCGCTGCTTATGGGGCTCCAATGCTGCAAGAACTATCGCTCCCGCCTCAGGGGTCATCTTGGCTTCAAGGCGAAAAGCTCCCATCTGATCGGTCCAGTGTCTGAGGTAACGGGACTTGTGAACAGCGTTATGGCGGGCCACGTCATCAGCCAAAGCGGCTGCCTTCACCTTGGCGCAGCGATCCTTTAGCTGACCCACTCCTTCAGTCTTTGCTGCTTCAAGAAGGTCGGACTCAGACGATGGGCTGGCTTTGGCTGCTTGAGCAATGTGGCCCGCTTGAACTTCAGACAGCTTGCCTTCCCGCACAGCCTGCTCGGTTTTAGGAAGCTCTTCCAGCAGCTTGGCTGTTTCCAGGACTCTTTCGGCTTGGGGGACCGATATGCCGGCCTTGCGTGCCATCCATTGACCGGGGGTCCTGTATCCCTGAAGCCGCCAAGCGCCTGTGCTCTCGACACGCCGGGCTGCCATTGCCTTTACATGGGCCGCTATGTGTTCGATTTTGGCAAAGGTCTCGACTAGGCGCTCGGCGTAGTTGGGCTCAAGGATTTCGTAGTCGATCCTGCCTGCAAACTCCTCAATTTCAGCCGCAATTGCGCCGGCGAGGGCTGAATCTTCCAGTTCATTTACGGAATTCAACATAACTAAATTCTAAAGAGAGGGACCGACAAAAGTGCCCAATCGAGGGCCGTCCCGGCAAAATTTCAAAGAATTTCTTGACCACGGAAAAGTGCACATCCGCAACATTCTGGGAAAAGTCGGGCATTCACTCCTACGTTGACGAACTCACCCTGGCGCGGCTTGGAACCTAATCAGAAACTAGTGGCTGGGCGGGACTTCTTCCGGGCCTTCGTACCGGCTGTGAAGGTGCACTGGGTCGGCTCGTTTTGAGCGGATTCGCAGGTTCAGCAACTCAACGAAGAGCGAAAAACTCATTGCAAAGTAGATGTAGCCCTTGGGGATATGCCTTTCGAACCCGTCGGCCAGCAGGGCGAGGCCGATCAGCAATAGAAAGCTGAGCGCCAGCATCTTGACCGTCGGGTGGCCGTCCACAAACTTGCTAATTGCGCCCGCCGCCAGCAGCATGACGCCGACGGCCACCACGACCGCCGCTACCATCACACCCAGCTCGTCAACCATACCCACCGCGGTGATCACCGAGTCGAGCGAGAAGACCATGTCGAGAATAAGGATCTGAACGATCACGCCCCCAAATGACGCGGCGGCGCTCTTGGTCGCGTGCCCCGTCTCGCCTTCCAGGCGATCATGAATCTCGTAGGTGCTCTTGCCGAGCAAGAACAAGCCTCCCAGGATGAGGATGAGGTCCCGGCCTGAAAGTTCCTGTCCGAAAATAGTGAACAACGGTTCGGTGAGCCCTATCACCCAGGAAAGAGACAGAAGGAGCAGCAGGCGCGTGATAAGCGCCAGGCTGAGTCCGACCGTTCGTGCCCGCCCCTGCTGTGCCTGGGGCAGTTTCCCGGCAAGGATCGAAATAAACACGACGTTGTCGATGCCGAGGACGATTTCAAGCGCCAACAGGGTGAAGAAGCCGATCCAAATGTCTGGGTCCGAGAGAAACTCCAGCTTAAATCTCCTAGCGCACTAGTTGGTAGAGGTAAATGGTATGCGACGAAAAAGACGGTACCCGATTCCGCCTACAGCTGCCTGTCGTAAGGTAGGCGTCATGGCGGAATCGATGGCGGAATCGAAATCTCGGTGGATCGACCTGCTCGACCCCGACGAGGCGGCTCTTCGCGAGGCATGGCCGCACGAGCTTCATCCCAATGCTCTGGCAACCCTGCTCAGCAAGCCGGCTGAGGGCGACGAGCCGCGCCCCAAACTGGAAACCCATGGGTCATACGCATTCGGAATTTTGCTTCTGCCGGTGGCCGTGGTTGAAGAGGACCGCGTCTATTACCAGGAGGTAGACCTGATTCTGGATGTGGACCTCATTCTTACAGTGCGCAAGACTCCGCCCAACGGCGATCCTTTGGACCTCAGCTCGGTCCGTGAGTCGTCTCGGGCGAATGGCTCGCCGGGCATGGCCGCTCACCTGGTTGTCGATGCGGTGGCGGAAGGATTTTTGGACCTAATCGATTCTGTTCAAGATGAAATCGATGAGTTGGAGGACCACGTCGAGCAGTGGTCACACCAGCAGGTGCGCCGACGACTGTCTGAACTTAGGCACGACCTTCTTCAGATCCGCCGGACGCTGGGCCCGACCCGAGACGCCGCCCGCAGAGTCCTTGACGACAGAGTCGAGTTGGAGAGTGGAGACCTGTTCCCCAGGGAGACTGAGCTGCACTTCGGCGACGCCTTCGACAAGCTGCTGAGAGCTGGCGAGGGCCTTGAACTTGCCCGCGACCTCATTTCCGGAGTCCGTGATTACCACCAGGCTAAGGTCGCCCACGAACAAAATGAGGTGATGAAGCGGCTGACGGTTGTCGCCTCGCTCCTGCTCGTGCCCACCTTCATCGTGGGGGTGTACGGGCAGAACTTCGACCACATGCCGGAGCTGCACTGGGTGACCGGCTATGCCTTCTCTTGGGCAATAATTCTCATTACCACCGTCGGCCAGCTGTGGTACTTCCGTTGGAAGAAATGGATCTAGTGAGTGCCCTGACCCTAGCGGGGCGAACGATACCCACTGCCCCACACGCGCGGCCGCAGGCTACTATTCTGTTTCCCTGTAGCACTTAACCTTTGACTTCCACAGGAGCGAAACGAACATGGCCGATATAACTACATCTTTAACCAATCATTCTTCCCTGCTCGCATGGGTTGCTGAGGTCGCTGAATTGACCACGCCCGACAAAATTCACTGGTGCGACGGCTCCGCCGAAGAATATGACCGGTTGTGCGGTCTGCTTGTCGAGGTAGGAACGTTCACACGCCTTTCCGATGCCAAGCGCCCGAACAGCTACTGGTGCGCTTCGGAACCGGGCGATGTGGCGCGGGTCGAGGATCGCACCTATATATGTTCGGATACGGCCGACGAAGCAGGCCCTACGAATAACTGGCGGGACCCTGCCGAGATGCGCGGAACGCTGAAGGGCCTGTTCAAAGGTTCGATGCGGGGGCGCACCATGTATGTGGTCCCCTTTTCTATGGGCCCTATCGGCTCGCCCATCGCTCACATCGGCGTTGAGCTAACCGACTCACCTTACGTCGCCGTCAATATGCGAATAATGACCCGCATGGGGAAGGCGGCCCTTGATGCGCTCGGAACAGACGGAGAATTTGTTCCCTGCATTCACTCGGTAGGCTCGCCACTCGAGCCGGAGCAGGCCGATGTTGCATGGCCTTGTAACCCCGACCAAAAGTACATAGTTCACTTCCCCAACACCAGAGAAATTTGGTCTTTCGGCTCGGGCTACGGCGGCAACGCTTTGCTCGGCAAGAAGTGCTTCGCTCTGCGGATTGCTTCGATCATGGCTCGCGACGACGGCTGGCTTGCCGAACACATGCTGATCCTCAAAATGACGTCTCCCGAAGGCGAGGTCAACTACTTAACCGGAGCGTTTCCTTCCGCTTGCGGCAAGACGAACCTTGCAATGCTCGTCCCAACGCTGCCGGGGTGGAAGGTCGAAACCTTGGGCGATGACATTTGCTGGATGCGGTTCGGTGAAGACGGCCGCCTGTGGGCAATGAATCCAGAGGCCGGTTTCTTCGGCGTAGCGCCGGGGACCTCCAACAAAACCAATCCCAATGTCATGCGCACGCTTGAAGAAAACAGTCTGTTCACCAACACTGCCCTGACCGACGACGGCGATGTGTGGTGGGAAGGCATGACCGACGATGTGCCCGATCACCTTACCGACTGGCATCGCGAGTCGTGGACTCCCGCAAAGGGCGCTCCTTCGGCTCACCCCAACGCCCGGTTCACCGCCCCCGCAAGCCAGTGCCCGGTGATTGCTTCTGAATGGGAAGATCCGGCGGGAGTGCCCATTTCGGCCATCCTCGTCGGCGGCCGCCGCGGCTCGGTGGTGCCGCTTGTGACTGAGGCGTTCAACTGGGAACATGGCATTTTCCTCGGCTCAATCATGGCTTCTGAAACAACGGCGGCGGCGGCGGGGGCGGTCGGCGCTATCCGCCGCGACCCATTCGCCATGCTGCCTTTTTGCGGATACAACATGGCCGACTACCTGGGCCACTGGCTGGAGGTCGGTAGCAAAACTGATCCGGCCAAGCTCCCAAAGATTTTCTTCGTGAACTGGTTCCGCAAGAACGCCGAAGGCAGTTTTTTGTGGCCCGGATTTGGCGAAAACAGCCGGGTTCTGGCGTGGATTTGCGAAAGAGTGGCCGGCCGCTCAAGCGCCGACGAGACCCCCATCGGGCTGGTGCCGCCGAAAAGCGCTCTTTCAACTGAGGGCCTGAGCGGTGTAAGCGATGAGGACATGGAAACCCTGCTCGCAGTAAACGTCGATGAGTGGAGGGCCGAGGTGCCCTCGATAGAAGAGCACTTCAAGTTGCTGGGCGCAAACGTGCCTGAAGCCTTGCACTCCGAGCTAGAGGCATTGCGTAAGCGTTTGGGCTAGTGTTCGCTCTAAGGGCTTTCATCGTAACGGGAGGAAATAATCATGAAATCAGCTAAAGCGAACGAGTGCTGCTTATGTTGGCCTCGGTAAGGCCCGAGGTTTACGCCCGGCGTGAGGATGCTTCGGGCACGCCTGGCACCACAAAACCAAGAGCACCCAGGAGCCTTAAACCCAAGGCGCCGACCAGCAGGTAAGAACAGGGAACTCCTCCATGGCGACTACCAAGAAGGCGACTACCAAGAAAAAAGCCCGCCGTAACACCGCAGATCTATTCCGGTATATCGAGCAATTTTTCTACGTCATCGTGGCTCTCGCCCTAGCCGTAGCCGGAGCAATCCTGTTTGTTCTGGTGGTTTACAGATTCGTCAAAGACTTGTCGGCGGGCGATTCGTTGCCGTCGATTTTGAAATTTCTCGATGGCTTGCTGTTGGTTTTCATCACCGCGGAGCTGATCCATACGGTCCAGGCCGTGATCAAAGAGAACGTTCTAAGGACCGAGCCATTCCTGATCGTCGGCATTGTGGCGGCGATCAGGCGAGTGATCGTGATCACCGCCGAAGCCGGTAGCGAAGCGGGTAAACCTAAATTCGATGACTTGATGATGGAAATGAGCATCCTGATGGGCTCGGTCCTAATCCTGGGCCTAACGATCTTTCTGGTTCGGCAGACCGCCCGCACAGAGCCCACTCCGGCCCATGAAACCTCAGAAGTCGAGGAAGGCTCTGCCGACTGACGGTCCGGCCGGTCACTCCTCGAAAACCGAGATCTCGGTGGCCTTAACCGATATCCAGACCTGCACTCCTTGAGCCAAGCCTAATTCAGCCGCGGCGGCGGGGGTAACCTCCGCGACGATTGGAATCACGCCGCCGATTCGCACTCTGGCTCGTTCGTTCTGTTCGTCCACACCGTCCACGCTCGCCGTCCAAACGTTTCGCGCGCTGCCTTCCGGGCGGACCCGATGGAGCGTTACGGCCCGTGGATGAATTACGGCCATGGCCCGGCCCCTTGCCTCAGTCACCACCGCGAAGCGGCGAGGCCCGGCGCCGGGCAGCATCTGTCCAGTCCCTGCGGCCCCCCCGTCGTTATCCAAGGTGAAACGGCCATCCGCCGACTCCCCATGGTAAAGATTCACTCCAACGAGTTCCGCCACCCATCGGGACCGAGGCTGGGCAGCTACCTCAGCGACGGTACCGACCTGGGTTAGCCGGCCGCGTTCAAGGACGGCCACCCGGTCGCCGGAGGCCAGGGCATCGACGGGGTCGTGGGTCACCAAAAGCTGGGTACCGGAATGCTCGTTTAGTGCGCTTCGCATCAAGCGACGCAGTTCAGGTCTTTGCGGCGGATCGACCGCGGCCAGCGGTTCGTCCAGCGCAAGCAGGGCCGGCTTGATAGCCAACGCGCGTGCCAGTGCGACCCTCTGAGACTGACCTCCGGACAGGGCGTGGGGCTTATTTCCGCCTTCGTCCGACAGCCCGAAACGTTCGAGCCAATATTGCGCCTCGAGCCGCGCTTTGGCCTTCGAGGCGCCGGTCGCCCTCAAACCGTAAGCAACGTTATCAAGAGCTGAAAGGTGTGGAAACAGGAGATAATCCTGAAAGGCAAATCCGATTCTTCTGTGCTCCGGCGGGATGTTTACGCCCGTAGCCGAATCGTTGAGCACTCGGCCCCCAAGCTCTATTCGGCCGGCTTCAATTGGTACAAGCCCGGCCAAGGCTCGCAGCATTGTTGTCTTGCCCGCCCCGTTGGGCCCGACGATGGCCACCACTTCCCCTTCACCGGCTGTCAGATTGACCGTAACCTCAAATTCACCAAGCCTCACGGTAAAGTCTGCTTTGAGCATTATCTGGGGCGAATCCAACTGTCCCGCAGGCCGACCAGGACGCCCAGCGAGATTGCCAGTAGAAGCACCGACAGCGAGATGGCAGCGCCGGGGTTTGTCTGTAGCAACGTATAAACCGCCGTAGGCATGGTTTCCGTTCTCCCGGGAAGGTTGCCGGCGAATGTGATTGTGGCCCCAAACTCGCCGAGAGCCCGGGCCCAGCAAAGGGCGGCGCCGGCCGCAATAGAAGTTGCTGCTAGGGGAGCCGTGATCGTCCGAAACCTTCTCCACGGGTTTGCCCCCAAACTGGCCGCGGCTTCTTCGAACCCAAGGTCGGTTTGCCGAAATCCTGCTTCGACCGTCATGACTACAAAAGGCATTGCAACAAAAGTCTCGGCGAGAATAACGCCGGCAGTGGTGAAAGGGAGCGGGAACCCGGGAAGACCGCCGAGGTATCGGCCTAGAAATCCCTGCCGGCCAAATGCCTGCAGCAACGCCACGCCTCCAACCACGGGGGGGAGCACCATCGGCAAAATCGCCAAAGCTCGAATAATCGAACGTCCAGGGAAACTTAGCCTCGCAAGTACCCAGGCAAGCGGGACCCCCAGAATTGTTCCTACTAACGCCGCCGCGAACGAACAAATTAGTGACAGCCCAAGGGCTTGAAGCACTTCGTCGGACGTAAGTTGTCGGGACATATTCGACCATTCGGCCCTTTGTAGCAGGCCGATCAAAGGGACGACCACGAACGCGATGCCCAGGCCGGCTGCAATCAAGAGGGCGGCAGGGGGCCGATTTTTGAGGCTCATGGATTTCCGAAGCCCGCCTTCTTAAGGGTTTTCCGGCCGGGCGAGCCAAGAAGGAGGCTTAGGAGATTGGTTGCGCGTTGCTGGTTCGCACCGGCACTAATTACCGCCGCGTGGTACCGGACAATGACATTTTGGTCATCAGGAATGGCCACGCCGGTTACCGCAGATCCGGCGGCCAGGACATCGGTACGATAAACAATTGCTGCATCGGCTTCGCCCGAGGCTACCTTTTGAACCTCGGACTTCACGTCAAGTTCCAGCGAATCAGGGCGGACCTCGAGCCCCTTTTTGGCAAGAGCCAGCCGGGCGTATCGCCCGGCGGGGACCGAGGGATCTGCAAGAATTATCCTTAGATCCCGCCGCGAAAGATCGTCGAGACCACGGATGTGATGGGGGTTCCCTTTGCCTGTAATAATTGCGAGTTTGTTCGAAGCGAATATTCTCGGCGTTTCTACCAGCCCTTTGCCTACCAGGTCCCTCATGCTGGTTTCGTCGGCGGTGGCAACCAGGTCTGCCGGGGCGCCGTTCATGATTTGGGCAACCAGAATCTGTGATCCGCTGAAGCTGTAGGTGATCTGTAACTGCGGATTGGTTTTCGTGAGCTGGGACTTGAAATCGGTTAATGCCCCGGCGAGCGAAGCGGCGGCGAAGATCGTAAGCGGCCCAGACAGGCTTTGCTCGGAAGATGCCGCGGCCTTCGGTCCGGTTGGCGGCGCAGCGTCAGGCTTTCCGCAGCCGCCGGACAAAACCCCGGCAACCAGAGCTATGGCGAGGGCACTACAGCGGCCCCGTGAACCTATTGGGCCGTCCAGGCTTCGCGCGGGTTGGGCAGCTTGGCCAGCTGGCTCTCGATCAACTCTCTTTGCGATTCGAGCCAGGGCGGAAGGGCGATCGCCTCGCCAAGATGCTCCAGCGGGGTGTCGCGAGTAAAGCCGGGGCCGGGCGAGGCGATTTCGAACAAGACCCCGCTGGGCTCGCGGAAGTAGATCGACTTGAAGTAGTAACGGTCGATCACCGCAGTGGGCGAGGCGCCCGCAGTTTCAAGCTGGTCGCGCCAGGTTGAATGCTCGGTGTCGGTCGCGGCTCGCCAAGCAACGTGGTGGACCGTGCCTGCCCCTTGAACGCCGGGTCTTGGCGGAAATAAGTCGTAGGAGTATGTGCTTCCCCTTATGGCGCCCCGCGCTTCCCACAGGTCGTCGTCTTGAGCCCGGAAGTGCAGAGTTTCCTCCAAGATATCTCGGCTGCGCTCGGGGTGGGCGCAATAGGCTCGGACCCCGTGGAAGCCGCCGAGCGCAAACTTAGCGGGGATTTCAGGATGCTCGGCCCTTAAGGGCTCATCGCTCACCTCAGCCACGGTAAGCTCGAGACCCAGGCCTTCGGAATCTTCGAATTGCAATTTGTCTACGAGCAATACCGAGTCAACGCCGCGTGTTCGAAGTCGTTCGGCCCAAAAGTTCAAGGCATCTTCAGAATCGACCCGCCACGTGATGCGGTGCACCATCCCCGCCCCCGGCGACCCGGGCGGCACACCCGGATATTCAAAGAAGGTGAGCTCGGCCCCCGGCGTAGCCTTTTCGTCGGCATAAAACAGGTGGTAGGTAGGATGCGAATCGTCTTGATTAATGCTCTTGGCAACAAGCCTGAGCCCGAGCACACCCGAGTAGAAATCTAGGTTGGCGCGGGAGTCACCGGTGATTGCGGTGATGTGGTGAATGCCCTCAAGATTCATCCCCCCTGATCCCTTTGCTCTTTAAGCTCGGCTATCTCACTCTGTGCCTCGATCCCCGGCCTCAATCCATGATGGGAAGCGTTGGATATTTTCTTTATTTCGCCGTTGCCAATGTGAACCAAATTTCCTTCATTCGTGCGAATCGAAGTCAGCCGCAACGTGAATGATTCCACCACTCCGATGGCGCCGTCGATCTCAATAGTGTCGCCCACACGGAATTGGTCTTCGAGCAAAACGAAAAAGCCGGTGACAAAGTCCTTGACCATCGCCTGAGCCCCAAATCCAATCGCAAGTCCTGCAATTCCTGCACCGGCGATCAGGGGGCCGAGGTTCAACCCGATTTGATTGAAGATAAGCAAAACGGCGGTCACCCACACCGTGACCGACATGACGCTCTTCAACACCGTCATCAGGGTCGCCGCTCGGTGGCCGCCGCGGCCCGACTCTGCATCCTGCGTGGAGAGCCTTTCTCCTAGTCGCCGTAGCAACCGATTGCCGGCTGCAACCACCAGGGCTGCTCCCACCACTATCAAAATAGTCGCGATGCCCCGATGAATTCCCCAGCGAATCACACCGGCGACAGCGTCGCTCCATTCCTGCCGAATTGCTTTTCCGTTCATGCACGTCCCCTTAGGCAAATGCCCTCTTGTGATTTCGCTCGCTAATGCTATTTCTTATTCAGGGCCGCGGTTATCCTTATCGATATGAGTGCGGGCATCGAGGAAACTCTTGAGCGCGCGGAGCGGGCCCTGGCTGCTGGAAGAGGATTGAAGGGCACCGGCTTTTGGAAGGCGGTCGGCAAGGTTCGCTCGGACCCCGGTCTTGCAGCCCAGTGGGGTCATCGAATCTCGTTAATTGACCGGGCCGCCTTTGAAGCCGGCGTTAGGCTGCGTATCCCCGCGACCGCGGGCACCGCGATTCTCGCGCTGTTGACGCTTGGCGGCCTCGCGGTTTTGGCTCTGGGCGGCAGACTCGCCGATATGCAGGTCCGCACCCTTGCCTTCTTTGCTGCTTTTGGTCTATTGATCGTCTCGACGCACAGCCTGGCCCACTGGGTCGTGGGCCGCTTGGTGGGAATCAAGTTCATCTACTATTTTCTCGGCGGCCCGCCTCCGCCTAGACCGGGCGCAAAAAGCGATTACGAATCTTATTTGAGGACCTCGCCCGGCAAGAGAGCAGTAATGCATGCTTCGGGAGCGGTCGTGACCAAGATCCTACCGTTCGCCTTGATCCCCGTTGCGATCTCGTTTGATGTTGGGAAGTGGCCGGTGGCTTTGCTCGTGGGGGTAGGCCTGTTGCAGATCGCAACCGATGCCCTGTTTTCCACCAAGACTTCCGACTGGATGAAAGTAAAGCGCGAGCTTCGGGCGGCTCGAGCCCTGCGAAGCTCTTGAGAAACAGCACGGTACTTCTTGCTGCCCTATTATTCGTACTGGTCTTGCCCGGCCCGGCCCAGGCTGCCGCGCCGGGCCCCCTGGGGCTCACAGCGGTTGAACCGCCTGCTGCGGCCTGGCCTTCCAAGGGCGCCTCGCCAATTCGGCCAAAAAATCGCCCTACCGCAGTCGCCGGCGAGGCTAACGGAATGATGAACCCTGCGGCGCTGATTAAGATCGAGGAAGGGTGCACGCCGGCAAGGGCCGCAGCGCCCAGCCTGGCGAAGCTGCTTGCAGCAGCGCGCGCGGCAGGAATTTCTCTTACGGGGCGCGATTGCTACCGGCCTGCCGAAGCCCAGTCCGCAGCGAAGACCGGCGCCTGCACCGGGGGTAATTGTGCCTGTGCGGCAGGATCGGGTAAATCGATGCACGGATGGGGCAAGGCGGTTGATTTCGGCGACGCCACCGGTTCGGTTAACGACTTCAACTCTCCCAGCTACAAATGGCTAAAACGCGAGGCGGCCCGGTTCGGATGGAACCACCCCGGCTGGGCGGAGCCGGGAGGTAGCCCCTGTCCCGAGCCCTGGCATTGGGAATGGGTAGGCGACGGCGGGACGGCTCGCGCCGGGCAGGTACGGGTCGACGTCGCCTCGGTGCTCTCAGCCAAACCCGGAGGTTTTTCGACGCTGACGGGCTCAGGTGGGCTGACCAGGGTTGGGGATGCGGCCCCCTGTGGGAAAGCGGGCGAGCTTCGGCCGGATCGCCTTGTTGTAGCCGGGGCAAGCACGCCGGATGCCCAGGGCTGCTGGCTGGTTGCGGGCGACGGAGGTGTCTTCTCATTTGGCGCCGCCCGCAATTTCGGTTCCGCTCGTCCTAAAGCCGGAACTTCAATTATTGGAATGCAATCAACTCCTTCAGGCAAGGGCTACTGGCTGGCTGCATCGAATGGCGAACTCTTCGCCTATGGCGATGCCGGCAATTTCGGCCCGGCTGAAGTTCCGAAGTTGGACGGCGCCGTCGTGGGCATTGAAGCGACTCTTACGGGCGCAGGCTACTGGCTTGCTACGTCGAAAGGCCAGGTTCTGTCCTTTGGCGACGCCCCGGTCCTTTCCCCCGCACCGGCTTCATCCGCTAAGCCGATTGTCGGCATTGAAGCGACGCCCTCGGGCAAGGGCTATTGGCTGGTTTCTTCGAAAGGCGACGTATTCGCCTTTGGCGATGCATTTAGCTTGCGGCCTTTGGGCTGGAGCGGCTCGACGGATGGCGTTATTGGAATGGCCTCGTCGGCCACCGCAAAGGGATACTGGCTTGCCCGGTCAGATGGCGGCGTCCTCGCGGTGGGCGACGCCTAGGGCGGTACACTGGGCTAATGGCAGACGACAACGAACTAATCGACGACGAACTGTTTGATAAGGTCGCCAAGGCTATCGAAGCTGCTGCTGAGGGAAAGGGTACTTTGGCCGAGGCCAGGGCGGCTTCCCTTGAGATCGCCGAGTTTCGGCCGAGAGGCATGTTCAACGACGGCAGCGAAGATACTCCTGAAAGAATCTACGGCGCTGCGGCCAACACTTTCAAGATGGCTCTAGATGCCCTCGAGGCCGATCAAGAGACCCTTGCTCTCCAGTATGTGAAGGTGGCCAGGATAAAGCTCGACAAGGCGCGGGAGGGTTAAGTACCGGCCGCGCAGCAAAGTACTGGCCATTTTGATTCTCATTTTGGCGGGGGGTTTTCTGTACCGTCCCCCAATTGCGATCATCGGTCCGGCGCCGGCGCTCGATTTGTCGAATGACATCAAGGTCACCGGGGTTCCCACCAAAAAGCTGAACGGGCAGTATTTGCTCGTTGCGGTAACGCTTCACCAGCCCAATGCTTTTGGCGCCCTTTGGGCGATGCTCGATTCTAAGAAACAGTCCCTGCCTCTGTCGGCTCTGGTTCCACAAGGCGTCTCCGAGACCGAGTTCGACCGTCTGCAAAAGGGGATGTTCCTGGAGAGCCAGCAGCTGGCTGCTGCGGCAGCTGCAAGGGCGGTAGGACTCCCGGTCACCACAACCGGCACGGGCGCAAAAATTCTGCAGGTGGTGAAAACGGCCCCGGCAGGCAAAGTGCTTCGCACCGGTGATGTGATAACCGAAATCGAAGGGAAAAAGGTTGGGCTTGCGACCGACCTAAAGCCCATAATTTCGTCGCGTCCGCCGGGGACCAGGTTGAACGTTCTAATCGAGCGAAAGGGAAAGCCGCTCAAGGTTTCGGTTGCAACAATCAAGCTCCCCAATGCGGCTGTGCTCACCGCCGCCATCGGTGTTTTGGCCGAAACTCGCGGGTTGAAGGTCGATCTGCCTTTTGAGATTCGTTTCAAAAAGCACCCCAACATTGGGGGGCCGTCAGCCGGGCTTTCGTACGCGCTTGCGGTCGCCGACTTGCTCGACCCCGCCGATTTGGCCCGGGGCCGCACGATTGCCGCCTCGGGGACCATTTCCTTGGACGGCGAAGTGGGCGAAGTGGGCGGGCTCGATGAAAAGGCAGTGGCCGCCGAGCGGGCAAAAGCATCCCTGCTTCTGGTTCCGACAGCCGAAGTCAAACAGTTAACGCCGCATCAGGTCAAAATTCGCGGCGCCAAAACGCTTCAGGATGCTCTGGGGATCGTCCGAAACTAGCCCACACTAGAGCACCCCACCGGGGGGCCGTAATTCCGCAGACCGCTATCCTTGGAAGGCAGAGGAATACGAAAGCGTTACTTAGGTGAGGGTTCAGCGGTACGGAAAAGAGACGGAGGTTAACAAAGGTGTCTAAGGTAGATAGCCCGGCAGGGTCGACCGGTCGCAGCGCCGAGGTTGCCGAGCAACTGGAGTTGAGCGTCGAAGGCATGACCTGCGGTTCTTGTGCGGCGCGGATTCAAAAAGTATTGGCACGCCAGCCCGGCGTCGAAGACGCCAACGTAAACCTGGCCACCAATCAGGCCAACGTCACTTACGTGCCCGCCTCGGTGACCATCGCCGAACTCCAAAAAGCTATCTCGAAAATCGGCTACTCGATCAAACCGATTACGGGCGGCCACATCCAATCTGATGATCACGAATCGGATCAGCAGGTCTGGCGCACCAGAGTCCTCATCAGCTGGCCCCTGGCAGCCGCTGTGATGGTAATGCTGCTTGTGGACATGCACACACCCTGGGTACGCTGGAGTGCGTTCGTACTTACCATTCCTGTTCAGTTCTACTCCGGCTGGCCGTTCCTGCGCACTGCCTGGGAACGCACGCTGAAGTTGAGCGCCAACATGGATTCGCTCATCGCGCTGGGCACGCTTGCCGCGTTTTTCTACTCGACGTACGAATTGTTCGGTATGGGGGATCTATATTTTGATACCGCCGCGGTGATCATCGCGTTCCTGGTGCTGGGCCGGTACCTCGAGGCGCGAGCCAAAGGGCGGGCTTCGGGGGCGCTCACGAAACTTCTTGAGATGGGCGCTAAGCAAGCGCGACTCGTCGTCGATGGAATCGAGAAAATGGTTCCGGCGGATGCGGTCAAGGTCGGTGATGTTGTTCGAGTGCGGCCCGGTGAAAAAATCCCGGTCGACGGCGTCGTTGTAGGTGGGTACTCGGCGGTAAACGAATCGATGCTGACCGGAGAATCGGTACCGGTCGAGAAATCCACCGGCTCGAAAGTGGCCGGCGCCACCTTGAACACGAACGGTGTGCTGACCGTAGAAGCTGAAAGGGTAGGCTCTGACACGGCGCTTTCGCAGATTGTGCGCCTGGTGGCCGAGGCCCAAGGCAGCAAGGCGCCCGTGCAGCGTCTCGCAGACCAAATCGCAGCGATATTCGTACCGTGCGTGATAGCGATCGCGGCCCTGACTTTCGCTGGTTGGTGGCTTGCCGGCAACCCAACCGAGGGGTTCCGCGCCGCAGTAGCCGTGCTCATAATCGCATGCCCTTGCGCTCTGGGCCTTGCCACGCCCACGGCAATCATGGTCGGCACGGGCAGGGGAGCCGAGCTTGGAATTTTGATCAAGGGCGGCGAGGTCCTCGAGAAATCAAACAAGGTCCAAACGGTGATTTTCGACAAGACCGGCACCCTCACCAAGGGCGTTATGTCGCTGACCGACGTGGTTGCCTTAGACGGGCAGGATGAGCTTGAGATGCTGTCGCTGGCTGCTTCCGCCGAGGCTTCGTCGGAGCATCCGGTGGCCGAGGCGCTCGTAAAGGCTGCCGGTGACAGGGGGGCAGAGATTCGTCCGGCCCAGGATTTTGAGTCGCTGCCCGGTATGGGCGTTAGATCGGAAATAGCAGGCAGGACTATTTTTGTCGGTCGCCGGGGCCTGATGGCCGCCAACGCTCTGGATCTCGATCCCAGCCTTGAAAGTGCAGCGGCAGGTCTCGAGGCCAACGGCAAGACGGCGATTTTTGCCGGATGGTCCGGCAAAGTTCGGGGAGTCGCTGCCGTCGCCGATACGCTGAAAGAAAATGCGGCCGATGAAGTGGCGTTGCTAAAGGCCAGAGGATTGGAAGTGGCCATGATCACAGGCGATAACCGTGCTACCGCCCAAGCAATTGCCCAGGAACTCGGGATTGATAAGGTTCTGGCGGAAGTCCTGCCCGAGAATAAAGTCGAAGAAGTGCGGCGCCTGCAACAAGGGGGCCGCGTTGTAGCCATGGTTGGCGACGGAATTAACGACGCTCCGGCACTGGTTCAGGCCGACCTCGGGATGGCGGTCGGCACCGGCACCGACGTCGCAATTGAATCTTCCGACATCACATTGATTTCCGGGGACCTTCACGCGGTGGTGACCGCGCTGGACCTATCGCAAAAGACCTTCCGGGTAATCCTCCAGAACCTGGGCTGGGCATTCGCCTACAACGTGGCGGCGATTCCGCTGGCCGCCTTTGGATTACTTAACCCAATTATCGCCGGGGCAACCATGGCCTTTTCGTCGGTAAGCGTAGTGACGAACTCGCTCAGGCTCCGCAGGTTCGGTCGTAATCATCAGGCCTCCCCCCACATGCCCCCGGCACAGTAAGCCTGCCCGCCGATGCAACTTGCCCCGCTTGCGTTCCTTGCAGGGGTGCTATCAATCGTAACGCCCTGCATCCTTCCATTGATCCCAGGCTACCTTTCGTACATAAGCGGGGTCTCAGCGGGAAGTCCGGAGCGAAAACGAGTGATGGGCAGCGCCCTTCTGTTTGTGTTGGGATTCGCTCTCATTTTCACAGCGCTCGGCCTGAGCGCTTCGTTGATTGGCGGGTTCCTGCTCGGACAGCTGCCCCTGCTGTTGAAAATAGCCGGAGTGGCGGTGATCGTAATGGGCCTCTCGATGCTAGGAATCCTGCGTATACCCTTCTTGATGAAGGAAAAACGAATGGATTTTCGGAAGGTAAGACCCGGCCCCCTTGGCGCCTTGCCGCTCGGAATGGCATTCGCCTTTGGCTGGACCCCATGCATAGGTCCAATTCTGGGGGGAGTCCTTGGGCTTGCGGGAGCAACCCAGACGGCGTGGAAGGGCGCACTTCTGCTTGCCATCTACTCACTCGGGATGGCCGTCCCATTCTTGTTAATGGCTCTGGCGTACACCCGTGCGGGCGCCACATTTCGGTTTCTCACAAAACATGCCCTGGGGATCGAAAGAACCGGCGGAGGTCTGCTGGTGGTGATGGGCGTATTGCTTGTCACCGGATACTGGAACCGGCTTTTCTATCCTTTGATTGGAATATTCTCAAGGAACAATTGGCTGCCCCCGATTTAGTGGCCACTAGTGAGAGTTCCTTGGGAGCGGTTGGCCGATTAGGAATAGCAGCTGGACTAAAGTTGTTCCATTAGTGACGAACTAGTGGAAGGTGACAGCGTGGCTAAAGCTACATTTGCGGCGGGTTGTTTTTGGGGAGTAGAAGCCGAATTCCGGATGGTCGAGGGAGTGACCTCCACCATGGTCGGTTACACGGGCGGCCAATTGGAAAATCCCAGTTACAAAGACGTGTGCTCCGGGCGCACGGCACACGCCGAGGCCGTGGAGGTTACGTACGACGCAAGCCGGGTGTCTTACGAAAAACTGCTTGATGTTTTCTGGACCAATCACAACCCCACGACCCTCAACCGGCAGGGGCCCGATGTCGGTAGTCAATACCGATCGGCGATCTTCTATCACGACGAAGAGCAACAGGCGGGCGCGGCCGCTTCGATGGAAGAACTGGAACGCACCGGCAAATTTCGGAAGCCAATCGTCACCCAACTGGTTGCGGCCACGACCTTTTGGCCGGCCGAGGACTATCACCAGCAGTACCTCGAAAAGCGAGGATTGGCCACCTGTAAAATTTAGTCTCGGGTAAGCTGCGGAATAATGTGGGCTTCCCGGACGTTTGCTAAAGAGCGTTTGCTTAAGAGCGTTTGCTAAAGCGAGTGATTAATGGTGGCTGAATCTACGAACGAGTTGGCCGCATCTAAGATTCGGCGCAGGGAGGCAGTTGAGCGATTTGTCGTTCCCGAGATCGGTCTTTTGTACCGGGTAGCTTTTGGCCTAACCCGAAATCAGGCCGACGCCGAGGACTTGGTGCAGGACACGCTGTTACGGGCGTTTCGCGGAATTGATGGATTCGACGGAAAGTATCCGAGGGCCTGGTTGTTGAAGATTTTGAGAAACACCCACATAAATCGGGCCCGCAAGCGCAAGCCCGAATTGCTATTGCCGGGCGACGAGATGGTTTCAGTGACCGACGCCTCAGGCAATGCATCAGAGGATTCCACGCAGCTGGCGGCCCTCAACAATGCATTCGGCGCCGAGGTTGCATCAGCATTTAAGGCGCTACCCGATAAGTTTCGTTCTGTCGTCGAATTGGTCGATGTCGATGGGCTGAGCTACCAGGATGCAGCCGCTTTTCTGTCTATCCCGCAAGGCACGGTAATGAGCAGGCTTCACCGAGGCCGAGCCAGGTTGCGCAAGGTCCTCGCCTCGCAGGGGATCGCTCCCGGGAGTGCTCCGCCATGAAATTTTGGGGGCTGGGCCGCGGCCCACGAGTTAGCGAATGCAACAATGTTGCCCGAAGGCTACAGGCTTACCTCGACCGCGAAATGGTCGACGAGCCGACTGCGGCAAACATATCTTTGCATCTCGAAGCCTGCAGCGAGTGCGAAATGGAAGCCCGGACCTTTACCGAGCTAAAGGATTGCTTGCGAAGGCTAGAAGCTCAAATCGATCCAGCCACCCTCGATCGACTGAACGAATTCGCGATGGGCCTTTGCGACGAGGAGGACTCAGGCAACCGGCCGTAGTCCGAGAGCGCGGGCAAAGCAAACGATAAGAGGCGGTGCGTGGATTCGAACCACAGTACGAGGCCTTGCGAGCCCCTGCCTAACCACTCGGCCACACCGCCGGAATAAGCGCCAACTCCCATATCTGCCCCGCGCGACACAGCCCTCAGTCCTGCAGGCCGGGGGGTAGCCCCGTCTGGCCCAGCATCTGATCGAGGGTTTCGTCGATGAAGCTTGCCCGGGCACGCCTGCCTTGCAGGAATGGTTCCCCTTTAACGAACAAGCGGTATTCCTCCCAGACCTCAATATCGGGCAGGGCGGTATGAAACGCCCTGATAATGTCTCTCTTTTTATCGTAGCCTGGGACGGCCGTCCCGTTCAGCCATTCCTCGGCGTTTTCTTCGGTGCAATGGCAAGCGCTGCGTTGAAGGAAGGCCTGCAGCGCTGCCGGCTCCGCTACTCCCGCGTGTTGGGCCATGGCAGATAGCCATACCGAAAATGGCTTTGGCTCGGGAGTCTCAGCCACCCGTGGCGGCAGTGTCACGAGAGCGGGCACGCAAGGCTCGCTCAAGCTCATCTTTGGCTTCGAGCAGAATTCTTTTCAAAGCGTACTGAAGCTCATTTGAGTTTATGTACTCAGCGGTGCGGTCGACAAGTTCTTGGGTCACCGTAACGCGCGGGAACATGCCGCCTGCAAACGTCCTTGCCACCTCAGGTTCGCGCTCCGACCAAACGCCGCCCAGTTCGGCAAAGTACTTCTCAACAAAAGGCTCGATCGTTTCTATTTGGTCGTATCTTTGGAACCCGGCCACGATTGCGCGCAGTGTGGCCAGCGGAATGCTGCGGTCCCCGACGAACATTTCCCATGCCTCATCTTTGGCGCCTTTTACCGGGCGCGAGGCTTTCGCCGCGACGGCCTGACGCCGACCATCGTCGGTAGGGTCGCGCTTTAGTTCTTCGTCGATTAGGTCCTGGCCGCCGGCGCCTCCTTCAGAAAGGGCGCCGACAATAGCCCAACGAAGGCCAATATCCACTGCGAGCCCGTCATAAGCTACCCGGCCGTCGAGCAAACCCCGTAAAATCCGGGCATCTTCAGCGCCGGTTGCAGCACCAATTAATGTCTCAGCCCATGCCCGCTGAAGATCTCCTCCGGGCTCGGCCTCGGTTAGAGAAGTTTTGGCGTGAGTCGCGAGAGCCCCGAGAGCCGTCGGTCTGTTGGCAGGATCGCCGTAGGCGGTGATGGCTCTTTTTGCCTGACCCAGGAGCGTTTGCACGATGCCAATGTCCGTTTCCGACGCGATGTTTCCCAGCACCATGGTCAGGTATTCCCGCGCTGCCATCTCGGCATCGCGCACCATTTGCCACGCCGCGGACCAGCAAAGAGCGCGGGCCAGCGGATCTGCGATATCACCAACTCGTGCCACCGTCGTCTTGAGGGACAATGGGTCGAGCCGGACCTTCGCATAAGCCAGATCGTCATCGTTCAAAACGATGAGCGCAGGGACGGTCTCTCCGGCTAGCTCGGCGATATCAGTCTTTGCGCCGACTACATCGGCTTCCACGCGGCGGCGTCGAACCAGCTTGTCCGATTCATCGTCGTAGAGCCCGATGGCCAGACGATGGGACCTCAGCGTGGGCCACTCCTCGGGAGCATCTTGAACGATCGAAAACGAAGTAAAGTGACCGGCCTCGGTTTCGAAGGCTGCGGACAACGTGTTGACACCGGCTTTCTCGAGCCATTCTCCCGACCATGCTTTTAGATCGCGGCCTGAAGCTTCTTCCAGCGGTGCGAGAAAGTCGCCCAACTCGGTGTTGCCATATTCATGTTTACGGAAGTACTTCTTCACTCCCTGGTCAAACTCATCGCGGCCAACCCAGGCGACCAGCTGCTTCAGAACCGAGGCCCCTTTCGAATAAGTAATTGCATCGAAGTTTGAAAGCGTGGCTTCAGTGTCCGGAATCTTCGCCGTGATGGGGTGGGTGGTGGGAAGTTGATCCTGCGCGTAGGCCGATGCCTTCTCCCCTTGGGCAAAGGTTGTCCAGGCCTGCTTGAATCGCGTCGCTTCGGCCAGCGCCAGAGTTCCCTGATAGGTGGCGAAGCTTTCATTCAGCCACAGATCGTTCCACCAGCGCATGGTCACAAGGTCGCCGAACCACATGTGGGCCATTTCATGCAGGATTATCAGGCCGCGCCTTTCGCGCCGGGCCTCGGTCACCCGGGACCGAAATATTGCACCCTCATTGAATGTGACGGCCCCAATATTTTCCATGGCGCCATGGTTGAACTCCGGTACGAAAAGCTGGTCGTACTTTCCGAAAACATAAGGGTAGTCGAACGCTTCTTCGAAAAAGTCGAAGCCTTGTTTGGTGATGGTGAAAAGCTCTTCGGCATCGGGCTCTAAGTATTCGAGCAGCGACTTTCGGCACATTAGCCCGAGATCAATATCGCGGTGCTTGTCGCGTATCGCTTCAAAGGGGCCGGCGATGATGGCAGCGAGATAGGTGCTGATCGGCCTGGTGGGATGAAATCTAAACAGACCTCCCTGGCCCGCAGGGCTCGGGGGGCCGACCGCTTTCCATTCCGCAAGCGGAGAGTTAGAGATGACCTGCCAACCCGCGGGGGCTGTGACGAACAGGTCAAAGGCGCCTTTTATGTCGGGTTGATCGAAACAAGGAAACACTCTGTGGGCGTCAAATGGCTCGAACTGAGTGTGCAAGTACACCGCGTTGTCAACGGGGTCGACAAATCTGTGAAGGCCCACCCCGGTGTTCATGTAGGCGCTTGCGCCATGGACGCTGAGAGTGTTTCGGTTGGCGAGACCCTCGATAGCGATTCTATTCCCATTAAAGCTGGCCGGGTCAATGGGCTCGCCGTTTAGTTTTACCGAATCGACCTGGGGGGCAGTGTAGTCAACGAAGGTTGCCGATCCGGGCGTTGCCTGGAAGGAAATTGTCGTTTCGCACCCAAAGGTTTCATTCCCCTTGGTAAAGTCCAGCTGCACCTGGTACGAGGCCTCGGAAACAATCCCGGCCCGCACTTGCGCTTCAGTTCTTAGTAACTTGTTTTCACTCATTCACCACGAGCTTAACGGGTCTGCCGCTCTAGCCGGCAGCTAGGGCTACCAGATCCCCGATTTGGGTGCAGGTTAGCTGGTCGCGCTCTGCCTTGGCGGCGGATTCTGCTACTGCATGTTCAACTCGTTCGGCCGCTTTTGTCTCTCCTAAGTGCCTTAGCATCAGGGCTGAAGAAAGTATTGCTCCAATCGGATTGGCTTTGCCAGTCCCGGCGATATCGGGGGCCGAGCCGTGAACCGGCTCGAAGATCGAGACCCTCCCGGGGTGAATATTTCCGCTGCCCACAAGGCCGATACCCCCAACAAGCGCTGCAGTCAGATCGCTCAATATGTCGCCGAAAAGATTGTCGGTGGCAATCACGGAAAAGCGCTTGGGGTCTTGGACCAAAAGCAGGGCGGCTGCGTCCACATGTTGGTAGTCCGTTTTGACCTGCGGGTACTCCTCAGCTAAAGCCAGGAAGAGTCTGCGGTAGAGGTTGCCGGCATGTTCCAGGACGTTGAGTTTATGAACAAGCGTTAGCTCGCGTTCGTTCTTGGCTGCGAATTCGAAGGCGAAACGAAGCAGTCGCTCAACCGCCGGGGCAGTGTTTAACGATAGTTCCAGGGCCGTTTCTTGGGAGGTGCCGGTTTTTTCAGAAGAGCCGCGCCGGCAATATAAGCCTTCGGTATTCTCTCTCACGATTACCACATCGAAGTCCGAAGTTTCATTGTGCGGCGCGGTTACTCCCTTAAAGAGCTTGGCCGGTCGAAGGTTGACGTACAGATCCAGATCTTGTCTAAGGCGAAGGAGCAACCCACCTTCCAGGACCCCTGGCGGAACGCGCGGGTCTCCGACCGCGCCCAGCAGAACAGCATCGAAATTTTGAATGTGAGCCATCACGCTGTCGGGAAGGACCTCGCCCGTTCTGAGAAACCTTTCGGCTCCCAGATCAAGGAACTCACCTTCGATTTCGAAATTACCCCGTAAAGCAGCTGCCTCGAGGACCTTGGTAGCCTCGGCGATGACTTCGGGACCTATTCCGTCCCCCGGAATAAAGGCAACCTGATGCCGCTTGCTCGCCGCCAACTACCTGATAACCACGGCGTCAGGGAACTCCTCAGTCATTCTGAAAATCGGCCTCTTTGGGCGCCGCTCCTTGAATAGTCGAGGGATCGTCATTCTCAGGGTGCCCGTTGAGCTGCGCCCTTAAATAGGGCACAAGGCCTCCGGCTTCAAGCAGTTCCCGCATGAAATCCGGAAACGGCGTTGCGGTTGCTGAAATCCCCCCCTTGGTGACGTTGGTGACGGTTCCGGCGGCGAGGTCAACTTCAATCACGTCGCCATCGTCAGTAACGCCAACGATCTCGGGGCATTCAACAATCGGCAACCCAACATTGATTGAATTGCGGTAAAAGATCCGAGCAAAGGTAGATGCGACGACGCATGCAATTCCCGCGGCCTTGATGGCTACCGGGGCGTGTTCACGCGAGGACCCTGAGCCAAAGTTGGCCTCGGCCACGATAATGTCGCCGGGCTTCACCCTTTTGGGAAACTCGGGATCAATAGGCTCCATGCAATGCAAAGCAAGCTCAGCAGGATCGGTAGTCGTCAAATACCGGGCAGGAATAATGACATCAGTATCAATATTCTCGCCAAACCGATGCACCCGCCCCTTAATTCTATTTATACTCATACCAAAGCTCCGATCGATTCGGGATGCGTAATCCGCCCCGTAATTGCGGTAGCTGCTGCTACAGCCGGATTCGCCAACCAAACCTCGGCAGTCGGGTCGCCCATACGGCCCCGGTAGTTGCGGTTGCTTGTCGAAAGGCATCGCTCGCCCGGGCCAAGTACGCCCATGTAACCCCCCAGACACGGCCCGCAAGTAGCAGCGCTCACCGCCGCGCCTGCTTCCGAGAAGATTTCGATCAGACCCTCACGGTTGGCCTGGTTGTAGAGATCCTGGGTTGCCGGGATCACAATCAGGCGGATGCTCGGGTGTACCTTGCGGCCTTTGAAAAGCGCGGCCGCCACCCGTAGGTCCTCCATGCGAGCGTTCGTACAGCTGCCGATAAAAACCTGGTCCACTTCCTGGCCCTCGACTTCCGAAACGGGGACTGATTTCGAAGGCAAGGACGGCTGAGCGACCATGGGCTCCAACTTGCTTACATCGATTTCCAGTGTCCGCTCGAAATGCGCGTCGGCGTCGGAGAGCATGACCTCGTAGGGGGTCGTCCGCCCGGCGGCTTTGCGGCGCGACTCAACATATTCCAGCGTTATTTCGTCGGGCGGGACGATGCCGGACTTCCCGCCTCCTTCGATGGCCATGTTAGTCAATGTCAGCCGGCTCTCCATTGAAAGGTATTTCATGGTCTCACCGGTGTGTTCCATCGCCATGTACAAGGCGCCGTCATCGCTGATCTCAGAGATGACTTTCAAAATGAGATCCTTGCCGACGACCCATTTTGGCGGCTTGCCGGAATAGACGATTCTGAGCGTCTCGGGAACCTTCAGCCAAATCTTGCCGGTGGCCAGGATTCCTGCCAGGTCGGTCGAGCCGACTCCGGTTGAAAAGCAGCCGACAGCGCCGTAAGTACAGGAGTGTGAATCGGCGCCGATCACAACTTGACCGGGCAACACCAACGCCTGCTCGGGCAGCAAGATGTGCTCGATGCCGGACCGGCCCACCTCGAAGTAGTGAGTGATCTGCTGCGACTGGGCAAAGTTCCGCATCCGCGTGCCCATCTTGGCCGAGGCGATGTCCTTCGCCGGCATGAAGTGCGAAGGTACTAGAGCCACCTTGTCGCGATCCCAGACCTTGGGCGTCCCGATCTTTTCGAAGGCTTCAATAGCGAGCGGCGCCGTTATATCGTTGGCCATGGCCAAGTCCACATCGGCCATGATCAGTTCCCCCGGCGAAACTGTTTCGCGCCCGGCCGCCTTAGCCAGAATCTTTTCGGTGATCGTCATTGAGTTCATGTGCTTGCCCCCTTTGTCGGCCCAGTCAAGGACCGGTTGACCGCGTTCAAAAAGGCCCGGGCTGAGCCCTCGACGACATCGGTTGAGATCCCTCGTCCTGTGAAGATCTTGCCCCCGACCTCAACGCCAACTGTTACTTCTCCAACAGCGTCGGTGCCACCGGTGACCGCCCCTGCGTGAAACGACACCAGTTTGCAATCCATTCCTACCGCTCGTTGAATTGCGCCGCATGTCGCATCGATCATTCCATCACCGTGTGCCGACTCCTCGACAACGTCGCCGTTTCGGCTGACCCGGACGGTGGCGGTGGGAGAAAGGTGCGTGCCGCCTGCAACCTGAATGGATTCCAGAACGTATTCTTGGTCTGAGGTTCCCAGCTCGTCGGTCACAATGGCAACCAAATCGGCTTCAGTCAATTGCACCTTTCGGTCGACAAGCTCACGAAAGCGAGACCAGGCTCTATCCAGATCGTGAGCGGTCAGTTGAAATCCCAATTCCGACAGGTTGTTGGCGAAGGCATGCCGGCCGGAGTGTTTGCCCAACACGATTCGGTTGGAATCCCAGCCTACTGATTCGGCCTCCATGATTTCGTAGGTGGTGCGCTCCATCAACACTCCGTGCTGATGTATGCCGGCTTCGTGGGCGAACGCATTTGCCCCGACAATGGCCTTGTTAGGCGGGACCTGGTAGCCGGTCAGGGCCGAAACCAGCCGCGAGGTTCTGACGATTTGCTTTGAGTCGGCCTTGGTGGTTACTCCTCCGAGCGATGACCCCCGGGTCTTGATGGCCATGATCACTTCTTCCACCGAGCAATTGCCGGCGCGCTCACCGATGGCGTTCATGGCCCCCTCAACCTGACGGGCGCCGGCTTGCACTCCGGCCAGGGCGTTGGCCACGGCCAGCCCCAGATCCTGGTGGGTGTGGGTTGACCAAATTACCGAATCGCCCCCCTCACAGTTTTCGATCAGGTAAGTGAACAGCCCTGCATACTCATGGGGAAGCGCGTAGCCGACTGTGTCGGGCACGTTGCAGGTTGTAGCGCCCGCCTTGATGGCTGCGTTGTATATGCGTACCAGAAAGTCCGGATCGCTTCGCGTTGCGTCCTCGGCTGAGAACTCGACATCGTCGGTGTATCCCTTTGATCGCTCGACCCCCGCTACAGCGGAAGTAAAGACCTCGTCGGGAGTCATCTTCAGCTTCTTTTCCATATGGATCTGCGATGTCGCTATGAACACGTGGATCCTGGTTTTGGCGGCGTCGCGGATTGCTTCCCACGCTCTGTCGATATCGCCGAAACTCATTCGGGCCAGGCCACAAATTACGGCGCCCTTTACGTTCGCGGCCACTTCGCGCACAGCGTGGAACTCGGCATCGGAGTTGATAGGAAAGCCGGCCTCGATGATGTCGACTCCCAGGTGCGCCAACTGCGTGCCGATTTCGACCTTTTCCTTGGCCGACAGATTGATGCCGGGGGATTGCTCCCCATCTCTGAGCGTGGTGTCGAAAATTCTTACTACGTCGCTGTTTGTTTTCATTTTATTGATCCTCCTGGCTGAAAAGAATGCTGCTCGGCGCTATCCGCTGCCCCGAGCCGCATCCGGTCCGTTAGGACGCCGGGAGGGCTCGGAGCCTCGTGAGGAGGAGGCTTCCTAAAGTAGAAAGGGTCATTTTTGCAGCCACGGCATCATGGCCCGCAATTTTGCGCCGACCTTTTCAACTGGATGTTCGGCGGCTTGGCGGCGCAACTCGTTGAACTTAGGCGAGCCCGCTTCAGCCTCAGCCACCCATTCCTTGGCGAAGGACCCATCCTGGATGTCAGAGAGAACTTTTCGCATTGCCACACGGGTTTCGTCGGTAACTATCTTGTCGCCGCGGGTCAAGTCGCCGTATTCCGCCGTGTCTGAAATGGAGTCCCGCATTTTTGCCAGGCCCCCTTCGTAGATCAGGTCGACGATCAGCTTGACCTCGTGCAAACACTCGAAATATGCAATCTCGGGCTGGTAGCCGGCGTCGACCAGAGTCTCGAAGCCTGAGGTGATGAGGCGCGTCAGTCCGCCGCATAGTACGGCCTGTTCGCCGAACAGATCGGTCTCGGTCTCCTCGGCAAAAGTGGTCTCGATCAGCCCGGCGCGAGCCGCTCCGATGCCGTACGCGTAGGCCAAAGCCGTGGCTTTAGCCTTGCCGCTCGCATCTTGATTAACAGCGATCAAGGCAGGAGTGCCGATCCCCTCGGTATAGGTTCGCCTCACCAGGTGACCGGGGCCCTTCGGCGCGACCATGAAAACATCAACCTCCGCATGCGGTGCGATGCGCCCGAAGTGAATGTTAAAGCCATGCGCAAACGCAATGGCGCCACCCGGCGACAAATTCGGTCCGATTGCCTCGTCGTAGGCTTCTTTGGTTGTCTGATCGGGCAGCAACACCATGGTCACCTCCGCGTCGGCAACCGCCTTGGCAGTCTCGAGAACCCGGAGGCCGGCGCGCTCCGCCTTCTCCCACGAAGACGAGCCCTCGCGAAGGCCGACTCGAACATCAAACCCCGAATCGGCCAGGTTCATGGCATGGGCATGGCCCTGTGATCCAAAACCAAGAATGGCAATTGGGCGATTCTTGAGAACTGAAGCATCAACATCTTTTTCGTAATAAGTAGTAGCTGCCACTATAAAGTCTCCTTCAAATGAGTTTGTTTAAGCATTAACCGGCCACTTTTAAGGTTCGGTCCGCGATACCTTTTGCCCCGCGGGTCAGGCCGATCCGCCCCGTCTTAACCATCTCGACAATTCCGTACGAATCAATGAGCGTTTCAAAAGCCTGGATTTTTTCGGGCGAGCCGGTTACTTCAATCGCCATGGCCTCGTTGCCAACATCGACGATCTTGGCCCTAAAAACCTCGACCAGCTCGATAATTTGAGCCCTCGTATCGGAAGTGGCCCGGACCTTGATCAACATCATCTCGCGCTCGATTGAATCTCCGGGCTCCAGCTCGATTACCTTCAAGACGTTGATCAGCTTGTAGAGCTGCTTGGTTACATGCTCAAGCGGGCGCTCGGGCAGGTCGACGACAATTGTCATCCGCGAGACTTTTGGATTCTCGGTGGTGCCCACCGCGAGCGAGTGGATGTTGAATCCGCGCCTCGCGAACAGCCCCGAGACCCTGAACAAAACCCCAGGCTTGTTTTCGACCAGAACCGCAATCGTGTGTTTCACAGTCGGGGGGACACCCCCCGACTTCCCCCCAACCCCACGCGGAGGCTCAAAACGTTGACTTTGATTCGGAGTCGATTTTGGGCAGGTTTTCGAGCATGGATTCCCCGAGGGTGCCCTCTTCATCAGTTACGTGCGCCGTCTCGAATTCGGGCCCGAGCACGATATCGTCATTTGAGGCGCCCGCAGGGACCATTGGGAAGCACATCTCGGCCGGATCGCACCTAAAGTCGATCACGACGGTTCGGTCGTCTATGCCCCGGGCTTTTTCAATAACAGCGTCGACTTCATCAGGCGAATCAACCCTCAAGCCGACACAGCCGTAAGCCTCGGCCAGCTTGACGTAGTCGGGAACTTCAAAGCCGAATTCCACTTCCGAATATCGCTTGTCGTAGAAAAGTTCCTGCCATTGGCGAACCATACCGAGGTAACCGTTGTTCATGATGCCGATCTTCACGGGGATTTTTTCAACGGTCATGGTGGCCAGTTCCTGACAGGTCATCTGGAAACAGCCGTCGCCGTCGATGCACCAGACCTCTTCGCCCGGCATGGCGACTTTGGCCCCCATCGCGGCCGGAACTCCATACCCCATTGCGCCTAGGCCGCCTGAATTCAGCCAGGTCCTGGGGCGCTGAAAGCGAATAAACTGTGAAGCCCACATTTGATGCTGGCCGACACCGGCTGCAAAAATTGCGTTGCCGCCGGTGGCGTGGGCGATTCTCTCGATGGCATATTGCGGCTTGATCGGCCCGTCAGGTTGCTGAGTGTAACGATAGGGAAAGCGCTTTTGCCAGTCCTGCAGTTCATTGGTCCAGGCCGTGTAATCGGCAGCGCCCGATTGGGCGATTTCCGCCTGCAAGGCCTTGGTCAATTCTTCGATCACCGCCTTGGCGTCGCCGACGATGGGAACATCGACCGCGCGGATCTTGCCGATTTCTGCCGGGTCGATGTCGGCATGGATGACCTTGGCTTCTGGAGCAAAAGCGCTCACCTTGCCGGTGACTCGGTCGTCGAACCTTGGGGCGAGGGCGATCAACAGATCCGATTTCTGCATCGACGTGACCGCAGCGTAATTGCCGTGCATCCCGGGCATCCCGAGGCACAAAGGATGGTCATCGGAAATTATGCCTCTGGCCATCAAGGTGGTGACAACATGAATTCCCGTCAGCTCCGCCAAGCGCTTGAGGGCGTCAGACGCCCCTGCCTTTATGCACCCGCCGCCGGCATAAATGACCGGCCGCTTTGAGGCCATGATTAACTTTGCGGCGGCTGCTATTTGGCGTGAGTTGGGCTTGGCTACCGGCTGGTAGCCGGGCATGTCGATGGGGCCCGCATCGCGGTAGCTCATTTCGGATTGCAGGACGTCCTTGGGGATGTCCACCAACACAGGGCCGGGCCTGCCGGTGCCGGCGACGTGGAACGCCTCGGCGATGGTATAAGGGATGTCCTCGGGCTCCATGACCAGGTAGTTGTGTTTAGTGACCGGAACGGTGATTCCCGTAGCGTCGGTCTCCTGGAAGGCGTCGCCGCCGATTGCGGCGCGGGGCACCTGGCCGGTAACCGCAACAACCGGAATCGAGTCGAGATACGAAGACGCCAGGCCGGTGACAAGGTTCGTCGCCCCCGGGCCCGACGTGGCCCAACAACACCCAACTCTGCCCGATGCTTGGGCAAAGCCGTCGGCAGCGTGGGCGGCGCCTTGCTCATGGCGGGTCAAGATATGGCGAATGGAGGAATCCAGCAGGGGATCGTAGGCGGGCAGGATGGCCCCGCCGGGGATTCCAAAGATATCGGTGACTCCGGCCGCCTCCAAAGCGCGCATCAGCGCTTGGGCGCCGGTCACCTTCTGTGATCCGCTGCCATTTGATTGGCTCATCTTTTTTATTTGCCTCACTTCCTTTTAAGGTTACTGCCCGCAAATAGGGTTACAGGGCTTCGGAAGCGCTCAGTGATTTTGCCGGAGAAACTAAAAACCTCTCTTTCGAGAGGCTTTGTAGCGCACGCCGGAAAACCAGCGCGCGCTACCGCAGTACGAGGGTAAGGTCCAGGACCTCGGAGGTTCTCCCATTCGTCTGCGACATTTACCTAAGCTCCATAGCAAAAACGGATAAACCTAGTGTGAAGTAATAACCCGAAGCTGTCAACAAGCTGCGGTTGACGGGTACTTAGTGGCCGGAGCTGCCCCTCAAGCCAGGCGAGAAAGCTAAACCTAAACGTTAGCTTTAGCTCAATCAATCTCAATCAGAGCTTGTTAGTTTTGCAAAGAGTTGTTAAGCTCGGTGGCCTGTGTGACGATACAGGCTGGCGACCGTAGTGTAAACGAGGTTGCCGCCACAATTTAATGAACGGAGAAAAGCATGACTGAAAACGACATGCTTGGCTCCGGCTTGAGTTATGTCAGCAGAGGGGTCTCACGTTCTCGGCCGCGCCGGGTAGAGCAGTTAGCACTTGAAGGCCAGTTAGCACTTGAAGGCCAGTTAGCACTTGAAGGCAAGGTTGGACATAGCAAGGTTTGGCACAAAGCTGGGGCTTTAGGTCTAGTAGTGGTTTTAGGCCTGTCGGGCCTTGCCGATGCCGCATATACGGTGGCCCGGGGTGACAGCCTGTCAAAAATTGCTAGCAAGTATGGCGTCAGCATGAGGGCTATTGCCGCAGCAAACGGTATCCGCAACGTCAACCTAATCCGCGTTGGACGTCTTTTGCAGATACCCGGCGGCGTACCGCCGGTGACCCCGGTAGGGTTGGCCGGACCGGCGCAGGGGACGATTCAGCACCGGGTGGCCCCGGGTGAAAACTTGACTCGGATTGCCTCCAGATATCGCACCACGGTGCAAAACCTGGTGGCTCTTAATCAAATTAAGAATCCAAGCCTTGTCAGGGTCGGGCAAATGCTGAATGTTCCCGCCCCCGCGGTACTAAAGGTGGCTGGCGCCCCGCCGCAAGCCGCGCCCCCGGTTATACCCCCGGCGGCAAGCATCCCGGTTCCGGTTCTTCCGCCGGCTCTCCCTGCGAAGCCCCCGGTAACGACCGTTCCTTCTGCGCTGCCTGCCGGCGTGGAAGACCTCATCCAGTTATACAGCGAAAAGTACGGCGTCCAGCCGGCCCTAATGAAGGGTTTGGCCTGGCAGGAATCTGGCTGGAAGCAACATGTCGTCAGCTCGGCGGGTGCAATCGGCATTATGCAGGTGATGCCCCAGACCGGAGAATTCATCTCACGGCAGCTGCTGAAGGAGCCGGTCAACCTTAACGACAGGGAACAAAACGTGAAGGCCGGAATTCGCTTCTTTGCTTATTACCTTTCTAAGACCGGGGGTGACGAGCGGACCGCAGTGGCTGGATATTTCCAGGGTCTGCGTTCGGTCTGGCAAAATGGAGTTTCTCCAGGCACTCAGCGGTACGTGAATTCCGTTATGGCTCTTAGAGACCGCTTCAACAAATAGGACACCACGCTAGGAGCCCCGAACCTTCCACGCTGCAATATCCGCAATTATTCGCAGGCAAGACGGTACCTTAATCATCAGATGGTCGAAAAGGTGGAGGTGTCTAGGTTGATTGGATTGAAGTTGAAACTACGTCGCACGTGCATGGTGCTGGGTCCGATCGTCGCTTTAGCCGTGCTGGGCGCTTGCGCCCGGTCCGACGGAACCGATGTGCGGCTTCGTAAAGTCGAGACGTCCGTTGGCGAGGTGGCCGGCGTTGCAAGCCGGGTGGCGGCGGTCGAAACCAAAGAAAAAGGAATGTCGGGACAGGTCACCACCCTGCAAAGCGATCTGACCGATCTAAAAGCCAAGGTCGAAGACTTCGACGGCAAGGTTAATTCCTCGACGAGCGCGACTGCCGATTTGAAGAAGAAGGCCGACGATTTAAGCTCCAAGGTGTCGGCCCTTTCAACCAAGGTGGACTCGTTTAGTGGAAGGATCGGGGCCGTCGAGCAAAAATCATCCCTCTTGCAAACTCGTTACGACGATCACTTGCGCAAATATCACAGCGGCGGATAAGTATGAAAACGATGGAGGCGAGACAGTCTTTTGGCGACCGATACGTCATAACCGGGCGAATTGGCTCGGGCGGTATGGGCGAAGTGCTTCGGGCCCGCGACTCAACGCTGGGTCGGACAGTAGCCTTAAAGGTTCTGCCGGTTGGGATGCATCTCCAGCCCGGAGTTGTCGAACGCTTCCGGGCTGAGGCCCAGGCCACGGCGCGCGTTTCTCACCCGAATGTCGTGCAAGTACACGATTGGGGCGAGGAAGACGACGCTTATTACATGGTCATGGAGTACGTGCGGGGCCGCACTCTTCGTCAGATCCTCGCTGCCGGCCCCCTCGAGCCCGCGCAGGCATGCGACGCGATGGTCCAAATTTTGGCAGGCCTTGCCGCCGCGCACGACAAGGGACTGGTTCACCGGGATATAAAGCCCGAGAACATCCTGGTAGCCGTCGACGGCACCGTAAAGGTTACCGATTTCGGAATTGCCCGGCTGGTCGAGGCCGCGGGATTAACAGGCAGCCTGATGGGAACCGTCGCATACGCGGCGCCCGAGCAGGCCAAGGGGGCCGAAATTGACGGCCGGACCGATCTTTACTCGGCCGGCTGCGTGTTCTACGAACTTTTGACCGGCTCGATGCCATATGAAGGCGATGCCGTCAGCATCTTGCACCAGCACCTGACCGACCGGGTGCCGGCGCCGTCTATTCAGGAGCCCGGCACCGCGTCTTTGGATCCAATAATTCTGCGGGCGACTGCGCCTGAGGCCAAGGACCGATACCCTTCGGCGTCCGAGATGCGAAGGGAATTGATATCAGCCGGCGCTTCGTTGCCGGGTTCCCCTCCGCTTGCAGACCTAACGGGCGAGGTCACCGGAGATGTATCGCCCGACACCCTGGCAACGGTGATGGTGGAGCAAAAAAAGCGCAAACGATCCTTCCGCCGTGCCGTGCTCCTGCTGCTGGCAGTCGGTTTGGGGGCTGCCGGCTTTTTCTTCCGGCCGGCTCTGGTCCCCGATATAGCCGGTTTGCCCCGAAACGTGGCGAGCAAAACACTTGTAAATAGCAGGCTGACTCCCGTTTTCGCTGAAAGTTTTTCAGACGCCCCCAAGGGGTCGGTGATCAAGACGAGCCCGGGACAGGGCGGTTGGGTATTGAAGGATGGCAAGGTGAAGGTTGTTGTGAGCGCGGGCCCGCAACTTACTGATGCTCCCTCGGTGACCGGCCTGGACCTAAACGCCGCGAAGCGTCAGATTTCTGCAAGCGGGCTGTCCCTTGGCAAAATTGAGGAGCGCCACGACCGGCAGGCGGCGGGAATTGTGCTTGACCAGACACCCAAGCCCGGCAGGGTTCGCCGCGACGACCCCGTCAACCTGGTGGTTTCGAGCGGGCCTGAAAATCTTCCCCTACCCGAGACCGTCGGCAAAAAGTATGACGAGGCTTCGGCCGCCCTGGTCCAAAAAGGGTTCACCGTTTCTCGGCAGGACGCTTTCAGCGATGCCCCGGCCGGCCAGGTGGTTTTTCAAGCGCCCAAGTCCGGCGAAATGGCGCTGCAGGGTACCGATGTCCGCCTCTCGGTGAGCAAAGGCCCGCAGCCCGTTGCAATGCCGGACTTAAAAGGCAAGGCGTGTTCCGAAGCACGGGGGGTGCTCGCAGCGCAGGGGCTGGCGGTAAAAGTCACGTCGTCCGGGGGCGGAGAGGCGACATGCGGTGGCAACAAGGTATTGGCTCAAGACCCCCTGCCGGGAGCGACTGTTCGCAAAGGCCGTGAGGCAACTCTCTACGTATCTTGATGGGCCCACAAGCCCCCCCGGGTCCAAACGACTAAGTGCCCTAACTACCTCGATACGTAGGGAATAGCTTCGCTTTGGGGAGGCTCAAAGTCGACAGTTGCGCTGCTCGGCTGTGGTTTCCGACTCAGCCAGTTGCGCTGGGTGCGGGTCCTTCCTGCGGCAATGAAGGCGCCACCTCCTGCCATTGGAACGCCGATGGCAAGAAAAAGAATTGAAAGTTTAGGCGGGCCTGAGGAAGAAGGCTTGGGTCCCAGTAGTGTTTGCAGGGCCCTGTCGATGAAGCCGAGGGGAGTGGTTAGCTCGGGCACCGCCGGCGCTGCTTTTTGACCCAGGGTGTCGGTTGAACTCGCCCGCAAAGAGTTTAGGTGTGTAAAGCCCCAGTCGAACAAAGAAGTGGAATCCGTGTACTGGACGGGCGACCCCAGCGTAACCGCTACCAGGGTCGAGCCATTGCGGTTCACAGCCGAAACGAGGGTATGCCGAGCCTGATTCGTATAACCGGTTTTGACTCCGACGGTACCGGGGTAACGCGTTAGCATTTTGTTGTGGTTGGTGAAGGTGTGTGGAACCCCATTGCTCCAGGTCAGCCGGTACTGCCTCGTCCCCACAATTTCAGCGAAGGTCGGATTCTTCAGTGCCGTCGCGGTGATGAGGGCAAGGTCACGTGCCGTCGTCACGTGTCCGGGTTGATCGTACCCGTGTGGATTTACGAAGTGGGTCCGGGTTGCCCCTAATTCCGCGGCTCGCTTGTTGGCCATGGCCATGAATCCGGCGAGCGTACCGTCGGGGCTTACTTTCTCGGCCAACGCAACCGCGGCGTCGTTGCCGGAGCTGAGTAGTAGCCCATATAGAAGATCTTTTACGGTTAAGGTCCAGCCCGCCTCGACATAAATGCGGCCGCCGGGGGCGGCTCGGGCCTGCGGGGAAATTGTGACCGGCGCATTGAGATCGGCGTTTTCAAGGACAACGAGAGCCGTCAGGATTTTGGTAACGCTGGCAGGCGCCCGCAATTGTTCGCCGCTCCGCTGCCATAAAATCTTGCCGGAGCCTTGATCGAAAAGGATTCCCGCCGCTGAATCGAATCTAGGCGAGCCCGCGGCCACAACGAGGGGCTGGGTATTGCGAGCGGGCGCGCCCTGGGAAAAACCTTGTCCCGGAAGGACTGCAGTCTCCTGGGCCCAGGCCGAGCCGGTGCCGGCTAAAACCGCTAGTGCCACGAGGGCGGCGCGAGCGAGCGCCATCCAGACTCGGCCGCGGGCAAAGACCAACTTCGACGCATGATTCATAGGGGGTAGAACATTACTACGCGATGTTTTGAGATGTTTGGATAAAGGCCGCTCTGGGCATAATAAAAAACTTGCCTTTTTTCATTCTCGCTCCACGGCCTCCCCGCTAGCGTGAATCGGATACGCTTCTAGTCGGATGCTGTCCAAGAAGGTGCTTTTAGTTGAGGACAATTCTTCGGTTCGGGAGTTGATTCACGTTCTTCTCGAGGGCGAAGGGTACGAAATCATCGAGGCTGTGGATGGCTTTGATGGTTTGGTCAAGGCCGAAAGCGATCAGCCCGACTTGATGATCCTCGATCTCATGATGCCGGACCTCGATGGCGAGAAAGTCTTGCGTCAGTTGCAGACCGACCCTGAGCTGAGCCAAATACCCGTGTTGATCGTCAGTGGGCGTTATGAAGCCCTAGACCGGTTGAAGGATCAGTTGGGCGACGAAAACGTTTTCCCGAAACCCTTCGAGCCGACCAAGTTGATGGATCGCGTCGGCGCGCTGATCGGCCATCCCTTAGACGGTTAGGTTTAGACGGTCAGGTTCCGTTGGGCGCTAGGTTTCTGCCGATGCGCCGGATTCGGGCGAAGATGAGAAACAAGACCCCAGCGCCCGCAGCAATCGTTACCAAAGTAATTGGCGAAACTTTACTCTCACACCCGTTCACCTCTGATTCATCGCAGCCTGGAAGGGCCTCTAATTTTCCCTGCCTTCCGGCGGCGTGGACGCGGAATATGCCCCACATTCCGGCCTCAGTGAAGGGCGCTCTATGGTTTCCATAAACGTAGTCGCCGGCCGATTTTTCTTTACCGCCGGCGCTTTGAATATCAAGGGTAATTGCCTCGAGCCCGCCAATTGCTACGGAACTTAATTCATTTGAACCGGCCCGGCCGGGCTCGAACGCCCAACGGTGCCCTTCAATTGAAAAGACTTGGGCCTGCTCGCTGTAAGGCGCCAAAACGTGAACCTTGACTCGGTCTCCCGCAACCGCTTCGAGCAACGGCGTTGCGGGAACGCCGTGGGCCTTGGTGCTGAAGGCCAAGGCCGGATCAGGGTTGTCGGCGAGCCTTTTCGCGATCGGCTCTGAAGAATAGTTGATGGTTGCATTACCTTTTACATCCCTCGTATAAGGCATTCGGTGGGATCCAATAGCGACGTCCTCGTCTTGCATGAACAGCGAGAGGTCTCGGTAAGGGCGACCCTTGCGGGGGATAACGTCCACCGCCCATCCCGCGCCGCCGGGGATACTCTTGCCGGTGGCCGGCGTCCTAAAGGTAGCTCCTGCGGGGCTAACCACGATGGCCCCGTAAAGACCGAGCTTAGGATTTTTTAAGACGTTTCCCCAGTCGCGGATGAGCGCCGTGGTCTCGCCCACCTGCGGATCGGCGTAGTAGGTATATGTCCTCTTGCCGCCGACCTCGACGAGTTGGTCCGGATTGACGCCCGCGTTCACGCCGGCCGAATCGGCAGGGTCGAAAGCCAGCATATCGGCGTGAAACGAAACCTTGCCGTCGGTTTTGTTGTTCAGATCAACCTTGATGCAGTCGCCGACATTCACATGCAGGACCAAGGGCGCCCCCGGTGACTTGGCCCCGGCGGCGGAGCTAAGAACGTATCGAAGGCCCTTGCCACTGTGCGTCGCCGCCACGTCGAAGCGCTTGGTGGGGGCCGAGGTCGGACAAACAGAGCTCGCAGGCGTCTGAGCGGGTGACCGGCCCGGCAACTTCTTTAGGGTGGAGGGATCCTTCGCGTCGCGAACTCGCACAATCCCCCAATTGCCCGCTTTGAACTTCGACGCCCTTCCACTGTAGTAAAGGTAATCTCCCGACCGCTCCTGCGGCCCCCCCGCCCGCGGAACCATCAGGTCGTAACGCTCGGAAATACCCAGGTGGACCGTCCCGGTCGGGGGGGATGTCTTGCTGAACGGCTCAACCCTGAACCAATGGCCGTCAATGTGAAAGGTGGTCACCTCGTTCGATCCGGCCGCCAGGGTTCGAAAGACGATCGGATCTCCGAGGAACGCCTCGACCAAGGGGGTTTCTGGGTCTCCCTGCAACTTGCTGCTAAAAAGGTTGCCCGGGTCGGCGGAGCCATCGGCGATTGGGCTGACCCGCAGGTTGAAGGAACCGCCCGTATCGGCCCCGGTTTGGGTTATCGGGTTGTCGTCCTGGATAAACAAAACCATCTCGCGGAAGCTTCCTTTCACATCGGCGGAAACCTTGCCCACGGTTCTGATGTCGGCTATGGCGCCGCTTCGGACCTCGGATCCGCTGTGGGGATCGTGATAAGAGGAACCGGGGGGCTCGGAAATTAACGCGCCGAAGAGCCCGTGCTTCCAAGACGAAACCGCATTGACGTGGTCGTGGAAATAGGCGGTGCCGAACTGGACGTCGGGGTACCAGCGCGACCTAATGAACTCAGTGCTCACATACTCGCCGGATGCGTGCTGATGCTGAAGAGGCGATTCAAGTATCAGCGAGCGGTCCGCAACCGCTTTGACCTTCCCGGCTTCAAAGGTTTCGCCCTGGTCCATTCCTATCCCCACAAGCACGCCGGGCTGAAATCGCTCCGCCGAGGTCAAAGCAATTGATGTGGATCCAGCGGGCGTCGTTGTGGCGAGTTTCTCACCTTCTATAGCAAATGGCCGCACCGACTGTTCGTAGTTGTACCCGGCTATTACGCCGTCCGATGCCTGAACATCAAACTGAACAAAGTGAATATGGACATTAACTTTGGCGAAGCCGTTATTTTCCGGAGAATCCTCAAGCTCGCTTCTCAGCAATATGTCCACACAATCCTGTGCTGCATTCGCCCTGATGGTCAGCGGGGCACGCAAGGCCGGGTTCGCCCGGATTGCGTCTTCCTGATCCTTAAGGACGAAGATCTCGCCGTTGGGATCAACAAGTTTGGTCTTCTGATTGAGAGCAATGGGCAGCGTGATCGCCTGAAGCTGGAACGGCTTGACCTGGGCGCCGGTTGGGCAGACACTCGCAGGCCCGTTCGACCCAGGCGGCGGTGGCTCAGTGCGACCGGGGCCGCTCATGACCGGATCCAGAAACGGCGCGGGGCTGTGATCGGGAGGAAACGGCGGCCGCTTGCCTAGTTGGGGGCGCAAAAAAGGATAAGCAAGCTTGCCTGTGGCGGGGTCGAACTGAAAGGGCCTGCGCCTGCCGGGAGTTGTGGGCCGGTAACCCGGCCACGCCTGGGTTGCGTCGGGTTCATTGAGATAAAGCTCGCCCTCCTTTGTCCAATCGAGCACCGAGGCGTCGTAGCCCTTCGCCCGGCCCGCCGGGGGCAGCTGCGCCTCAACCACGGTGGCGAGGCCGGGTTTATCGACAACAAGCTTGTTTCCCGACCATTCAATGGTCTTTCCCACCAGCCCCGTCGAATCGACGGCGGCCAGTTGTTTGGCGCGCGCGTCTGGCAGTTCAGCCAGGGGTGGGAGTCCGTCGGTCGAGGCCGGCCCATCTTGCAGAGTGTTGTAAACGCGCCACAGCCCCCACATGCCTGCAAAGTAATGGTGGGCGACATGGCAATGAATCAAAAAGTCGCCCGGGCTCTGCTGGCATCCTCCTGCTCCGCACTCATTTTGGACGTCGAAGCTCTCGGAAGGCTCAATCGTTTGAGAATCAGTTCGCTCGGATACCTTCGGCAGCAGCGGAGGATGTTTTTGCAGGCCTGAGGCCCCCGGCGGTTCGGCCCCCGGCTGGCGCCGCCAGCGAATGGAACCGCCATGAACGTGGTGCACGTGAGCTACCTCACTGCCGCCGTGAATTACTCGCTGGCGGGTCGCGTCGCCGAGATAACTTCTCCCGATAGGAGTTGCAGGGTCGCCGAAGGAGTACGAGCTGTAGGCGACTGCCTCGTCAAACTTGCCCATCATGGCGTTCTGCAATTCCAGCCGGTTTGAGAAAGGCTCGCTGCGGTAGTTGATTGCCCTGGCGCCGGGCCTGTACGAGTTGGTAAGGGTGTCGACAAGGGGGACGAACTCACCTTCCTTGCCCAGTAGGCGGTAGTTTTCGTGGCCTATTTCGTGGTAGTAGAGTGCGAATTCGCGAAAGCTCCCGCCCTTCTTGCCGGTTTGAATGATGGCCGCCCAGCCGCTTTCAAGCGGGCGCTCGCCCTTAGGATCGAGTGGATCGAGCCACTTCGACCCTGCGGGCTCAACTATCACGGCGCCGAACAGCCCGTGAGAGGTTTGCTCACGCAGATCTCCATGACTGTGGAAGTAGTGGGTGCCCTCGGGCTCGGCTCGGTCCACCATCCACTCATAGGTCACCGACTGGCCGCGGCGCGCGGTGGCTGCGGGGTTGTTGGCAATGGCCGGTCCAGCGCCCCGGACGCGCAAGGAGGCGCCGTGGAGGTGCAGACTGGCCGGCTGGGTCTTCATTGCGTTTCTGAGGCGAATCCTCAGGCATTCGCCTTGATTGACTCGTAGCGTTAGCGGCTGGATGGCGTCGCCTTGCAGGCCGACCGTGACGGCGGGCTCTAAGCCGCTGGCCGAGGCCTCGCGGGCAGCGGCATTTTGCGCCTCTTCCCGGCGAACTCTGGGCAGTTCTTTTTCCAGAACGTACATGCGCCCCTGGGGATCGTGGTCCAGGAACCGGTTAATCGAGATGTCAACATCGATGGCGGCAACCTTGTAATTGCGCACGACAGCTCCGGATTTACAGCCCGGCCCTGGATCCACAGATTCACCCTTAGTTTGGGCGAGGCGCAGCCCTTCGGCTGATTCATGTCCGGAAGGTTTTGGGCTTCCGGCCGTCGACGAAGCCTTATGAACGTGATCCCTGTGTCCGTCCGGCTTGGATGGCCCGGCGCCCGCTCCCGGCTGCGAGAGCGGTAGCAACAATGCCCCCACGGCCAACAACACCCACGCCAGGCGCACAGACCGTGCCCCGCGATACCTCAATTTCTGACCCCTGACTAAGAGGTTGACCCTCCCCAGCCCGCAACCATCACCGCTGTGGGCCGGGGAGGAACCGCCTTAGCCTACGGTTACCTTGCCCTTCATGTCTGGGTGAACCAGGCACTGAAGGTCGTACGTCCCGGCCTTGGTGAATTTGACCTTGTAGGTCACCTGATTAGGGGGGAACGAACCGAATATCCCGGAGTTGAAGAAGCCGGACCCATCGTAGGTGGCCTGGAGAGTTGTCGGCTTCTTCGCCTCGCCACCGCCGACGTCCGGAGGAATTTCAGGGGCCCCCTTAGTCGTCTCGCCGGCCTTGACTGCAATCTTCACAGTTCCATCCGAATCCTTAATAAGCGCCCCACCGATCGCATCTTGGGGGGCGTTAAACGAAATGGTGTGGAAATGGAAAGTAGTCCACGATACTGCTTCGCCGACCTTAACGGAGACTTCCTTCGGCAGGAACTCAGCGACGAAAGCGCCTCTCACCTTTTCTGATCCAGTACCGGCTACGGCCTTGTCGGCAGTTGCGCTCTTGGCCTTTTCTACATCGGGCGAAAGATCCGCGACGAGCTTTTCGACCTGTTCTTTGCCCTTGTCGGCGACTTCGTCGGGGGTGGCTATTTTGGTGCCCTTGTCGGCGACCGTGATTTTTGCCGTCATATCAGGTCCGTGGACGAGGCACATTACGTTGTAGGTCCCCGGCTTGGTGTCGCTGGCAAATTTCACAGGGAAGTTGTCGTCCTCCGCCAGGTAGCCGCTGCTGAACAAGGTTTGGGTTCCGTTGAATTCAGGTTGTTCGCGCTTCGGGCAGGCAGGCGCGCTCCCATTCTTCGAGACGGGTGGGTCCCCGGTATCCAGGAAACAGGGCTGAGCGGCGGACTGTTCCAAAGCGGGAGGACCGGGAGGGCCTTCAGCAGGAGGACCGGAAGCCTCGTCATCGGGGAAGACGAAAGGCACCTTTAAGAACTCCGGAGGCGGTGGGGTGTCTTCGGCCTCCTTCTGTTCTGGCGTCAGCTTGTCAAAGGCGGCCATTGCCGCATCAATTGTGGTTCCCAACGCTGCCGTGTGGGGCTCGCCGGTAAAGATTTCCTTAAAGTCCACAGTGTCGCCGGGATGCACGCTCAGTTCGTTGGGAAAAAACGAAAGCGTAGCCAGGGCGAACTTGTCGGACGTACCGTCCACATCGACTGTGAACGTTTCGGATCCTTCGTCGGTCGTCGCGCTGGGCGCGGGGGTGGTGGATTCCTTCGGGGTACATCCTGAAGCCAGCAACGCTAGAACGGCAAATGAAGCCGCTAATACTTTTCGCATAGTGCCCCCTCCTTGTGCTTGGGTTAATGATGATCGGCCCCCCGATACACCTTAAGTGAGATGCTCAGGTGAAGCGGATTCTAGACTTTTTCCAATCCGCGAACAACCGCAAAGCCCTTTTAAATAAATATTGTTAGGCCTCCCAGGACAACCAGCGCTCTACTTCTATGGAAAGCACCGGCCCTTCCAGGGTCGTGTCCGAATACTGCGAGTACTTACTCTTCAGGGCCTCGATCGCTTTTTCGGCTTCCGGACCCTTCGATATTTGGCGAGCCTTGCCCCGTGCCTGCAACCATGCCAGGCGGGTCCAGTCTTCGTCCCAGCGGTCGACCATAAATGACACCTTAGAGTTCGGTTGGACATCGGCCAGCCTTTGCAGGGGCGAACCTGCTTTCCGTTTGCCGTCAATTGCAGTCCAGACTGTGTCGCCGGCCCATGTGAAGCAAACCGGCAAAACATGTGGGAAGCCCTCGGCGCCGAGGGTGGCCAGGTAACCTCTGCGGGCACGCAGCAACGAGGCGAAATTCTCGGGAGGCCCCCCTGTCATGGTGTAAATCCTACGGAGCGAGCGGCCGATTCGGTGTCAATTTCAACATAAGCCACTTTGCCTGCCGGTACGCCAACTTGTTTGCCTTTGCGGTCTGTCACCCAAAGAATGCTGGAGCCCTCGTTTACAGCAGCTTCGACTGAAGCCTTGACTTCGTCTTGCTTTTGGTCAACTTCGAGCGACAGCTCCTTCGGTGAATCCACGATGCCAATGCGCAATTCCAGCAAATGTCACTCCTTATCTTCGCGGCCGGCGGTAGGATTTGAGCAATGGCCGGAGATCAGAATATAGACGAACCAGACTTCGATGACTCCGACGACGACGACGATGTAGGCCCGATCGATGACTCCGAGCGCGAGGCTCTCCACCAGGATCTCTTGGATGTTAAGACCCTGAAGTCCGTGATTGGGTCACGGGGCATTAAAGGAGTAGTTGTTTTTTGTCCAGATTGCGAAGATGACCATTTCCTCGGGTGGGACCTGCTCGCGGGCAATCTCGAACAAATTCTTGAATCCGGAAAAACCCCCGTCCATGAGCCCGCATGGGAGCCCGACCCCGACGAGTACGTGAGCTGGGATTATGCCCGCGGCTTTCTTGACGGGTACGAAACCTATCCCGAAGGCAGGACCCAGGGCGACCGGTGCGGCTATTGCGGCCGCCCGCTGCCCGAGCGTGACGAGCAGACCTCGTATTGCTCGGCCTGCGGGAAGGATCTGGCCCCCATCAACCTCATCCACCAACTCAGGCAGTTGGGGTGGGAAAAGCAGGCCATCGAGGATCTTTTCGAAAAGAGCGGCCTTGAACCGCCCCTTTTCGGTGTCGAGCCGCACGATCGGCCGTTTCGAGGGAGCCTCGGCGAGGAAAGCTGACGAGGGCGTAGCCCCATAGCTGTAACAAGCGCGGCCCTATAATTGAAAAGCCCTCTAAGATTGGAAGCCATGACTTTTATTAACAGGCTGCGCATTTGGCTCCCCCGTATTGTCGTCGTGACTTTCCTATATTCAATTTTCGCCTCGATAGTCATTTACGGATCGCCTTTTCCGGGGGACAAAGTCAAGGAGTGCGGCGACGCGTTGGCCGGAACGGTGCGTCCGTGCGGGCATAGCGATGCACTGGGCACCATCTTCAGCTTATTCGGAACATTCCTTGCCGCGGCTCTTTTCATGATTGTGCAGTTCGGAGCTTTGTTTTGGTTCCTGTCTCGAGGGCGCTCCTACACGATCTATCCGAAGGAATACGACGTCACTTTCGAGGATGTCCGGGGGCAAGAGCCGGTCGTCGAGTCCGTGCAGGAAGTTGTTAAGTTGTTCAGGGGATATCGAGACTTTAAGAAAATCGGCGGCTATCCTCCTCATGGGTTGCTGTTCGAGGGCCCCCCCGGTACCGGTAAGACTTTGATGGCGAAGGCGGTTGCAGGCACAGTTGGGGTGCCCTTCATCTACACGCCCGCCAGCGGATTCGCAAATATGTTTTTCGGGATCGGCAATCTGAGGGTCGCCCAACTATTTCGCAAGGCGAAAAAGTTCGCCCGAATCTATGACGGGGCGGTTATCTTCATCGACGAAATCGACGCCATTGGATCCCGCGGAGCGATGCCTGCTGCCGCGTCCACCCCAGGGTTTGGCAGGTTTGCGCAAATGGTCGTGCCGGGCGGCATGGGCGGTGGCGGTGGCGGCATGGGCATCATCAACGAACTATTAGTTCAGATGGACGGCCTGGTCATGCCTAAGGGCTTGAAGCGCCACCTGCGGCGCCTGTTTCACATGGCCCCGAAGGTGCCTTCTTACAACATCTTGATTATCGGGGCCACGAACAGGGCGATCGACCTTGACCCCGCTTTGCTCAGGCCCGGGCGGTTCGACCGCAAGATTCATGTCGGGTTGCCCGACAAAGAAGGGCGCAAAGACGTCATCAAGTACTACCTGGACAAAGTAAGCCACGACGAGATCGATCTCGAAAAATTTGCTCAGGCGACCATCCACTACTCACCGGCCCGAATCAAGAACATCATCAACGAAGGCTTGATAGTGGCGTTGCAAGATGGCCGCGAGTCGCTTTCGTGGGCGGATGTTTGGCAAGCCAAGATGATCGACGACATCGGTCTGAAGCAAAAAGTGAAATACACCCCGGATGAAAAAGTCATGACGGCAGTACACGAGGCCGGCCACGCGGTTGTTTCCCGGGAACTGCAAGCCAAGGACAAGCAGATTCAGATGATCTCAATCGTGAAGCGTGAGTCCACGCTCGGCGTCGTTCACACGGTCGATCTCGAAGAGCGGTTCAGCGACACCAAAGAAGAAATGCTCGGCGAAATGAAGGTCTTCCTCGCCGGTCAGGTAGCGGAAGAAATCTGGTTCAAAACATCTACGACGGGCCCCTCAAGCGACCTTTATTGGTGCACGATTTTGGCTCTCAACTACGTGGGACGCTACGGGATGGGCCGGCGCTTAATCTCGTATGAGGTTTTAACCCCCAGCTACGGTGGGGATCGTTACTCTGCGATGCTTTCCGACACGCAAGTTAAGGAAGAAGTAGACATGATCCTCAAGCAATGCAAGAGCGAGGTGAGGGCCCTGCTGGAAAGCCGCAGGTTCGCCGTCGAGCGGATTCGCGACGAATTGTTGGAGCGCGAAGAACTTGTCGGCGACCAATTGGAGCACTTGATGCAAGAAATTACCGATCAGATTGCCGCAAGCCGGCCAAGCGAATTGCGTTGATTTGAAGGTCCACTCGTAAACCAGGAGGCTAAGCCATGGCAAAAGTAAGCAAGGAATTCAAAGAAACTCAAGATCTGGTGAAAGACGCCGCGCGTAGCCTGAAAAAAGCCGCAGACCGCGCCGCCACTGTAGCTCGCAAGACCGGCATCGAGATAGGCAAATCCAAGGAAATTAAGCAAGCGCGCAAGGAAGGCAGCAAGGCCCTGGAGGCGATCATAATTGCGGCCAAGGCAGCGCTGCACACGGCTACCTCTGGGGCCAAGACCATGTCGAACACAAAAGAGGCCAAGCGGGCGAAGAAAACAACCTCAGCCGCAGCGCGGTCTTCGGTCAAGGCGGCGAAAGCTGCCGGCTCGGCGGTCGGCAAATCGGCGGCGGTAGCAAAAAAGAACGCCAGCAATGCTGCTGCAAAGTCGGGCTCAAGGGCGGCCGCGAAAGCGAAAGAAACAGCGAAAGCCGCCCGCAGAAAGGTGTCGTAGCCCGAGCCTCGCGAAAAATCATTCAAGGTCGCGAAGAAACCTCGAAAACGGCCTTGACGGGCCGGACCGCCAGGGCTTAAAGTAACCCTTGCTCCGAGAGATCCGAAAGGCTTCGGCCTGAAGGTCACTCGGAGCACTTTTTGTTTGGGACGCACCTGAGCGCCGATCGCTGCGTTCCGGCACTGCTTGCGTGCCCTAAGCACGCGGCGCAGCACCGCGCCTTGCGCTCGGGGCTCAGGAGCGCCCTAAACCTACGGGGCCTTGCGCTCGGGGCTCAGGAGCGCCCTAAACTTCCCCCCTCCCAACCTTCCCCCTTACGGGGCTTTTCTTCCGGATTCTTTGAAGCATTCGTGGGTTATCGGCATTTTTTCCGCAAAGAATTGCTCAATTGCCTTGGCGTAGGTTCTTATTTCGTATTGTGCAAATTCCGAGTTACGAAGCGAGAGAAAGTTCATCAGCGAACGAGCATTGAGGGTCCAGTAAAACTGCGTGTAGATACCTACGGGCAGCAAGGCCCGCGCAAGCTCCTTGGCCACTCCTTTTTCTACTAGCTCGGCGTAGGCCTCGTAAGCGTTGGCGTATTGATCTTCGAAGGTACCAAGAGTTTCTTCCGCCAGTTCTGCCGCAACCGGTTCAAAACTGTAGGAGCCCGGCTTTCCAACCTGAGTTCGGATGGCTGCGGGGTCCGGGGAATAAAAATCGTCTGCCAATTTATGGTAACGGGAACTCTCCTCGGAAAAGCTCCCTATGCGATGTCGAAACCATTCACGAGCGACAAAGATCGGGCACCGGATATGGAATCGGAAAGCGTTATGTTCGAACGGGCTGCCGTGAAGCTCGCGCATGAGGAACTTGATCAAGCCCTTGTCTTTGTCGTCCATTTCTTCTTTGCGGACTGCGAAGCTCACTCTTGCTGAATTGACTACAGACAGGTCGTCGGCCATTGATGAGTCCAGGCGCACGAAGCCGTGATCGAAAATCTTCAGTTCGCTCGGATTCTCGCCTGGGCGAATTGGCTCCATTCTTAGCTTTGGTCCTCAGCTTGATTCATCATGAGAGGATTATAAAGACGAGATCCGACAGAAAGGCTACGGACGAGTGAATTATGGATATTGACTTTCAAAAGGTTCTTGTTTTCTTTGCCCACCCTGACGACGGTGAATTCATGGCCGGGGGATCGATTGCCAAATGGGCTGCAGAAGGCAAGGAAGTCATTCTTTGCGTGGTTACCAACGGTTCTCATGGTTCCAACGATCCCGACGTGAAGCGCGAGGACCTGATCGAGGCCCGCCAAAATGAACAAAAGCAAGCCGCGAAGGTAACCGGCGTTTCCGACATCGTGTTTTTGGGCTATGAGGACTGCCATGTAGAAGATTCTCATGATCTGCGCTGCGACATGATCCGCGAGATTCGCCGCATCAAGCCGGACGTTGTTATGGGCCCCGACCCGACGGCTTTCTTTCTTGCTCAGCGATACATCAATCACTCCGACCATCGAAAGGTCGGCGAGGCGCTTTGCTCGGCGCTCAGTCCGGGGGCGGCAACAGTGCCGATTTACCGGGAAGAGCTTTACGACAAAGGCTTCTTGCCCCACAGCGTTACGACGGCTCTTTTTGGAATGTCACCCGACGCGGATTACTACGTGGACATAACCGAAACCATCGAAACGAAGATCGAGGCCATCATGTGCCACTACTCCCAGACGCCGGAGTTCAGGGAAGGACTGACGGACTGGATGAAGCAATGGGCCGCGCAGGCGGCGACCACTTCAGGCCACGACTACAAATACGCGGAGTCCTTCAAGATCATCTACTTCCAGGATTTGCCCGAGCCGGATGCCCCGACGGAATCGTCGTGAACCGGCGGCGGCCCGGGGTCCTAAGAAAGAAGAGCCGCCGAGTCTCGCCGAGATAGCCGCAAAGATCACAGGCCCCTCAGGGGCTAAGCGAGATGGGTTCACGGTGCAGCCGTCAACAGCAGCGAACAAGCGCTACCGGTGTCCTTATTGCGAGGGCTCGATCGAGCCCGGCACGATGCACATGGTCGCGTACCCGACCGGAAGCCTGGCCGACCGGCGGCATTATCACACCGGGTGTTGGTCCAAGCAGTCGGCGGGCGCAAAAAACCAGCCGGGCTAGCAATGGGGTGCGCCAAGTGGCATTGGACGAAGGAACCGGAGGGCAGGCCCACTTACAGCAACCATGCCACGAAGCAGATGACTGTGCGCCAGATTTCCGCTGATGAAGCGGAAAGGACTATTGCGGATCCGGATATCACCTCGCCCGGACGAACGACGCCCGGAATGGGTCCTACAAGAGTGCTTCGCAAGGCGGCGGGCGTCGTTTTAGGGCGCGGGCTTCTTCCGGCGATTGCCAGACCCAAGCCCCCGGCCCGCCGCTCAGTTTGTAGAACTCGTAGGTCTTTTGGTCATGGTGGAACTTGCAGAGTCTTGCGAGATTGGACAATTGTGTGGGGCCCTTATTCTCGACCGGAATTATGTGGTCAATCTCCAATCGCTCTGTGGATCCGCAGCCCGGCTTTACGCAAACGGGATCCCGGGCCTCTACTGCGGTACGGAGCGAAGCGGGTATGTTCCTTTTGGGATTCACGACGGACCTGATGTCGGCGCCATCGGTCAGGATCACAGACAAGAAGGCATCTTCGGCCATGGCCCTTGCGGTCGCGACCGGAATTGGGCCGATGCTAGGGATTCACAAGTCTCACCTTCAATGCACGATCCTCGAATTAATGCCGAGTGATCGACTCGTACCTGCACAGTTGCGGACGGCCCCGAACGAGAAGGCGTCTGGGGACAATCCCTAACGTGCTCTGCCATTTGGATCAAAGCATCCGCAGCATGAGCCGATGCGTTTTCTCGTCTTCCTTGCTGCCGGGCGGTTTCCATCATCTTCTTTTTGATCGGCTCGAGAACTGTCAACAGAGCCGCTCCAGCGTCCGGGGTAAAGCGGCCCTCCAATCGAATTGCGCCATCGAAGTCACTCCAATGCCGAAGGTATCGGTTCCTGTGAATTTCCCGATACCTGGACACCTCGTCTTTCAATGCGGCAGCTTTGACCTTGGCGCAGCGACCCTGCAAGACCTTTACTCCTTCGGTCTTGGCGGCATCCAAAAGGTCCTTTTCAGAAGATGGGCTTGCAGAAGCCGCCGAGGCGATTTCTCTAGCCTGGACGCCGGAGAGCTTGCCCTCGCGAATCGCCTGTTCGGTAGCCGGCAGATCGGCCAGTTTTTTGGCCGTGTCAACAAATCCAATGGCGTTTCCCACCGACATGCCGCTCTTGCGAGCCACCCAGTGGGCGGCAGAGCGATCGCCGTCGTTTTGCCAAACGCCGGTGCGCTCGACCTGGCGGGTCGTGAGGGTCTTGCCGGCGTCTATCAGGCGGCCCAGTTTGTCGAATCGTTCGAACAGCTTTACCGCCAGACCCGGGTCAAGTACCTCCGGTTCCAGTTGGCTGATAACCCGATCAACGATGGATTCTGCCTGTTTCAACTCGATCTCGAACATATGTTCGATACTATCAGACACAGCCGACAAGGAGGCTCCTGATAGGAGTTTTTGGGAAAGAAATTCTTATTTTTCTTTCGCCTGCTGCAATCAATAATGCCTGACGTGGATGGGCCTGGTGGCCCGCGCCAGAAAGGGCTTCGGCGAGCGCGGGAGAGAGATTGTTGTCGACGAGAAAGCGCAGAGTAAGCCTCGGCCCAAAGGGGCGCGGCGCGTCGGGGTCTGTCGCCGCTAGGTCCAAACGCGACAGAAGCCCCCGAAAGGGCTTCTGTCTGAGCTCAACGTTCCCCGCTCACTACTTGCCATTCTCGCATAAACGATCCCGGTACGGGAGTCCCCTGGGAGGGAATTGAACCCTCATCTCCCTCGTAGTGAGCGGGGTGCTCTGTCCGTTGAGCTACCAGGGGACACCGAGAACTATAAGGATGAGCGCCGACAAGACCCGCCCGGGCCGGGAGTCGGGTTGTGTGGATTGGAGTAAATAGAACCGCAAGCGACCGGGGACGTTCTGGTTTCGCAGTCGGTCGTCTTGTCTGTGGGACGCGGGTCGAGGTCCTGGGTCCTCGTTAAACACCTTGGAAAACTAAACTGAAACGTCGCAGCTTAAAGCGAGGTCCTTCCTATAGAAAGGTGGGCGTTCTACCCGGAAGTGTCTGCGGTTCGGGCTAGGGCGTCATGCAGCAGGCTGGTCTTTGTGATCTACGCCGAACGGGTCACAGGATAGGAGCCAGGGTTCGGATGGGCTTCGACGAGCTTGCCTGCGGCACCCGTCCAGCCGAGAGACTAATGCAGGCTACGCCCGTAGATGCCCCAGGTAAGAACCGTCTCACGCGGGTTCGATTCCCGCCGTCTCCACGCTGGGGGTCATATGTCGCGTCGCGCGGGGCGTCACCGCACCACTACTTACCTGAGCGGCAGCTCGCTTTCGAGAACGGTTTCCGCGGCATAACGGAGGGCCCCAGAAATATCCTCAACCCCTAAATCTGGAAGAGCCTCAAGATTTTCACCGTTTGAAAGGCCGTCGGCTACCAGCCCTACTACCGTGGGCAACGGGAACTCGGTAACCCCTGATGCAAGGCACCCCGCCCATTTGTTCGGGATCCACAGTGATCCGCTCGAACCTCACCATTCAATTATCGTAGAGTAAGGTGTTAGCCCCATGCGGCAAGGCAAAGGCTTAGTGTGCCCGCCCGTGCCGGCCTGGATTAACGGCCTGGATTAAGGGTCTAAAAGAAGTGCGGCGCCGCAAGTAAAAGGCTGACTGCCCCAAGAAAAAGGGCGGCGATTGCAAAGAACAGGCCGCGTAACCTGGCGGCCAATTCGTCCTTCAATCTGCTCTCCAAATAGTCGAGGTCGCGTTTAGTGGCCATGTCTCCCCAGCCCGTGGGCGGGCCTAACTCCATGAGGATCCCAGCTTCTTCCATTCCTAGAACCTTCTCGAGCTTCTTAAAAGCTGATGCCTTGAACTTTCCGTTACTGCCATTGTTCCTCCTCGCTTTCCCTCCGGCAAACCTGATCGGGCCAGCGCGTGGGGGAAGCGGAAAATACGATAGACAGGCCTGCCGACAAAAACCCGAGCAGCGACCTGAGCGAAGGGCCGTGGACTTGTTTGAAAGGGCCAACCTCAAACCTCCACCCAAGATAACTGAGAAGGCGAATGACGATACTTGTGGAATTCAATGACGATGATGATCATCGGAGTTGGAAGTTCAACGGATCCCCCACTACCCTGATTAGTGATGAATTCTGAACTCGACATGGCGCCGAGCTGGGAGTTGCTCATCGCGCCCGCCCTAGCCGCGGCCGGCATGCAGGTCGATAACTTCGCCGCTGCCTTCGTTGAGTTTCCAGTCGAGGGGGGACACCGAACCCTTCTGAATGAAAAGGCGCGGCCCCATATCGAAATCGAGCCAATCCGAAAAGAACTCAGCGGCCAGCCGGTCAGATCGGACACGATTGCCCGCATGGTGGCCATCGGTATCGTCGAAAGCAGCGGATGGTTGTTCTGCGTACGAACGGGGGACGATATGTGTGCGTGGGCCTTCGACTTCCGCCGGGATCCGACCCGCGCTAAGCTCACAGCCGCGCTTGCGGGAGACTATGCGTCCGCGGCGCATAATTCCATTAGGCAAGACCTGTTAGGACCCGCGACCGAACTCACGTTTGCGGCGATCGAACTAGCGCTAATGGCTGACTTGCTCCTCCAGGGCCACGCAACTAAGGCTCACCACCAGCGCATTTCGCTCGTCGAGGGATGGGCAAAGCACGGCACGTTTCCCGTCACTCGAGCTAAGTTGTTGCGAGATCTGTGCCGAAAGCACCGGCCACCAGCACGCTACGCCGAGGGCCGACTTGAACTGACTGCTGAGGAGCTTGCCAAGGCGGTTGCTATGGCCGACCAGATGGTCAAGGAGGTGCTGGGGCACTTTGAAGCTTCGGATCTCCCCTGATGAGATGGCGACGATTAGCCCGCCAACCAGCTGCCCCGTTTCTTGGGCCCTTTACCGAAGCGAACCGGCTAGACCCTTCCACTCCCTTGGCGTTGGATTCGTTATCAGCTGTGAGGAGCTACCTCTTAGAATTAATAGATTCCAGAACCCATCTTCCGTTCATGGTGGAGACCTGGACACGAAGCCACAGAAGAATTCGAAGGGGAGCTGACGATTGGCGACAGCGCTCCGAGTCTGATCATCTTCGGACGTTCGCCTCCAAAAGAATTCCGCTAGCGCTAGCGCAGCACCTTACTCTTCAGATGCGCTTTTAGCGAACAAAAGGCCTTCCTGGCCACTGCCAGAGCTTCATGGTAGGGATCATTGTAAGCAGCGGGGACCACGAGTTCACCGCTCTCTTGGTCGAGCTCTGCGAATTCCAGCGTGTCGGCGTTTCGTTCCTTTAACTTGACTAAGGCCGTTTCAAAGGCGTCGGCGAGCCTATCTGCCTGCTTTCCAGCCAAGAACGCATTGGAGCGAAGGTCATCCATGACCCCGGGCTCTGAGTGCCCATCGACCCGTTCCGCTTCGTTTGTCTTCGACGGATCGAGCTTCGGCATGATGTTGAGAAGAAGCCTAATCTGCGCCTCTCGGCGGACCTGACGTTTTGCGAAGTACCAGGTAGCGCCGATGCTTCCACCGGTTCCGAGGGCCGCTCCAAGAACGAGGTCGAAGATTTTCACCAACTAAGGATCACCCTGAGGCGGCGGTGTCAGTGTCCACAGTGAAGCCCTGCTCCAGATCTCCTCATATGTCTTTCGGACGGATACTGACAGGTCCTCGCTGAGATGGATCAGGATGGTGGGCTTGTCCTGCCCGACGCCATTCATGGACGCTCCGAGAGCCAGTACCTTTCCCGACGGTGGGATCACGTGTCGGTCATGAATCTCCTTGCTAACTCGGAGTTCCAAGCGTCGAGGCGGCTGAATTGCGCCCAGGATAAGACCGAAGTCTTGCTTAGCTGGAGATGGGCCTATGAGAATCCGCTCTGCCTCAGTGTGCTTGACCAATTGGAAAATCTGATCCTCATAGCCGTATGGGTCCACAACAAGGCACTTTCCAACATGCTTCACTGCCCTAAGGAGATCAATGGTTGCCCATTGGTCACCCGCTGCCAAAACGATGTCTTGAGGCGTGTTCTCCGTGGCCTCCTGTTCCGTGGCTCCCGCTAGGACAATCCGTCCCAATTCCGTGAGACGAACCGCCCCATCACTTTCTACCTGGATGAGCTTGGCTCGGTAGATGAATTCGGAAACCTTCTCAGTCGCCCGCTCTTGCACAATGAAGGCGGGAAAACCTGTTGTGGTTGTCTTTCGTTTGGGCTCCGAAGCAAAATCCTTGAGTGCGTCCCAGAGAAGAGGGCGGTTGGTGCGCTCTGAAAAAGCGATGATCTCAAGAACACTGCGGGTTTCGGCGTCTAGTATCTCCATGCGTTTCTCCGATCCGGGCGGGGTCCTTCGCGTCCCCAAATGTATCCGAAGGTACCGACAGAAATGGACCATTTACTGCCGGAAGCGACTTTTTCGGGCCGAGAGTGCGCATCTTTTGGCCGGTCCTTATCGAACTGCCAGCGCCACGTTTTAAAGCAACATCTCCCTGAGGAAGCCTGACCGTTGCCAGCCTTCAGGGTTCATACAATGACACCTGAGCCACTAAACGCAGCGGTCCGCACGCCGGGCTACGAGGATGTTTTCACCGGAGCTTGACGATCGGGTCGATCAGGTCAAATGTTTCCCGGGCGTCTATTGCCTGGCCTCACCTTTTGCCCCCAATTGGCGGTAGCCATAGGTGACGCGGCGGTGTATGGTGGTTGGTATGGCTACTAAGAAGGTCACAGTAACCCTGGATGAAGATCAGATCGCTTTAGTCCGGGAGTTCGTGAAGGCTGGCAAGACAGCGAGTGTTTCCGGATTCGTCCAGCACGCCGTTGGCGTTGCCCTTGACGATGTTGCTGGTTGGGGGGCGATGCTTGCTGATGCGCTTGAGCAGTCTGGCGGCGGACTTAAGCAGGAAGAGCGCGATTGGGCGGATGAGGTTCTGATGGACGGCAAGAACAGGCTTCCGGCCGCGTGACTCCTGGGATCACCATGGATGCCGGCGGGCTCATTGCTTTGGATCGGGGGGTTCGTCGGGTGATTGTTTTGGTTGCTCGGGCTACAGAATCCGGCGCCAAAATCACCGTTCCGGCGAGTGCGCTTGCCCAGGCGATTCGGATTCCGGAGCGGCAAGCTCGGCTTGCTCGGATGGTCCGCCAGCCGGTTACCGATGTTGTCCCCCTCGGGAGAGTCGACGCCACGAGTGTGGGGCGCCTTTTGGCAGCTAGCGGCACGACGGATATCGTGGATGCCCACGTTGTCATCTGCGCGCGGCGAACTGGCCAGCAGGTTGTGACATCTGATCCGGATGATTTGTTGCGACTTGACCCGCAACTGTCTGTAGTCGCCGTTTAGGCGCCGGGATGTCGAACCCCAACAACCTAGCCGAATTTCAGAAGACTCTTTGGGCCGCCGCCGACGTACTGAGAGCAAATTCCCGGCTGGCCGCAAACGAATATCGCGATCCGGTGTTGGGGCTTATCTTTTTGGCTTTTGCCGAGTACCGCTTTGAGCAGGTGCGGCAGGAAGTCGAAAGTAAGGCGACAAAACGCAAGCCTGTAACGCCCGCTGACTACCAGGCGCGATCTGTACTTTATGTTCCGGACGAATCGCGGCTTTCTTACCTCGTCGATTTGGCGGAAGGGAAGGACTTGGGGGCCGCCGTGGATGCCGCCATGCGACTCGTTGAAAAGCACAACACGGAGTTGCGAGATATTTTACCCAAGGGCTACCAGAGGCTAGAGAAATCGACCCTAGTGGAACTCCTTCGACTCTTCTCGCCATTGCCCCGCAAGCTATCGGGGGATGCATTCGGGCTGATCTACGAGTATTTCTTGTCCAAGTTCGCCGAGAAGGAAGGCCGGTTAGGCGGAGAGTTCTTCACGCCCCAGTCAATCGTTAAGCTGATCGTGGAAATCATCGAGCCGTTTCACGGACGGGTATTCGACCCTGCATGCGGATCGGGCGGGATGTTCGTCCATTGTGCCAAGTTCGTGGAAGGGCATCAGGGTTCGCCTTCCAGAGAACTCTCGATTTATGGCCAGGAACAAAAGGAGGTGACTGTTCCCCTAGCGCAAATGAACCTTGCCTTGCACGGCCTTTCTGGCGAGATCCGTCTGGGCAACAGCGACGATGACGATCTACACGACTCCACCGGCCGCTTCGATTTCGTCATGGCTAATCCGCCGTTTAATGTGGACAGGGTCGACAAGTCCAAACTCGAAGGTGACAAGCGATTCCCGTTCGGGATTCCCAAGCCCGACAACGCCAACTACTTGTGGATCCAACTCTTTTATTCAGCATTGAACGACACGGGGAGAGCCGGCTTCGTGATGGCCAACTCCGCGGGAGACGCCCGGGCCAGCGAGGCTGAGATCCGCAGACAATTGATCGAATCCAAGGCCGTTGATGTTGTGGTGGCGATAAGCCCGAACTTTTTCTACACAGTAACCCTGCCTGTGACTCTGTGGTTTTTCGACAAGGCCAAGAAGGGAACCGACCGCGAGGACAAGGTTCTGTTCATCGACGCCCGCCAGCTCTTCAGCCAAGTGGACCGCGCCCATCGTGAGTTCCAGCCAGAGCAACTCGAATTGATTGCCAATGTCGTTCGCCTCTACAGAGAACAAGACGTTGAAACAGCTTCTGGTAGTGACACCCTGATAAAGGAACGCTTTCCAAACGGCTTCTACGAAGATGTCGCGGGCTTGTGTAAGGTCGTGACTATTTCCGAGGCTGCGGCCGAGGGTTGGAGTCTTAACCCGGGCCGCTACACGGGCACCTCGGCTGCAGAAGAAGACGGAGAGGAGTTTGACGAGAGACTGGCCGGAGCCTACGCAGAGTTCACAAGAATTACCGCGGAGGCAGAGGTTCTCCGAGCCAAGGTCGATGCCGCTGTGAAGTCAATCCTCCAGGAATGAAGGACTGGCGGCAGACAACTACAACTCAACTGCTAACAGACGGCGTGATTGAGATCGGCGACGGCTACAGGGCTAAGAACGTGGAGTTCGTCGAGGATGGCGGGCTTCCCTTCGTCCGCGTAGGCGACGTGGATACAACCATCCGCCTAAACGGCCGCGATGAACTCCCCATTGAAAACAAATCTAAGTACGGCAACAAGGTGAGTGCACCCTTTGACTCCTTGATCACGATGAAAGGGACAGTTGGGCGGGTTGCCTATGTTTCTGAGGCCTGCCAATTCGTTTACTCGCCTCAGATCTCCTACTGGCGGTCTCACGACCCGACTCAGATACATCCGCGGTGGTTGCGCTACTGGCTGGAGTCTCCTGAGTTCCTAAACCAGGCCCTCGCCACTAAGGGTGCGACCGATATGGCCGACTACATCAATTTGCGCGACCAGCGACGGATGCGTATCACGGTTCCGCCTCCACTGGATCAGAAGCGCATTGCGGCTGTCTTGGGTTCGATCGACGACCTAATCGAGAACAACCGGCGGCGGATCGAGTTGCTTGAGCAGATGGCCCAAGCGGTCTACCAAGAGTGGTTCGTTTGTTTCCGCTACCCTCAAGTCCGGGGGAGAAAATTCCCGATTAAGGACTCGGCAGAAGCCGTGCATATCCTTCCGGGAACTTCAAAAGCGAGCATTGAGTCGGATCGGTCAGTACGAGAGTCGCTTCCGCGAGGCTGGGAAGATGTGTTAGTCGGCGACGTCCTTGAACTTCGTTACGGTAAAGCGCTGAAGAGAGGTCATCGAAAAGGGGGTCCGGTTGCTGTCTGCGGTTCGTCGGGAATAATCGGATGGCACGACGAATCACTGGTCGATGGGCCAACTATCGTGGTCGGTAGAAAAGGGAATGTCGGGAGGGTGACATGGATTCCCTTCCCCTGCTATCCGATCGACACAACATTTTTTGTGGTAACGGACCTTCCACCCCGCTTTGTGTTCGAACAGCTTCGACTCGTCGAGTTCACCAATTCGCATGCGGCTGTGCCTGGCCTAAGTAGGGATCAGGTCTACGCAATGCCGTTCTTAAAACCACCAAGGCACCTTATGGAGAATTTTGAGCAATTCTCAATGGCCCTGGGTGGGGACGCCTTGATTGTACAAAGGCAGGCGGATAAGCTTCGCTTGATTCGCGATCTCCTGCTCCCCAAG
>JBPCIX010000020.1:0-21473 GCA_051005875.1 Actinomycetota bacterium | reverse complement strand
CTGCCCACCTGGCGGGCGCCATGGCTGCCAACACAACGCTGCCTGTAATCGGGGTGCCCATCTACGGGGGCCACCTGGGCGGCGCGGACTCGCTTTACTCGACGGTTCAAATGCCTTCAGGCGTTCCGGTGGCAACGGTCGGGATCGACCAGGCCACCAACGCCGCCATTCTGGCTGTTCAAGTGTTGGCAGCTTGTCACCCGGAGCTTCGTGACAAGCTGCACAGCTTCAAAAAGGAATTAGCCCAAGGGCTCAAAGTTTGATCGATCGCTATTGCCGGCCGGAGATGGCTGGGGTTTGGAGCGAGCAGACTAAGTTTGCAAACTGGCTTGAAATAGAAATTCTGGCCACCGAGGCCAGGGTCGGGCGGGGCGAGGTTCCGGCCGCCGATCTACGACAGATTCGTGAGAAGGCGGCCTTCGACCCGGAGCGAATCAAAGTAATCGAGCGCAAGACCCGGCACGATGTAGCGGCGTTTCTAGACAACCTGGCTGAGAACATCGGCCCGGCGGCCCGGCATTTGCACTACGGAATGACATCCTCGGATGTTTTGGATACCGGACTATCGCTGCAACTTCGCTCGGCAGCACAACTACTGCTGAAGGCCACAACACGCCTTATTGAGGTTTGCATTCTTCGGGCGAGACAGACGGCCTCAATGGTTCTCGCAGCCCGGACCCACGGAGTGCATGCCGAGCCATCGACCTTCGGGCTGAAGGTCACCGGTTGGGCCTTCGAGCTGAGTAGAGGGCGCGCCCGCCTGGAAGCCGCAAAAAAGGCGGTTTCAGTCGGCAAGCTGTCGGGCGCTGTGGGTACCTATAGTCAGCTTCCGCCGGCCGTCGAGAGGTATGTGTGCGAGAAGTTGGGACTGGTGCCCGACCCATCGTCGACTCAGGTCATTTCACGCGATCGCCACGCAGAGTTTGTGAGCGCTCTTGCTATTTTGGCGGGCACGCTCGACCGAATCGCAACGGAGATCCGCCACCTCGCTCGGACCGAAGTCGCCGAGGTTGCAGAGCCGTTTGCTGAGGGCGAGCAAAAGGGATCCTCAGCAATGCCTCATAAGCGCAACCCCTGGCGCTCCGAGCGCTTGACCGGGTTGGCCAGAATCGTAAGGGCGGCGTCGGTTGCCGCAAACGAGGACATCGCTTTATGGCACGAGCGGGACATTTCGCACTCGTCGGTCGAACGGGTGCTGTTGCCCGATGCCTGCCTGGCTCTGGATTTCATGCTGGCCGAAGCCGAGGAGCTGATATCGGGGTTGGTACTGATGCCCGAAGCGATGCGGCGCAACATGGATCTTTCTTTCGGGTTGCTGTTCTCTCAAAATTTGCTGTTGAAATTAATCGACAAGGGTCTGGTTCGCGATGAGGCGTACCGGCTTGTCCAAGAAGCTGCTGCGAAAGCATCAAACAATAGGATGCATTTGAAGCAAGTTTCTGCCGAGCACCCTGAGATTTCGTCGAGGCTGTCGGCGGAAGAGATCGAGGCCTGTTTCTCGGAAGATCGCTACATCGAACACGCTGCTGAAATCATCGGCCGATTAGACGCTCTGGTCACCTCATGAGCGACAAACAACTCGAGTCTCCTTCGGTAGCCATCACGGAGGTAAACCTTCCGCTAAAGCGCGTCGCGGCGGGCAAGGTTCGTGAGATGTTTGAGCTTGATCCAGATCACCTGTTGATGGTTGCTACTGATCGAATTTCGGCCTACGACGAAATCATGGCTGAAGGCATTCCGGGCAAGGGTCGGGTCCTGACCGATTTAAGCGTCTTGTGGTTTAACCTTTTCCGGGATCTTGGCCCCAACCACATGGTCTCGTCCTCCTTCGCCGATCTCCCCGAAGGTTTGCGGAACGAGCATCCGGAATTGAAAGGCCGGTCGATGATTGTTCGTAAACTCGAAATGCTCAAACTCGAGTTTGTTATTCGCGGCTACCTTGTAGGCTCTGGCTGGAAGGAGTATCAATCAAATGGCCAGGTTTGCGGAATTTCATTGCCTGCCGGGTTGCAAGAAGCGAGCAAACTTGCCGATCCCATCTTTACTCCTGCAACCAAGGCTGAAATCGGCCATGACGAAAATATTTCTGCAGAGACGGCGGCGGGGATCATCGGCAAAAAAGAGCTCGACGCCGCTACGGAATTTAGTCTGGAGCTGTACCGCAGCGCGTCTGCTTATGCTCTCGAGCGTGGAATTATTTTGGCGGACACAAAATTTGAATTCGGCCTCGCGGGCGGTGAGGTGGTCCTAGCCGACGAGGTCTTAACGCCGGATTCGTCGCGCTTTTGGCCCGCCAGCAGCTATGTTGAGGGTGCTACGCCGGAGTCCTTTGACAAGCAGTACCTTCGCGATTGGCTCGACTCGTCGGGCTGGGACCGTACGCCCCCTCCGCCCCACCTGCCCGAAGAAGTAGTCAAAGGTACACAGCAGCGCTACCTTGAGGCCTTCGAAAAATTGGCCGGTAAGCCGCTTTAATGGGGGGCGCTGGATGAAGTTCGCAATCGCAATCAACGTGATGCCCAAGGCTGAGATCTCTGATCCGCAGGGACAGGCGGTGGCAAGAGCCCTGCCGGGCCTTGGGCTGGGTTCGATCACCGAGGTGAGGGTGGGCAAGCGCATACTTGTGCAGGTTGAGGCCCCCGACGCCGAGGCGGCCGCTCAGATGGCGGAGCAGGCTTGCATGAAGATCCTCACCAACCCGGTTATCGAAGAATTCTCGCTAGAGATCGGTGAACATGTCCGGTAGGAAAGTTGGAATCGTCGTCTTCCCGGGTTCTAATTGCGAGCAAGATGTGGCCCTGGCACTGTCGCACCTCGGCGCGGCAAATGAATATATCTGGCATCTCGAGAAAGATGTAAGCAGCTTCGATGCCGTAGTCCTTCCCGGCGGATTTTCCTACGGTGACTATCTGCGAACCGGCGCCATCGCGGCCTTCTCGCCCATCATGGCCTCGGTGAAAGAGTTCGCAGCATCAGGTAAGCCCGTTATTGGGATTTGCAACGGCTTTCAGATTCTGTGTGAATCGGGCCTGCTGCCCGGGGCTCTCAGAAGGAACTCAGGCCTGAAGTTTCGCTGCATGAGCACGCAAGTGACGGTTGCTGCTCCCGGCGGAGTGTACTTTTCCAACGCGGGCAAAGGTGAGGTGCTAACCATGCCGATCAATCACTTTGAGGGCAACTACTATTGTTCCGGGCAAACCCTTGACCGGCTACGCTCCGGCGGCCGCATTGCGCTTCGATATTGTGATGCCGAGGGGCGGGCGACACCTGAATCCAATCCGAACGGCGCCATCGACAACATTGCCGGCATCCTTTCGGATCAGGGAAACGTGCTCGGCCTGATGCCACACCCTGAGCGCGCGGTCGACCCCCAGGTCGGTGGGGTCGATGGCGCCGTTATCTTCCGCTCAATGCTTGAGAGCATGCTTCAAGCCGTTTGAGCGCGACCACTTCACCCACGGGGCCGCCAAGCGCCGGCGCTCGGGCAGACCTGCATCGAAAGCTCGGCCTGACCGACGACGAACTGGCCAAAATCGAGCAGATTCTCGGCCGGTCGCCCAACCATGCTGAACTAGCCATGTACTCGGTGATGTGGTCAGAGCACTGCTCCTATAAATCGTCTCGAAGGTACTTGAAGTCTCTGCCGTCCGGTGGAGACCATGTGTTGGTCGGGCCGGGGGAGGGAGCCGGAGTTATTCGGGTTGATGACGTGGCCCTGGCTCTCAGGCTGGAGTCTCACAACCACCCCTCTTTTGTGGAGCCGGTTCAAGGCGCTGCCACCGGGATAGGCGGAGTCGTAAGAGATGTTTTGTCGATGGGAGCCCGGCCGATAGCCTTGCTGGACTCTTTACGCTTCGGCCCCCTTCAGGAATCGGCTGAGGTATCGGGGTCGGAACCGGGCGACCGGGACCGAGGGACCGACCTAAATCGGTTTCTGGTCGATGGCGTGGTATCGGGCATTTCCTCGTATGGAAACTGTATCGGAGTGCCGACGGTGGGCGGCGAGATCAAGTTTGAAGACCCCTACGCGGGCAATCCGTTGGTCAACGTGATGTGCCTTGGAGTGGCGCCGCTTGACGGTTTGAAGCTTGCCCGCGCTGAAGGGCTGGGCAACCAGGTGCTTCTTCTTGGCTCAAGCACCGGACGAGACGGCATTGGGGGAGTCTCGGTTTTAGCCTCCGCAACTTTCGATGAAAACGCCGCAGAGAAGCGTCCGAGTGTTCAGGTGGGCGACCCGTTCACCGAGAAACTGTTGATCGAAGCCTGCCTTTCCCTGATCCAGAAAGGATTGGTCGTAGGCATTCAGGATCTGGGCGGCGCCGGGCTTTGCTGCGCCACCAGTGAATCGGCCGCCAATGCCGGTACAGGGATGCGCATTCACCTTGAACGTGTGCCCAGACGCAACGCAGGCATGGCGCCGTTCGAGGTCTTGACGTCTGAATCTCAGGAAAGAATGCTTGTGATCGTTCGCCCCGCCGACGCCCGGGCGGCCTTGGCCGAATGCGAGCGTATGGGCCTTTTGGCGGCGTGTATCGGCGAGGTTATCGAAGGTGGAGCATTCGAGGTTATGGAGGGCGATCAGGTGGCGGCGAGCGTTCCTGCAAGCTCTCTCGGCGATGGGCCCAACTACGACCGCCCGGTTCGCAAACCAGGCTGGATCGATGCGCTCAACAACCATGATGTGACGATCGAGCCTCCACCCGATCTTGGGGAAGCGCTGGCAAAACTTGTCGGCTCGCCGAACCTTGCATCAAAAAAGTGGGCGTGGGAGCAATACGATCATCAAGTGATGCTCGGGACCGTCGTGGGGCCGGGACACGATGCGGCGGTGCTTAGAATTCCGGGGGCAAAGACACGGGTCGCCGTCACCGTCGATGGAAATGGGCGGTATTGCTACCTCGATCCATTTGCTGGGACGCAGCACTCCGTCGCAGAAGCGGCCCGCAACATAAGCTCTCTGGGCGCGAGGCCAGCTGCCATAACCAATTGCTTGAACTTCGGCGACCCGGAGCAGCCAGAAGTCATGTGGCAATTTACCGAGGCTGTTCGGGGACTGGGCGAGGCGTGCCTGGCTCTTGAAACCCCGGTTACCGGCGGCAACGTTTCCTTTTACAACCAAACTGGCAGTACTTCTATTTATCCGACTCCGGTTGTGGGCATGGTTGGCTTGCTCCCCCAGGGTGTGTCGCCCCCTCCGATCGGATTTGCCCATGAGGGCGACGTAATCGTGTTGTTGGGATCGACAAAGGCTGAATTCGGCGGAAGCGAATACCTGGCGAGGATTCTAGGCCGGGTTGAGGGCAGGCTCCCGGTGCTCGACCTAGAACTCGAGGCCGCTGTGGGCACGGTGGTCAGGGCCGCGGTCGCTGAAGGGTTGTTGTCAAGCAGCCATGATTGTTCGTCTGGGGGATTGGGGGTTGCTCTGGCCAAGTGCTGCGCCATGGGCGGAGTGGGGGCCAAAGTTCAGCCCGAACGAGATATGCCAGCCCACCACTGGCTTTTCTCCGAAAGTGCTTCTCGCGTGCTTGTCAGTCTGCCTGACGGGACGGCTGAGCGTCTTGCAGAGCTTGCCGGCGAACACTCGGTCCCCTTGGCGCGGCTGGGCAAGGTGGGTGGCGACGGCCTCATCGTCGCGGGTGAGTTGGTAGCCAGCGTGGCGGCCCTGGCCGAGGCTTTCGACAAAGGATTTGCAGGAATAATGACCCCCGGACAACGCCACGTAAGCGACGGTCTGCAGATGGGCGATAATGGGATAACGAGATGAACTTGCCGCCCAGTACCTCGACCGAAGGCCCGGGCGCGGGCCGAGCAGGGGACGAACGAGAAGGCCCGCGGGATGCCTGCGGCGTTGCGGGCGTTTATGCACCCGGCTACCAGGTATCTGTAATAACTCATGCCGCTTTGCTCGCCTTGCAGCATCGAGGGCAAGAATCGGCCGGCATTGCAGTTTCTGAGGGCACCACCATGGTTGTTTACAAGGACATGGGCTTGGTCGACAAAGTCTTCGACGAGAACACGTTGAATTCTCTGACCGGCAACCTGGCCATCGGCCATGTCAGGTACTCGACAACAGGATCGAGCCTTTGGGAAAATGCCCAGCCGATTTACCGCGAAAAACACGGTGCCGGCCTGGCGCTTGGTCATAACGGCAACCTAGTCAACACCATGGAGCTTGCGGCCCAAATTGAAGCCGTTCCCGGTTCGATTCCGTCGGCAGCCTCGACCGATTCCGACTTGATCGCCGAGATGATCGTGAACAGCCACAAAGACTCGATGACCGAGGCCATCCTCGAAACCCTCCCAAAACTGTCCGGTGCGTTCAGCCTGACGATGATGAGCGAAAACACCCTTTACGGAGCGAGAGACCCCCACGGCTTGCGGCCGCTGCAGCTCGGCCAGCTGAGCGACGCTTGCTACATTCTCGCCTCTGAAACTTGCGCGCTCGACGCAGTGGGCGCGACCTGGATTCGCGAGATCGAGCCGGGAGAATTGGTAGTGATCGACGCAAACGGGGTGAAGTCCCACCGCTTCGCCGAGGCTACTCCGGCGCTTTGCATATTCGAGTACGTCTATTTTTCTCGTCCCGACTCCAATCTTTACGGAAGGAGTGTTCAAAAAGCGCGCCATCAAATGGGCATGGTTCTGGCAGGAGAAGCGCCCGCGGCGGCCGATCTGGTCATGCCGGTTCCCGATAGCGGACGCGGCGCCGCTGCCGGGTTCGCGCAGGCCTCAGGCATTCCTTACGTTGACGGGTTCGTGAAGAACGCCTATATCGGACGGACTTTCATCAAGCCAACGCAGGCCGGCCGCAACCGTGGCATCGGCGCCAAGCTCAACCCAATTGCTCACTTGATTGAAGGCAAGCGATTGATAGTCGTCGACGACTCCATCGTCAGGGGCAATACCACCCGCCAGATCGTCCGAATGCTTCGAAACGCCGGGGCCCTCGAGGTTCACATGAGGATCGCCTCGCCGCCGATTAAGTGGCCTTGTTTTTATGGGATTGATACTGCAAATCGTGATGAACTCATAGCGAGCCACAAATCAACCGAAGAAATTCGCGACTATATCGAAGCCGATTCCCTTGCTTATCTTTCGCTGGAGGGCATGATCGCTGGAGCGGACGTGCCGGAGGAGAAGGTCTGTACGGCCTGCTTCTCTTCTAAGTACCCGATCGAGATACCAGACGAGGTCAAAGTAACCAAGAGAATGCTCGAGGGCGTCGCGGCTCAGCCGCCCTCGGCGCCCTAGTGAGCCTTAAAGAATGGTGAAGTTTCCCGGCGCCAGGCCGGCCCCGGAGCCGAAATCAACGACTTACGCTGATGCGGGAGTCGACATAGGCGCGGGGCGCAGCGCCGTGGATTTGTTCAAGGAGCAGGTGCGGTCCACCTTCCGATCTGAAGTCGTTGGCGACTTGGGCGGATTCGGCGGCGCATTCGCATTTGATTCGGCCCGATTCAAGCACCCGCTGTTGGTCACCGGCACCGATGGTGTGGGCACCAAGGTGATGGTCGCTCAAGCAATGGGCTTGCATGAAACTATCGGAATCGACCTTGTGGCAATGTCGGTAAATGACATTGCTGCCCACGGGGCCGAGCCGCTGTTTTTTCTCGACTACATTGTCATTGGCAAGGTTATTCCGAAGGTAGTTGAAGAGATCGTAAAAGGCGTTGCGGCCGGCTGCCGGACGGCGGGCTGTGCTCTGCTGGGGGGCGAAGTAGCCGAGCATCCCGGCCACATGCTCCACGACTCCTACGATCTGGCCGGCTTTTGCACCGGCGTGGTGGAACGCGATCAACTAGTGACGGGCGAGGCCATTCGCGCCGGCGACGCGATTATAGGAATAACCAGTTCGGGTCTGCATTCAAACGGCTATTCACTGGTGCGCAAAGTTTTGCTCGAGGACATGCAGCTCGCTCTTGGCGATAAGCCGCTGGAGCTTGACTGCACGTTGGGCGAGGAACTGCTCAAACCTACTTTAATTTATTCACCGGCTACTACATCGTTGGTTCAGCACCGCAACGTCCACGGTTTTGCCCACATTACCGGCGGAGGAATGCCCGAGAACATCGCGCGGATTCTGCCCGGGGGCCTGGCTGCTTCGATTGATCCCTCCACCTGGGAGGTGCCGCCGATTTTTAACCTCATCGGCTCGCTTGGTCATGTTTCTCTTGAAGAAATGTTCAGCACATTCAACATGGGCATCGGGATGGTCGCCGTAGTGCCCCCAGATGCCGCCAACCAGGCCCTCGACACCGTAAGGTCCAGGGGCTTCAAAGCCTACGAAATAGGCGCCATAACCCAGAAACCAAAAAACGCTCCAGAAGTAAAGTTCACCTAGAACCTCAAACGTGAAGCACCGGCACCCGAAACGTGAAAAATTTCCAGTGGCCAGGGGCAGAATCGAACTGCCGACTCGCTGAGGAGCTAAATGTCCGTCCGAACGGGGCGTATGGAGCACGTTTAGTAGCGAATTGGGCAAGCTTGGGCGGTTGCGAATTACAGGTGAACATGCCCAGGTTAAGATGGGGCGACTCACAATCTGCGGGCGTGGAGCAGTACGGTTAGCTCGTCACCCTGTCAAGGTGAAGGTCGCGGGATCGAAGCCCGTCGCCCGCGCGGATTTAAAGAGCAAAAGCAAGGCCAGGTAGCTCAGTCGGCAGAGCACGCGGCTGAAAACCGCGGTGTCGGCAGTTCGATTCTGCCCCTGGCCACTGGACTGGCGTTCTGCACTGCCTTGCGGGGCGCCTCACATGCCCGCTCCGCGGTTAGGTGGGTTCGGGTCGCCGTACTTCGTTGGCTATTACCTTCAGCGACGCTGCGGCCGGGACCGCCAGCAGCACTCCTACTGGCCCCAAAAGAGTTCCCCCAACGAGCGCGGAAATTATCACCGATGCCGGCGAGACGTCGACGGCTCGTTTCATCACACGGGGGCCGATCAAGTAGTTTTCGATCTGCTGGTAAACCAGGAAGAATATTGCGGTCGCAACCCCGGGAACAATGCCTCCGAAAAACGCAACCGTGACGCATACAACCGCCCCCAACATTGCCCCGACCATGGGAATGAGGTCGGCGATGGCAACCCACATCGCAAGGGCGGCTGGATAGGGAACGCCAATCACTATCAATCCGATGAAGCTCACGATGCCGGCGATTACCGAGATGAGGGCATTGCCTTCCATCCAGCCGCCTACTTTTGCGAAGACAATCTCCGAAACTTGCGCCGTTCGCTTTCGGCTTGCCTTGGGCATAAGTTTCACGCCCTCTTTTTTGATTGCCGGGGAATGTAACAAGAAATAGATGGTCAGCACAAGAACCACCAGAAAGTCAGCGATGTATCCAACGATCGTTCCGAACACTCTGGGCAGGCTCGACACGGAGCGAGTAAGGGTCTTTGAGCCTTTTTCAAGCCTCTCGGTCACGTTAAACTGTTTCTCGATCCGGCCGAGAGGGGTCGTCGGGTCGTCCAGCGTTGTCCTTTTAAGCTCCGGAAACTGCCGGACCAGGCTTTGCGTCTGCCTGACGATCGGCGGGGCCACCGAAGCAAAGAAGAGCCCGACGAACAGGAGGATCATTGTGATCATCAAGCCGACGGCGAGGGATCTCGATTTCAGCCGCTTTTGCAGGAATGTGACGCCGGGTTCAAGCGCCAGAGCCAGGAAAGCTGCGATGCCCACAAGTAAAAGCACGTGCCTGATTCGGTAGAGGGCAAATAGGCCCAGCGCAGTTGCGGCGACTACAAGGGTGATTCGGACAACATCGCGCGTGGGCATGGCCAAATTCTGACCGCGGCACACTCGATTGGCGCGGATTTCGCGGGATGCAGTGCGACCCTAAATGCCCTACCTGGGTGGGCCCGCCCCGTCCTTGACGTTGTCGGCCTGAAAGTCCAGCTCAAACCACACTCGCGTTTCGCCATCGACGCTCAGGCCCCACCGGTCAGAAAGCTGTTCGACCAAGAACAGTCCCCATCCTGATTCACGAGCGGTTATGGGCGGGGGGGGTTCCTGCTTGAAGCCCGGCCCGTTGTCGGCAACCTCCGCCCGCACCACGCCAAGCTCACTCTTCACCCTCAGTTCAATCAGGTCGGCGCTGTTCAACCCGGAGTGCTTGATGCTATTGGTAACCAGTTCGCTGACGAGTAGTTTCAAGTCTTCAAAAACGGCTACAGGAATCTCCGCCAAGTCCTCAAGGGCGTGCCGCGCGACTCTCACCGACTCCCTGCGAGCGGGCAAATGAAGTTCGAGCGTTTGGAACCCATTGTTATTTGGGTTCATTCGTTAATTACCATGGCCGGGCCGTTGAATATATGTTGATACCTAGAGTCTCACCCCTTTAAACACGATGAAACCTTTAGAGAAAACAAAAAAGCCCCCTTCGGGGGCTTTTTTGTTCAGGGCCTTATGCCTGTTGAATTACCGAATTGCTACGGTCCAAAAGAAATGGTATTGGTACTGGTACTGGTACTGGTACTGGCGCCGGTATTGGTGCCGGTATCAGAGTTGTTAAGTGCAGCGGGGCCAGGTGCAGCGGGGCCAGGTGCAGCGCCGCCGTTGCCGTTGCTGTTGTTGTTGCTGTTGTTGTTGCTGTTGCTGTTGTTGTTAGCTGCAGCGGCGCCGTTCGGTACAGCTCCGCCGTTCGGTACAGCGTAGTTACCGGCAGTGGCAGTCACGCAGCTACCGGTTCCGGTTAGGGAATCTCCAGCCTGACAGGCGGTGATGCCGCCGCTGTCGCCGGTGTCTCCGCTTTCGGCGCCGTCGCCACCGTCGCCTGCGTCGCCTGACGTGGCTTCGCCGCCAATGCCTGCTGCGCCGTTACCGCCGTATCCGCCGAAGCCGCCGTTACAGCCGAGCCCGTCGCCGCCGCCTGCACCGCCGTTTGCGTTACAAACGCCGGCACCGCCTGCGCCGCCTGCGCCGCCGCCGCCATCGCCGCCGCCTGTGGTTGCGCCTGCAAAGGCGCCGTTACCGCCAGCGGCTCCGCCGCCGCCGCCAATGCCGCCCTCGCCGCCGCCTTGGCCACCGGGGCCGCCTGCGCCGCCTGCGCCGCCAATGCCATCGCCGGCTGCAGCTACGCCGCTGGATCCGCCGGGCCCACCTGGGCCGCCGTCGCCGCTTCCGCCGGTCTTGCCTGTGTCGCCTGTCTTAAGGAGAAACGAAAGATCACACTTGCCCGTGGAGCTACACGTGACGGCACCGAACGCCGAGCTAACAAAGAGAGCGGCGAGCATGCCGGTGGATAGAGCAATGACGACGAGAATCGACGTCAACTTCTTATGTGTCATTTGGAACCCCTTTACTAAATTTTCAGTTAATTGTGCCTAATTGTGCCTAGATGGTGGTTTACATACCTTTATCGGGCTGTTAAGGGGTTTATGCACGCGCGTTTGGGCGAAAAGATTCCCTTGTTTTAAGTGGAAGGTGCCTTGAGACATAGAAAAAAGGCCCCCTCGGGGGCCTTTTTTCTATGGTTCCGGGATTAAGGCTGGTTGTTTGAGCCCTTAATCCTTGAATTTACTAGCAAGCAGTAGCTGTTACGGGGCTGCCTGTGTTGGTGAGTGAATCCCCAGCCTGACACGAGGTGATGTTACCCGTGTCACCGCTGTCACCGCTTTCGGCTCCATCGCCACCGTCGCCCGCGTCGCCAGATGTGGCTTCGCCGCCGATGCCTATGCCGCCATCGCCGCCGGCCGCTCCATCGCCGCCGTTACAGCCGAGGCCATCGCCGCCGGCTCCTCCGGATGCGTTGCAAACGCCCGCCCCGCCAGCTCCGCCAGCTCCGCCGCCGCCGTCGCCACCGCCTGTGGTTGCGCCTGCGTAGTAGCCGCTGCCGCCCGCAGCTCCGCCGCCGCCACCGATGCCCCCGTTACCGCCGGCTTGGCCGCCGGGGCCGCCCGCGCCGCCCGCGCCGCCAACGCCATCGCCGGCAGCTGCTACGCCGCTTGCGCCGCCGGGCCCACCGGGGCCACCGTCGCCGGTTTTGCCTGAGTCGCCGCTGTCGCCCGTCTTAAGGAGAAACGAAAGATCGCACTTGCCCGCCGCGTTACAAGTGACGGCACCGAATGCCGAGCTAACAAATAGTGCGGCCAGCATGCCTGTCGATAGAGCAAGGACGACGAAAATTGCCGTCAACTTCTTCTGTGTCATAAAAACCTCCGTTAAGATGCCTGAATACAAACTTTTCCCGACGTAGTCCATCTTGGGTAGTCCATCTTGGCCTGAACGAATCTAAGGTATGCCAAAATTGCGGACGGCCCCGTGTTCGGAAGGATACGTTATCCTCCCCAACGGTGCAACAGTTCTCGGGCGAAAGGCGCAAAATGCCCCGCATTGATTTGTTTGAATCCAACGGACACACGCTGCATGCGCATTGTGGGCCCCGCCGCCGGTGAGAGTCATTTTCGACACTGCTCCACTGACCGAGCCTGCCCCTCAGACTGGGCTTACGGGGGTCGGGAGATGGACTCTGGGAGCTATATCTGGTCTTTCCAGAGTGGCCTCCGACTGGAGTATCGCAGGCACAGGCGTAACCCTTAGGCCTTTGTCGAAGCAGGCGGCGGCTTTGGGCTCCAAGGTACAGCTAAGACAAATTTGTTTCTCGAGCAGGGCCTTCAAGCTCCTCGAATATGTCCGGGCGGTACCGCCGATGGAGTTCTTTATGGGAGAGATTGATGCGATGCTGGGGAACGGCTACGTGAACCGGCGAAGCCGCAGGGCGGCGGACATTCCAGTCATCTACGATCTGTCCGTCCTTACCTTTCCCGAGACTCACCCCAAAACACGTGTCTGGTATATAGCGAAACAACTAAAGGGCATCTTGGCGCGTGCAACGTTGGTCGTCACCATTTCGGAATCGGTCCGTACTGAGATTTCCGAATATTTCGGAGTCGACAAGGCAATGATCTGCGTTGTCCCCCCTGGATCCGAACTCCTAGGGCTTGAAAGTAACTCGGATTCAATCGACTTGAGCAGACTCCCGGATGATTATGTGCTTTCCGTTGGAACCCTCGAACCTCGCAAGAACCTGAGAAGGCTCTTGCAAGCCCATGCGAGACTCCGATCCCGTCAGCCCGGGTTTCCGCGGTTGGTGATCGCAGGCGGCCGGGGTTGGAGATCCGAAGAATTCTCCAACCTTCTGAAGCAACAAATTAGCGTGGGCAACGTCATCATGCTTGGTTACGTGGACGACGCCACCCTTAATATTCTTTATCGTCATGCAATAGCTCTGATCTACCCATCGCTATACGAGGGGTTCGGAATGCCCGTGATCGAGGCAATGGCCGCGGGATGCCCAGTAGTCACCTCGACTGGTTCTGGGACGGCAGAGGCTGCCGGGGACGCGGCGATTCTTGTCGACCCAACAGACGTGGATGACATTGAGGAATCGATCGAGCGCGTGGTCAACGACGAAAGCCTGAGAGCGAAACTAAGCGCCCTGGGAATACAAAGGGCCCAGGCGTTTTCCTGGAGTCGGACGGCGGAGTGCTTGAAAGTAGCAATTGAGACAGCGGTTGCCATGAAAGGAAAGGCCTCATAATTGAAGACACTGAATTAGTAATGCAAATCGTCTACCTCACTAATCGGCCAGCGCTACTCGCCGGGACAATTTCATTTGTTCGGGCCCATCTGACATTTATCGACAACGTGCTTGTTGTTACCCCGAGCCGATTCCGGGCCGAGCTGAACGATCTTGGGATCGACGTCATCGCGGACGAGGACCTGGTTCTAGACAGTGACATTTTGGATCATCAGGGCCGAAACTACGCCCTTCGATGCGGTCTTGCTGCCAGTCAGGCTGTTGACGATGTCTTCTTGATGTCAGATGATGACAGCCGTCCGCTCACCGATATCGAAGAGACCAGTTTCTTGATGGAAGGCCGATATCGTCGCTATACATTCGGATGGCTCGACGACTGGTCGCACAAGGCGACGGCATTCGATGCCGGCCAGCATTCAACAAGACAGATCCTCGGTCTATATCATTTCCCGCGTCTTTCCTACGCATCTCATATGCCCCAAATCATTGATAAGGCCCTGCTCAGCGAAGTAGTTGAGCTGCTTTCTCCAGTGGCGCAACGGAGTCCACTGTGCGAATGGTCAACATATTTCAACATTGCACCCGCTCTTCACCCAGATCGCTTCCACGAGCCTGAACCGTTCGTTACCCTGGGGTGGCCAGAAAACTTCGCCTCGTGGCAACCGTCAGTTGAGCCGGGTGCCTTTCTCTTCGAGAATCATTTTCCTGAGCACTATGGTGGGGAAGGCGTGTTCGGCAACATTGACCCCGAAGACCATTCCATTGATGCGTCGGTTGATAAGGTCTTGCTCTGGCGAACCTATGAACTTGAATTGCTCGCAGGTGAGCGCGAACCGATTGTTGGTGGTCAGCAACCTATGGGCGGCATTCATAAGGCGCTAAGGCGTGCGCGGGCTGCTGCTGTTGGCGATCCCATCCAAAGAGACCGAAACCGTCGGGCCGAAATAGCGGCTCTTCTGCGAGCAATTCGGCGACCCTAAGGGGTCGGACTCCTCTTGGCCGGCACCGGGGACGGAGGGAGCGAATGATAGCCTCCGGACGACGTGAGGGTTCTTCAGGTGTTCAAGGATTACTTTCCGCCTTCTCGGGGTGGGGTCGAGCAGCACATTCATGAGGTTGTTGGGGCCCTGGAGGGAGTCGAGTTCACGGTCCTCACGTCCTCACGGCATAGACGCCAGGTCATCGACTACGACCGAGGCGTAAGGATCATTCGGGCGCCGGAGCTTTTTCGGCCCGTCTCTACGCCGGTTACGCCTTCCTGGGTCCGGCATTTGCGGAACACTCCGGCCGACGTGATCCACGCTCACATGCCCAATCCTTTTGGCGAGTTGTGCATACTGGCGGCCCATGCCCCGGCCCCCCTTGTCGCGACCTACCACGCCGATATCATCGGGCGACGAGCCCTAATGCCCTTTTTTGCGCCGTTTCAGCAGCGCTTCCTGAAAAAGGCCCGGCGTATCGTGGTCACCAACCCCCGCGTCGTGGACCGCAGCAAGGTTCTGGGACCCCATCGGGCCAAGGCCGTCGTGATTCCCTTCGGCGTTGACGCCGCCTATTGGTCTGAGCGTCCATACGGTGCCGCAGCGCTGAGCGAGGCTTACCCGGGCAAGATCATTCTTTTCCTCGGCAGGCTCGCCTACTACAAAGGGCTCGACGTTTTGCTTCACGCTATGCGGGGCGTCGATGCCACCTGCTTGATTGTGGGAGAGGGGCCGATGAAGGCCAGCTTGCAGCAACTGGCCAAGGATCTGGGACTGCCCGGAAGAGTCGTGTTTGTTGGCTCTGTCGAAGACGAGAAACGCCGCGATTACTTTCATGCCGCCGATTTGTTTGTCTTGCCTTCCACCTCCAGCGCCGAAGGATTTGGAATTTCCATGCTCCAGGCTATGGCCTGCGGGACCCCTGCAATTTCAACTGAACTTGGCACCGGCACGTCCTGGGTGAACCTTAACGACACCACTGGGCTTGTTGTTCCACCTCGTGATCCCTCGGCCTTGGCCGCCGCGATCAACGGCCTTTTGGCGGACCCGGCGCGCCTTGAGGCAATGGGGCATCAGGCCGCTGAAAGAGTGCAATCGACATTTTCGCGCGCTTGCATGCTGGAATCTTTGTCGAGCCTTTATGCGTCGGTATGAAACCGTCTCTTTCGCCTTCGTGGCGGCGTTGACGGTGGCCTTAGCGCTGACTCCTCTGGCCCGCAGAATCGCCTTGAGATACGACCTTGTAGACCATCCTTCGAATAGGAAGTTGCACGCGGACCCCGTTCCAAACCTGGGTGGCGCAGCAGTGGTCCTGGCTTTTGTTTGTTCAATGGTCGCTTTAGAGGTCCTCGGTCGCTTGACGCCCGCCGGGCGGGCCGGTTGGACGATTCTGCTTGGAGGCATGATGATGGCCGCAATTGGATTCTGGGATGACCGGCGGGTGCTGCCCGGGTGGATAAAAGTACCGGCAGTACTGCTGCTGGGGTTGATTCTTTTCTTCGCCAATGTAAGGGCGGATTTACTTATTCCGTGGCCGTTGGATTTAATACTGACAATGGGGTGGGTCATAGGAATCACAAACGCAATCAACTACATGGACAACATGGACGGGCTGGGCCCCGGCATAGCCGCGATAACGGCGGGTTATTTTGCTGTGTTGGCCGGAGTGTCAGGTCAGGTATTAGTCGCCGTGACGGCGGCGGCTCTCGCCGGCTCTTCGCTGGGTTTCCTGTGGTTCAACCGCCCCCCCGCCCGGATCTTCCTGGGAGATAGCGGCAGCTTGTTCCTAGGATTCGTTCTCGCGGCCCTCGGCCTGGAGTTGAGGTTTCACGAACTTCTGAGCGCCAGTTTTCTGGTTCCCATCGTCGTGCTGACGCTGCCTATTCTCGATGCTTTGATGGTTTCTGTCTCGCGTGTACGACGCGGCCTGTCTCCCCTGCATCCCGGCAAGGACCACATTTCGCACCGTTTGGTGGCTGAGGGTATTTCCCCCGGGCGCACCGTGGGCCTTCTGCTGTTGGCGGCCGCCATTTACGGGGTTGTCGCGACCTTGATGGCCACCTCGGCCCCCGGCTTCGCCTACTTGATGGCCGCACTCGTCTGCCTTACCGGACTCGGCTTGGGCGCTTCATTGTTGAGGACTGAGCCTTGAGGGCTTTTGTGCTCGGCCGTTTTCAGCGCCTTGCACGCGCTTTTCTCATGATCGGAATTGTTCTCTCCGCGCTTGTATTCTGGAGGGGGACCCAGGACGCCTTCAACCTCGTGAAGCTGACGGCCCTGGGAGTCTCGATTCTCGCTTCGTTCGCTCTGCTTGCTTCATGGTCTGCGGAGCGCAGGAAGTGGATTCCGGGATTCGTTATCGGCTACGCCGCCTTGGCTTTTCTGGGGGCATACGGAATCGCCACCTACTTCTCACGAAATCCGTGGCTTTCGTTGGCGGGGCGCTATCACCGCTACATCGGCTTTGTTCAAATGTCGCTTTGGGTACTAGCCGTCTTTACCATCGTCGGCCTTTACTGGGAGAAACCCAAAGAACTTTCGGGAGTCGCCAGGGCCTTCGCGGTTGCGCTGATTGTTCTGGCCGGATACGTGCTGCTGCAGGCCGCCGGCCTCGATTGGCTCAACCTGCGCAACCCCGGCGGCGATAAGCCGCCTTACCCAATCGGATCGCTCGGTAACTCGAATTTCGCTGGGGGCTATTTAGGTTTGGGGCTGCCATTGCTTATTTATCTTTCCGTGAAGGGCGGCCGCGGAGGGGGCCGGGACTTTTGGATGGCGGCGGCCGGTCTTTGTGTGCTTGCTTTGTGGCTAACGCAATCTCGCGGTGGAATGATCGCAGCCGCATGCGCCCTGGGCGCGATGGGCCTGGTTTACCGCGACATGGTCCCCCGGGCCGCGCGGGGATTCGTCGGTGCCGTTGTGCTCGCCGGCGTAATATCGGCAGTGCTCATTGTTTGGCATCCGGGGTCCGACGAATTGCCCGGCCCCCTGGCCGACATGGCCGTGTTCCAGACCAAAACCCTCGAGGCCCGCACGGCGTACTGGCAAACCGCGATCGAAATGTTCAAGGAGCGGCCCCTGATCGGGCAAGGGCCCGACCTGTTCTACACGCTTTACCCCCGCTATCGATCCGCTGAAGATGGGGCCAAAGTGGCGTTATTGATACCCGACGAACCGCATAACATCTTCCTACAGCACTTGGCTTACAGCGGCCTGCTCGGGGCCGGCGCCTATGCGCTGGTCATTGTCCTCGCGCTTGGGTTCGGCTATAAAGCGGCGCGCGAGCGCGATGGGCCGCATCGGCTTGAGGCCGCCGCGTTCCTGGGGGTTTTGGCCGGGTACCTGGGCCAAGGGATGGTAAGCATCGATGTCCCGCCGCTGGCCTTCACCGGCTGGCTGGCCATTGCCGCAATCGCCGTCGTTGCCGACCCCCGGCTTCGAGCGGCGCGGGATCGGCGAGCCGCCGCCGCCGAGAGCGAGCCGGCGGCAGGGGAGTCCGAGCTAATCGAGCAAAAAAAGCCGTTCCCGCGAATGAGGCCACGGGTCGTATTCCATCTGTTGGTTTTCGCATTGTTGACAGCCGCCGTTATCTTCAGCGTTCGGCCCGTAACGGCGGACATCAAGATTAGAGACGGCCTTAGACTCATCGGGGCTAAGGGATCCCTCGCCGATGCAGCCAGTAAGTTTGAGCAAGCTATTCGCATTGCTCCCTGGGAGCCGATTTACAGGTCTCAAGCGGGGGGATTGGCGCAGCGGCTCGGCACCGCCTCGAAGGACGTCGGTCAGAGAAAGCTTTTTTATACTGTGGCCCGGCAACGCTACGATGAGGCCCTTGTCCTTGAGCCGGACAACCTGTTTTACGTAATTTATATTGCCCGCCTGAATAGCTTTTGGACCGGAACCGTTGACGCTGCGATGTACCCGGAGGCCGACCGATGGTGGCTAAAGGCGGTGTCGCTGGACCCCACCAACTGGAAGGTTCGGCAAGAGCGTGCAACCTTCTTGAATTCATATTCCAAGGCGACCAAGGATCCAGACGCGGCAAGCAAGGCTGCGGAAGAGTTCGCCAGGATTAAAGCTATAAAGGCCAGATTCGATATCAGCGAAAACGGCGACGGCGCTTCCAAGTGAGTGCCGCTGATTGAAGAATTCAGCCCCCGCGTGCCTGATCATCAATCCCGCCGCACGGCAAGTAACCCGCAATCTCGGCCGGGCCGTAGCCGGGAGCCTGGCCTCGCGATTTGATCTTCAGGTGAAGCAAACAACCGGCGTGGGATCGGCTGTGAGGCTTGCCGGCAAAGCGGTGGCCTCGGGCGCTGGAGTGGTCTTCGCCATGGGTGGAGACGGTTTGATTAACGAAGTCCTTAACGGCGTAGCGGATGCCCCCGATGTAAAAATCGGCGTTGTTCCTGCAGGGACAATGAATGTTCTGGCTCGCAACCTTGGCATTCCATTGGACCCCCTCCTTGCGGCGGCTCTAGCCGTAAAGAACTCCGGAAGTACTCGCGTGAGCCTTTCTAAAGCCAACGGCCGTTTGTTCGCACTTAGCTGCGGCAGCGGGTTTGACGCAGAGGCGGCGGTAAGGATCGAAGCCGGCAAGGTCAAGAAAAAGTGGCTGGGGCCCTCTTATTTCTATATGGCTGCGATGCGAACTTTTCTCGGGTCTTACATCGGCAGAGAGCCTTACCTGCTTTGCGAGGGAGAGTTTGCAAGCCACCGGTCGGTCATGGTGACGGCGGTCAATTCGGGACCTTACGCTTATTGTTTGGGGCGACCTTTGAAACTTACCCGCGCCTGCGGCGTTGAGGGCAAACTGGGAATGTTCTCGCTCAGCCGTCTGCATGCAAGTCGCATTCCTATTTATGCCTGGGGGGCTCTTGTCAGCGGTCGCTTCGGAGCACATTCATCGGCGATTGAGGATCTGGATGGGTTTACCGTCTCGGGGCCGCTGCCGTTTCCAGTTCAGGTTGACGGCGAGCCGTTGGCGCCGGTGGATCGCCTGCAAGTCGAGGCAGGGGCGGGGTCCGCTACGATCATTGTTTAACGGTTAAGTTAGTCGGGGCTGATCGCTTGACGGACTAGATTTTTCCGATGTTGCCTAACATTGTGCGGATCTTGCGGTAGGCGATTCGCCTGAGAGGCCCGGCCACGACGCCAAGCCTGTAAGCGATGCGTAACCACCACTGAACATAGACTTCCGACGACCCCCTCTCAACGCCCTTCACAACAGCCAGGGCCACCCGCCGTGGCTTCATTACAGCCCACCGGAAACGCGGATTCGAAAGGACCCTGTCCATCGGAAATCCCTCGGTGTCCGTAAAGCCCGGGTTTACCATCATTACCCGAATCCCATTTCCCCCTAGTTCAGCCCACACTGATTCGGTGAATCCGGCTAGAGCAAATTTCGATGCGCAGTAGTCGGCCGACGAAGGCGCCGGGACCCGGCTGGTTATCGAGGCAACGTTAACTATTGCCGGGGTGCGCCGCGTTCTAGGGGCCAGATTGAGAGCCCCTAGGAGTTCTTTGGTGCACCAAATGGGGCCAAGCAAGTTAACCCCGATAACAAACTCAGAGTCCTCGGAGGTTGAATCGTCGAGCTTGCCTCGGCCGGCGACCCCGGCGTTGTTAATCAGTACATCTATGCCGCTGCGGGTGGAGATGACTTGCTGGGCCATCCTTCTCACGCCGGCTAGGTCGGAGACGTCGCACGTGATACTCGAATGAGGAGGGCCGCCGAAGGACTGGATTAGCTGTTGTAGCCCGCCGGAGTCCACGTCCACGGCAACGATTGTGGCACCCCTGGATTCGAGGGCCTGGGCAATCGCCCTGCCGATTCCTCCGGCGGCCCCTGTGACGAGACAAACCTTTCCGGGCCACATGACGGCCACTATGAATCAGCGGGTTTGGCGGGTTTTGCGAACTGTTCGCTTTTGGACGCTAAGGCGTCGGAAATCGTCAAGCTCACGAATCGAATGATAGAGAAGTTTTCGCAGTCCAGACAACCCTCGGATGTTAGCAGGAAGTCGCCGTGCCGAGGGCCTCACACACCTGCCTCATACGCCCTGGGGCCAGCGACGTGATGCGGCTTGTGCAAAGAGCAGGTCGGATCACCGTCACGTTGTCGAGGCTCAAAGCGCAGGACTGAGGCATCCCATCGCTTTTGTCTAATTCAACCTCGGTTGGTATGCCTCTTACCGTGCGAGTCGCAGGAACTGCCAATACCTGGTTCAAAACCGGAATCACCTCATCTCGGGTCAGGATCAAAAATGGGCGACGTTTTTCCTCAGGAGCCTCGTACCACCAGACTTCTCCCCGGGCTACCACGGCCCATGGCCCTGGCGCCGCTCTTCTTCGTCCAGCCGTTTAAGAAGTTCGCTTGTATTCGCATCGCCCAGCGCAACAAGGTCGCCCCACTCGTCTGGCGTCGCCGGCGGGATTTTGGTGTAGCCCTCGACGATTCGAGCCGCTTTCAGCCTCTCCTCGTCCTGGCGCAGTGATTCCTGAATAATTTGCCTAACCAGGGCAGACCTTGAGATACCCCGTTTAGCAGCCCTGACATCCAGGTTTTTGACCATTTCCTCGGTCATCTGGAGCATTGTCGGCTTCATATAGCTATGATAGCACTATCGCTTCTCAGCACGGGTTGGTCAAAACCTATGACGCGGTAGCGTATTTAGCGACAGAGCCCAAGAGGAAGCTCTGCATCCTGGCGAGGCACCGAAGGCCCCTACTCCTACCGTCTTCATCCTCGTCTACAAGCGCTGTTGCCACGACAGTGGCGTCAACAACGATCAGTGAGAACCGCGCTGCCGTTTTCGGGCTCTACATGTTAATTACGCGACTTCTACCGTTCCTATCATCTCCGGGTGAATCAGGCACACGTAGCTGTAGGTTCCCGCCTTTGTGAAGGTCATGCTGTATGAGACGAGATCGGGCGGGAAGCTGAAAAAGAGCCCG
>JBPCIX010000019.1:0-36247 GCA_051005875.1 Actinomycetota bacterium | reverse complement strand
CATTTCATTGATCGCCTAAAGAACGTCCAAATAATCCAGACGATCCAAAGGAGGATTCCATGGCAGCAAAGTTCTTAAAAAGCAAGCCGGTGCTCTTAATCGGAGGTACCGCATTGGTGCGTAAGGCAGTTAACGCATCGAAGGCACGTCGCAAGCGTTCCCGTAAAGGTCCGGCCTTCGCAGGTTTGGCCCTCGCCGGAGCAACGGGCGGCGCCGTCAAGTACTTCACCAACTCGGATCGCGGTCCAAGCCGCCGACGCAAGGTGATGAAGCTTGTAGGAAAGGGCGAAGCTACCGACTACAGCGACTCGCAGAACTGGTCGGCCATTCCCGACGCACCACCCAGCGACGCCTAGCAACTCGCAGTTCCGGCAGAAACGCGGACTATAGCTCCAAGCGGGGCGACCGCTTACGTTACCGGCCGCCCCACTAGCCGGGCTATAGTCCGCGCAGATTGAATCTCCCCGTTCGCCCCCCGGTCAAGCCTATGTTGGCTAAGTTGGTGTCCTCGATCCCTGAGGGAATGTTTTATGAGCCCAAGTTCGATGGGTTCAGGTGCATTGTTTTCAAGGACGGCGCTGAGGTCGAAATGACCAGCCGGAACACCCGCCCCCTGACTCGATATTTTCCTGAGGTCGTCGCCGAGTTGGCGCGGCAGATGCCCGGCAAGGTTGTTCTCGACGGGGAACTTGTTGTTTCCCAAGGCTCTGCTCTCGATTTTGGAGCGTTGCAAGAACGGATCCATCCGGCGCAGTCGCGTATCAAGCTTCTGGCTCGCGAGACTCCTGCTTCGTTCATTGCATTCGACCTTTTGGCCTCCGGCGAAGAGTCTTGGGTCGACCGGCCTTTTTCGCAGAGGCGAACCGAGCTAGAGCAAATCTTTTCCGGTATCGAGCCACCGCTGCATCTAACGCCCAGTACAACGTCTTCGAATGTCGCCGGCGAATGGTTCGAGCAGTTCGAGGGGGCTGGGCTCGATGGGGTCATTGCAAAACCGCCCGCAATTCACTACCTGCAAGACAAGCGCCTGATGTTCAAGATTAAACATGAGCGAACCGCGGACTGCGTAGTCGCCGGATTTCGAATCCACAAATCGGGCGAGGTTGTCGGATCCCTTTTATTGGGGCTCTACGACGATGAAGGCAATTTGCACCACGTTGGAGTGGCGGCCGCCTTTTCGATGGCCAGGCGTCGTCAGTTGTTGGACGAATTGGCGCCCTACCGCCTTGAGCCGGGCCAAAGCCACCCGTGGTCGCAAGGCGGGGAGTTCGAACGAATTCCGGGCGGCGGGGAGTCGCGTTGGAGCGCCGGAAAGAATATGGAATGGGAACCGCTACGGCCAGAACTGGTATTGGAAGTGGGCTACGACCACATGGAGGGCATCCGCTTCCGCCACGTGACCCAATTCAAGCGGTGGCGCGGAGACCGGGACCCGAACTCATGTAGCTTCGACCAACTGGAACGGCCGGTCGCCTTCAACCTAAGCGACGTCCTAACCGGGGGCCCCGGCCTCCGAAACCCCGCCCTCTAGAACCTGGCGGAGGACCATATTTAGGATTCCTCCGTTCAAGTAATACGTCAGTTCGGCCCCCGTGTCGATTCTTACGAGGGCTTCGAATTGAATTGTCGGTCCATCATCCGGCCCGGCGATTACTGTCACTGAGCCGGCCGGCTCAAGGCTTTCTAGGCCCCGAATTTCAAACAACTCACTGCCCGTGATCCCCAGTGATTCAGCCGAGATGCCAGCCCTGAATTCGAGCGGCAGCACCCCCATTCCCAGAAGGTTGCTGCGATGGATGCGTTCGAAGCTCACCGCCAGCACCGCCTTAATTCCCAAAAGCGCGGCCCCTTTGGCGGCCCAGTCGCGCGAGCTGCCCGACCCGTATTCCTTGCCGGCGATCGCTATCAAAGGCGTCGATTCGGCCTGATACTTGAGCGCGGCTTCGTAGATCGATAATTTCTGCTTGTCGGGAAAGTGCGTGGTCCAGGGCCCCTCGGTCCCCGGCGCCAGCTTGTTTCTAAGACGAATGTTGCCGAAGGTGCCGCGTAGCATTACTTCATGGTTGCCGCGCCTTGAACCAAAGCTGTTGAAGTCGGCCGGCTTAACTCCGATTTCTTCCAGATAGCGCCCCGCGGGGGAGTCGGCCCGGATGGCCCCCGCCGGCGAAATATGGTCGGTCGTTACCGAGTCGCCGAGCATTACCAAGGCGCGTGCGCCGGTGATGTCTGCGGGAAGCAACAGGGCCGTTCCGATGTCTTCAAAGAACGGCGGTTCACGAACATAGCTCGAAGCCGGATCCCATTCGAACATCTCGCCCGAAGGAGCAGCCATGCTCCGCCATCTTTCGTCGCCTTCAAAGACCGAGCCGTACTCTTCATCGAACTGCGACGAGCTCATTGCCTCGGTCATCACCCGTTCGATCTCGGAGGAATCCGGCCAAAGATCGAGCAGGTAAACCGGCTTGCCTTCGGGGTTTGTTCCGATAGGCTCGGTCGTGAGGTCCACGTCGATCCGCCCCGCAAGGGCGTAGGCGACGCATAGCGGCGGTGAGGCCAGATAGCTGGCTCTCACCTGAGGATGAATTCGGCCCTCGAAGTTGCGGTTGCCCGAAAGGACGGCCACCACGGCTAGATCCTGATCCTGGACCTGGGCCGCGATCGGTTCGGCCAACGGGCCTGAGTTGCCGATGCAGGTGGTGCAGCCATAGCCGACCAGATTGAAACCCAGCTTGTCTAAGTAGGCGAGCAACCCTCCCTTCTGAAGATACGAGGTCACGACCCGCGACCCCGGCGCCAGCGACGTTTTGACCCAGGGTTTGGTTTCAAGTCCGGCCTCGACCGCATTTCGCGCCAGCAGGCCTGCGGCGATCATTACAGATGGATTCGAAGTGTTTGTGCAGCTAGTAATTGCGGCGATCACAACCGAGCCGTGGCCGAGTATTCCGGAAGCGGCGCCTTCATCAAGGCCAACGGCCGCGCCAGATCGTGCGCCGTGTTCCGCCGGTTGAATTTTGGCGTCGTCGGTTTCTTCTGGCAATTCCTTGGGGGCCGGATGGCCTCCTTCCGCGAGTAGCCGGCCCACTTCCTTGGTAGCGGGCTCGGGCATCCAACCCCTCAGAGCTTGAGCGAACGACTCGGGAACCTGGGCCAGGCGTACACGATCTTGAGGCCTGCTTGGGCCGGCGAGGCTAGGCTCGATTGAAGCCAGATCCAACCGGATCGTTTCGGTGAACATCGGCTCGGGATCGCCGTCTGATCGAAAAAGACCCTGCTGTTTTGAGTACCGCTCGGCTAGGTCGACGGTGTTTGCCCGGCCTGTGTCGGCCAGGTATTGCAAAGTATTGGCATCGATGGGAAATGTAGATGACGTAGCGCCGAACTCGGGAGACATGTTTGAAAGCGTGGCCCTATCGGCGACTCTCAGGTTGCTGAGCCCGTCGCCGAAAAACTCCACGAATTTACCGACCACCCCGTGCGCACGGAGTAACTCGGTCAGGGTTAGGACAAGGTCAGTAGCCGTCGTTCCGGCAGGCAAGGCGCCCTCGATCTTGATTCCGACGACTTCCGGCGGCGGAAGGAACATCGGCTGGCCCAGCATCGCAGCTTCCGCTTCAATTCCTCCCACGCCCCACGCCAAGATCCCGAGGCCGTTGATCATCGTTGTGTGAGAGTCGGTACCCACCAGGGTCTCAGGCAATGCGACGCCGTCGTCAAGGCGAACTACCTGACTTAGATATTCGAGGTTGACCTGATGGCAGATGCCCATGCCGGGCGGAACTACCCGAAAACGGTCGAAGGCATGGCGCGCCCAGTTGAGCAACGCGTACCGCTCGGAGTTTCGTTTGTACTCCATTTCGATGTTGGCGCCGTAGGCTTCAGGTGAGCCGAACCGGTCAACCTGGACCGAGTGATCGACTACCAGATCGACGGGAATGAACGGGTTGACCGAGGCAGGGTCGCCACCGGCGCGGTGAACGGCGCTCCGCAAGGCCGCCAGGTCAACCACCGCAGGTACCCCGGTGAAGTCCTGCATGAGGACCCTTGAGGGCAGGAAGGCAATCGAGGCCTCCGGCTCGCTCGCGGGCCACCGGGCGAGGGATATGACGTCCTCGCCGGTAACCGAGGATTCCCCAGCTCGCCTTAGAAGGTTTTCGAGCAGGATCTTGATCGTGAAGGGGAGCCGCTCCAACGATGCACCGCTTTGTTCGGCCAACCGGTCGAGGCTAAAGTAGGCGACGTCGCCGCTTTTAGTGGACAGTGCGGATCTGGTCCCAAGCAAATCATTAGACATGCCCCTATCATCTCGCGCGATGGCCAAGTCCGGTCTCGAGGCGTTTTCTCCTGCGGCCCGCAGGTGGTTCCAAGACAGTTTTGCCGCGCCGACTCCTGCGCAGACCGGGGCCTGGAAGGCGATCTGCGCAGGCCGCAGCGCCCTGGTAGTCGCTCCGACCGGCTCGGGCAAGACCCTGGCGGCTTTCTTCTGGTCCATTGACCGATTGGCGCATGCCCCGGCCCCGCCGCCGAAAGAGCGTTTGCGAGTCCTTTATATTTCGCCGCTGAAGGCATTGGCAGCGGACATTGAGCGCAACTTGCGCTCTCCGCTCGGGGGTCTGCAAAATACGGCCGCCAGGATGGGTGTGGAGCTGGCGCAGATCACGGTCGGAACGCGCACCGGTGACACGCCGGTCGAGGAGCGCCGCCGCTTTGCCGCAAGCCCGCCGGACATTCTGATAACAACGCCGGAGTCGTTGTTTTTGATCCTGACCTCGGCCGCGCGCGAAGCGCTTCGATTCGTCGAGACGGTGATAGTCGACGAGGTCCACGCTCTCGTAGATTCCAAACGCGGCGCTCATCTTGCCGTGAGCCTTGAGCGCCTCGACGCGTTAAGGGCAGTGGGTCCGCCTGCTCAAAGAGTCGGGCTGTCCGCTACGGTGAGGCCGGTTACCGAAGTCGCGGCTTTTCTCGCCGGCGGCCTGGCTGACGGACCCAATGGCGGCCGCGACCTGGACATTGTTCAGCCTGCTTTTGATAAGCAGTTCGACCTTTCTGTGGTCGTGCCCGTCGAGGACATGTCGGAACTCGGCGAGGTCACGGGCGATGTGCCGGTGGGGCGCTCGGCAGCCTCGGATCCGCAGCGAAAGTCCATCTGGCCTTCAATTGAGAAAAAGCTGGTCGAGCTCATTCGGGCGCACCGATCGACGATTATTTTTACGAACTCGCGGCGACTTTCGGAAAGACTCTGCTCGCGTATTAATGAAACGGCGGGTGAAGAGATCGCCCGGTCGCATCATGGCTCGGTCAGCAAGGAGCAGCGTCGGGTCATCGAAGAGGAATTGAAGGCGGGCAGGCTGCCGGCCGTCGTTGCCACGTCCTCGTTGGAGTTGGGTATCGACATGGGGGCGGTGGATCTGGTTGTTCAGGTCGAGGCGCCAGTCTCGGCGGCTTCGGGGCTGCAGCGGGTCGGCCGCGCCGGCCACCAGGTGGGTGAGGTCAGCCGCGGGATTATCTTTCCGAAGTTCCGCGGCGATTTGGTGGAGTGCGCCGCGGTGGTTGAACGCATGAAGGCCGGAGCAATCGAGCAGATGCATTACCCGCGAAATCCGCTTGACGTTCTAGCCCAGCAAATTGTGGCCATGGTCGCAATGGACGATTGGATAGTCGAGGATCTGGAGCGCACAATCCGCGGTGCGGCTCCGTTTGCGGCTATGCCGGTCAGCACTTTTCATGCAGTCCTCGACATGCTCTCGGGTCTGTACCCGAGCGACGCATTCGGTGAATTAAAGCCGCGAATCAACTGGGATCGTGAGGCGGGCATCCTGACCGCCAGGCGCAACGCCCAGCACTTAGCCGTAACAAGTGGAGGGACCATTCCCGACCGGGGGCTGTTCGGAGTCTTTCTTCCGGGTTCCGATTCGGCCAGGGTCGGCGAGCTTGACGAACAAATGGTCTACGAATCAAGGGTCACCGAAGTGTTCGCACTTGGCGCCTCGAGTTGGCGGATCGAGGAAATAACTCATGACAGAGTGATCGTCACTCCCGCTCCCGGCGAACCGGCCAAGATGCCCTTTTGGAAAGGCGACGCCGAGGGTCGGCCGGTGGAACTCGGCCGGGCTTTGGGCAGGTTTATGCGCGAGGTCATAGCGGCCGAGCCGGCGACGCGCGAAAAGCGATTGGAAGACGCCGGGCTGGATTCATTCGCTCGTTCTAATCTGGTTCAATACCTCGAAGAGCAGCGTGCGGCAACCGGTCAAATACCCGACGACAAGACCATCGTGATTGAGAAGTTTCGCGATGAGCTGGGCGACTGGAGAGTATGCGTCCACTCCACGCTCGGTGCCAAAGTGCATGCTCCATGGGCATTGGCCATAAAGGCGCGGGTTGCCGAGCGCATGGGCTTCGAGGTTCAAACCATGCACAGTGATGATGGCATCGTAATCAGATTTCCCGACGGACTGGGGGCCCAAGAGTCCCTCGATCGCGTGCTGGGTGAATTGAGCGAAGCACCCGGCTCGCTCGATATGGTTCTATTTGAACCAGAAGAAATCGAAGCGCTCGTGACTGCTGAAATCGGCGGCTCCGCGCTATTCGCCAGCCGTTTCCGTGAGTGCGCCGCCCGGGCTCTTCTTCTTCCGAGGCGGCAGCCGGATCGGAGAACCCCCTTGTGGCAGCAGCGCCAGCGAAGCGCAACCTTGTTGCAGGTAGCGGCGGGCTATGGGTCGTTCCCGATCATTTTGGAGACCATGCGCGAGTGTCTGCAGGACGTTTTCGACCTCCCCGGATTAGTGGAGCTAATGACGGACCTTCGCTCGAGAAAAATGCGGGTTGTTGAAGTCGTAACGCCCGCGGCGTCGCCCTTTGCTGGGTCGTTGTTATTCGGTTACGTGGGAGCGTTTTTGTATGAAGGCGATGCTCCCCTGGTCGAGCGCAGAGCGCAGGCGCTTTCATTGGATACAGCGATGCTGGCGGAGCTTCTTGGAACCGCGGAGCTTCGCGAATTGATCGACCCGAAAGCCCTGGCGGAAGTGGAGCTTGAAGTCCAGCGCCTTGCCGATGGCCGAAGGCTGCGCAACGCCGATGACGCTCACGACGCACTAAGAACCATGGGCGCCATGTCGTCGGTTCACTTGATCGAGCGGGGGGCCGAGCCGAGCTGGCTTGTTGACCTCGAAGAGCAGCGCCGGGCAATTCGGATAAGAATCGCGGGCGAAGAACGCTGGGCTGCTATTGAAGACGCGGCCCGCTATCGGGACGCGCTGGGGGTCCCGCTGCCGGTTGGAATCCCTGGGGCCTTCCTTGAACCTGTCGCCGACCCGGTGGGCGACCTCATTGGCAAGTATGCGAGAAGCCACGGCCCCTTTGAAGCCTCAGCCCCGGCCGAGCATCTCGGGCTCGGGGTCGCGGTTGTGAGCGACGCTCTTCGCCGGCTTGAATCCGAAGGCCGGGTCGTGCGCGGTGAGTTCAGGCCGGTAGCGGAAGGCGGCGCGCTGGAATGGTGCGATTCGGAGGTTCTCAGATCTTTGCGTCGTCGCTCGATGGCGAAACTGCGGAAGGAGGTCGAGGCAGCGCCGCCGGAGGTTCTCGGTCGCTTCCTGCCGGCGTGGCAAGGAGTCTTGAGCCCGGCCCGGGGGCCGGGCGGTTTGCTGAGAGTCATCGAACAGCTGCAAGGGGCGAGGGTTCCTGCAAGCGCGCTGGAGAGCCTGGTGCTGCCGGCGCGTATAGCGGGATATTCGCCGGCGATGCTCGACCAACTTTCAGGCGCGGGCGATGTGATCTGGGCCGGATCCGAATCGCTTGGCCAAGACGATGGCTGGATCAGCCTCTATCTGGCCCAGGACGCGGCGGTTCTGCTACCTCCGGGCTCCTCCGTTGACCTCAGTGAAAACTCCAGTCGGCTCTTGGAAGCCCTGTCCGGGGGCGGAGCAATGTTTTTTCGCCAGATTCAATCGGTGGCCGGGATAAGTCAAGACCAAGAGCTGCTGGACGCCCTTTGGGATCTTGTGTGGGCAGGGCTGATTACAAACGACACCATAGCGCCGCTTCGCGCTCTGATACGCGGCCGCCGCCGGGCGAGGGCCCACTCAGAAAACTGGCGGCGGGGCGGACGACGGCGGGGCGGGCTGAGCTTGCCCGCCGCTGAGAGCCCTGCGCAGGGCGCGGGCAGATGGAGTTTGCTGCCGACAGTCTCCGGCGACCAAACTCGCCGCGCGCACGCCCAGGCCGAGCAGCTATTGGATCGCCACGGCGTGGTCACCCGCGGCGGGGCAATGAGTGAACGGGCGCCGGGCGGTTTTGCCGGTGTTTATCCGGTGCTGAAGGCTTTCGAAGAAAAGGGCGCCTGTAGGCGCGGCTACTTCATAGAAGGCCTCGGTGGGGCGCAGTTCGCGACACCCGGTGCAGTGGACAGAATGCGCGAGATGGTTAACCCACGGCCATATTCAAATGCCTCGACCGACGAACGAACTGCCTCGATTCCCGCCGCAATCGTTCTAGCCGCTGCAGACCCCGCCAACCCCCACGGAGCGGCGCTGCCGTGGCCCGAACTCTCCGCAGCTTCAAGCGGGGCGGTTCCGGCTCGGACCCGGCACCGTCCTGGGCGCAAGGCCGGCGCCCTGGTTGTCCTGGTCGACGGCGCACTGACGATCTACGTAGAAAGGGGCGGCAAGACCTTGCTCACCTTCACCGAGGACCCGGCGCGGCTTCAGCCGGCGGTCGATGCCCTGGCGCTCGCCGTAAGAGAGGGCAGTCTGGGCAAGCTGGCCGTCGAGAAGGCAGACGGCGATTTCATCCTCGATTCTCCGGTCGCGAAGGCGATGGAGACGGCCGGCTTCCGCCAGACGCCAAGGGGTCTTCGGCTGCGTGCCTGAAGGCGACACTGTCTTTAGAGTGTGCCGCACGCTGCACCGGGCCTTAGCAGGAAAGGTTCTAACGAAAGCCGATTTCAGAGTGCCGAAATTGGCCGGGGCCGACTTGGCCGGCCAAACCATCAAGCAAGTGTCCCCGCGAGGCAAGCACATCTTGACCAGAACCAACGAGGGCATGACTCTAAGGACCCACCTAAAAATGGAGGGCGCTTGGGTTTTGTACAGGCCGGAAGACCGCTGGCGGGGACCGGGTTTTGAAATAAGAGTGGTTCTCGAAACCGACGATTGGACCGCAGTCGGGTACCGGCTGGCCATGATCGAAATAGTGCCATCTGCCGAGGAACACCGGTTAGTCGGGCACCTCGGGCCCGATATCCTAGGCCCCGGCTGGAACATGCAGGAGGCGATGGCGAGACTCCAGAGCAAGCCCGACCTTTCTATAGCCGAGGCCCTGCTCGACCAGAGAAATCTCGCCGGAATAGGCAATCTCTACAAGAACGAAACGCTATTCCTGAAAGGCCTCAGCCCGTGGACTCCGGTATCCCAGATCGAGAATTTGGAAGCAGTGCTTAGCCTCGCCCAAAAACTGATGAGACTGAACATCGATCACCCTGAGCAGGCAACCACCGGAAATACCCGCCACGGCCAGGAGTGGCACGTAATGGAGCGCCCCGGCAAGCCCTGCCGCCGGTGCGGAGATTTGATTCAGGTGGCCAACCAGGGAACCCCCGCGCGCCTTACGTATTGGTGTCCAACCTGCCAGGGCAGCAGCCACAAAAAGGGTCCGAGAAGTCATCAAGTACCGTCGCCGTTTAGCCTGGAATAATGGAGACTATGAGTATTCGTATAGCGATTGTGGGCAGTTTCTCGACCGGCAAGACAACGCTTGCTGAAGAGTTGGCGGCGCGCCTCGATCTACCGCTTCTACCCGAGACCGCGCGCGAGGTGGTCGAGCTGGGTTTTAAGCTCGACAAAGACGCCACCCCGGCAACTGAAGCTCTCATTTTTCTAAAGCAATACAACAACGAAATTTCCACTCCTGACTTCGTAGGTGATCGCTCGCTGGTCGACGTCATGGCCTACGCCGGATGGGTTCTCGACAACCAGCCTGCTACCAAGGAGATAGCTCTTTGGGAGGAGTGCAAGAAACTGGCCGAAAGGCGACTCCGCGGAAACTATTCGCACGTCTTTTATCTGCCGATCGAGTTCCCCATCGTTCTAGACGGCCTCAGGCCCGATGATCCGCAGTTTCAAAAAGAGATCGACGAAAGGCTCCTTTCGATCCTGGAGTACCACGACATTGGGTTTACTTCGGTGACCGGCTCGGTGGAGGAACGAGTGGCCAAGATCCTGGCGGCCCTAGACTAGCGTCGACCAAATGAGCGACGAAGATTTACTGCGGCAGGCTGAGGAAGCCCTGACCGAGATCGACCGAAACACAGGGCTGATTGAAGAACACGCGAGTCTGTTGGCGGCGCTCAGAATCAGACTGTTCGGGGCGCCCAAGCAAACGCTGGACGATGTGCTGAAAGCAGCGGGCGACATAAGGGGAAAAAGGGGCCTGGAGGATCTTAAGCCGCCGCCAAAGCAAGGCCCATCCCTGGAAGACGTTCTGAACAAGCCGCAAGAAAGCAAGGACTGGCCGAGCCTCTAAAGCTAGATGAGCCAGCGGAACCGGTTGACGAAGTCGTCATCGCCCAGGTTGGCGTTCACTAGGGCCGAAAGCAGGTCCACAAAGACGCCGATGTTGTCCTTTGAATTACTGCTGCCAGGCTACCGTTACTACCTCGACCGGGTTGGCGATTCCGTTTAGGGAAACTGTTTTGGTTTCAGCCACCTGGAGACCGGACTCGGCGGCCCGGAACATTCCGATGCTGGCCACTACCTCGTCGGCCCCCGCAATCGCGCCGATCCTGGCGGCGGTATGAACTTCCTTGCCTTCGTAGTCGCGGCCTTTCTTAGTTGCATCTCCGCAGTGAAGCCCGATTCTTAGTTGCGGTGAGAATCCGTGGGTCCTGCGGTGCTCGGAAAGGCTGCGCTGGATGGCGACCGCGCAGCCCAGAGCATCCGACGGTTTTTCGAATGTGATGAAGAAACCGTCGCCGACCTGCTTAACCTCTTCGCCCGCATGGGCAAGAAACAGGCTGCGCAGCGTGCGGGTGTGCCAGTCGAGCATGTTCCCCCACGCCTCATCGCCGAGAGCCTCGACGAGGTTGGTGGAGCGAACGATGTCGGTGAACATGAAGGTCTTGACAACCCTTGAGGTCCCAGACCCATTACGTGAGCCCTTGCCGCCCATCAACTTGTTTACCGCTTCGAGGTCTAAGGGCGCCCCCAGCCTTCGGAACGTTGCAGCCGCCGTCTCAAATTCAAGCGTCGCTGAATCTTCGTCGCCCTGCTCTCGATACGCCTTGCCCAACAGGACGCAGCTTCTGGCTGCCTCGTAGGGCACATCGGCCTGCTTCCAGAGCCGGGCCGAATGCCGCAGACTTTTCTCGGCTTCCACAAACTCGCTCCGGCTAAGCTCCAGGGCTCCGGTGGCCTGGAACGCAGCGGCCTGAAGGGCCGGAGTTCTGTAAGTTTCCGCAATTTGCTGAAGTTCCTCGGTCGCCACGGCTGCAGTCTCGATATCACCGGCCGCCAGCGCTATTTCGACTTGGGGGTTTAACAGGGCAAATCGGTAAAGCGGCTCGTGGGTGTCTTCGGCCAGCGCCCGCCGTATTAGCGTGCTTGCAGCGGCCACGTTGCCTTCGGCAAGCTTCAGCAGAGCCATTCCCGGTTCGGGGTCATGGTCAAGTTCTTGCGCTTGGCGGAAAGCCTCTTCGGCAGAGCGCAGGTCGCCCATTCTCAGACGTATCTCGCCGAGCTCGTAGAACCCCTCAGCAGCGACAGCGAGGCTGAAGTCCTTTAGTTCGCTGATGGCCAATCGAACATCTTTCTCGGCTTCCGTCCACATGCCGCGCAGATGCATTATCTGGGCCCGGTGCACCCGGCAGATGCCGGGGAACCCCGAGATCGATTGACGCTCGCACCAGCGCTTAGCGGCCTCGGTCCATTCCCCTGCCCGCCGGTAGTCGCGCAACGTGGTGGTCGAGGTAATCGCAATGCAATAGATGACTCCAGTGGCCAGCGGTCCAAGCTCTCCGCTGACGGCTGCGACAGTGGCTTCGTCGAGGAGGGCCAAGCCTTCTTCTACGTAACCGTCGGCAACCTTTTTCCTCCCTTGAAACAAAAGGCCGAACCCCTGGAGGTCCCGGTCGCCGAAGCGGGTTCCAAGCTCCAGAATCTTTACTCCAATGTGCATGGGGGCATCGGGCTCATGGGATTCCAGGCCGCCAAGAGCTTGTACGACGAGCAGATGGCCGAACTCTGCGCAGTCGTGATCGTTTTCTAAGAGTCGCTCGGCCCGTTTGAGCCAGCCTGCAGCAATGGAGTGGGCCAGCTTGCCCCAGTAATCTCGCGCCAAAGCAATAGCGCAAAGCGCAGCTCGTCGGGTATTGTTTTCCCCAAGATAGGCACTGAAAGCCTGTTCTCGGGCACCGAGGTTTTCGTCGAGTCGCCCGGTCCACCAGGCCGACTCTGCCAGGCCTTCCAGGTCTTCCGGAGCCAGGGTCGTTTGTTCGGCGGCCTGCTTGAAAAGGTCAAACGCCTCGTTCCACCCTCGGCCGGCCAAGGCGTTCCGGGCCCCCTCAAGCGCCCCTCCTAACTCGGCTTGATCAATTACCTGACTCAAACACCCTCCAAAAGGAAATGTGGTCTCGGTGTGTATTGTCGCGCTCCGGCCTCCAAGCTACAACTCCCAGGTACTTAACGGTAGCGTTTCGTCGTAAACGTTAGGAGTCCTTGTTCGTGCCGGTGCTGTTCTCGAACAGCGCTATCGAAGCTGTGAATCCGTGCAAGAAGTTTAGGCCACCTATAGGGCCAATCTCGCCCGCGCAAAACATGCCCGCCGTCGCTAAGCCGGGGAAGGAGTGCTGAAGTTCGGCGGCATCGTGATCGGGCGAGCCGAAAAGCCGGGCACCGCGGCCATTGCATGTAAACATGAGCGCCCCCGACGGTGCGCCATCGTCGCCATAAGCGGTTAGCATCGACTTCAGATCTTCATCGGCCGTGCCTGCATCGCGCAACTGGAACTGAACGGTTTGGCCGACTCGTACCACGTCGCCGATTGCGATTGCGCCGGATTCCATATCGGCATGCAGCAGGCCCCGGACCAGAAAATCGCCACGTCCTGGGTTGGTCTTGAGTTCATCAATGATGACTCCCACCTGAAGGTTCTGAAGAATCTTGGCCTGCTCCTCGGGTGGCAAGTGAGCGGCTGCTTCGCGGAGCCTGGCCAACGGTGGTCTTCCGCCCAGCATGTGGATTACGTTGCCTTCGGCCGCAGTGACAATTAAGGGCTTTCCTATCGGTTTGCAGCCTTGCGAAACAATCGCCTGAAGCTTTACATCTCCACCGACCAGCACTCCCACCGCTCCGGATCTCGTTACAACGTCATTCACTATCAAGAAATTCTGCCCGGGGCCCCCGCCGCTAGCCTGGCCGCCGACGATCGGCATTCCTTGGTGTTCTGCGTTAAAACCGTCGAGCAGTATTTGGGTTGGAAAGCTGTTCGGCTCCGACAATACCAGCGCGGAATGAAACGATGGTACGAACAATGGGAGGCCAACCAGCGACATACCGTCGGCCGTGTACTCAATTGACAAAAAGAATGGATGCAACTCGGCCCCCGGAAGGTGCGCCATCCAAATCGACAAAGCCGGCCCCTCTTCGATTTCCTTGTCCTGAGAGATGATCCCCTGGGCGGTACATCCCAGAACGATCGGACGCGGAAAGTAAAACTCCGGCTCGCTTTCGGATTCGGACGGGTTCTGCTCCGCCCGAGCGACTTCAGGAGGCTGGATCGCCGCCACGCATGAGGCAATCGCGCCCGACAATTCCTCGGCTTTTAGAGAGTGCTCCGGCGAAGCAAACATGAATATCAAATCGATCGACCGGCCGCCGAGCTGCTTGGCGGCTAGGTCGAAGGCCTCCCTTACCGCTTCGACGGGGGCCGTCTTAGCCGAATAGCCGGCGCCTGCAAGTATGATTGGAGAAGGGGTCGATGGGCCGGCTGCAACGCCGGCAGCAACGCCTTGGGGCACCTCTATTGCGGGTCTCCTTCGGTCATCCTTCTTAGGTCGAGGGCCTTGTCAATCTCCTCTTCAGGCATCAAGCCGCGCTCGAGGATAATCTCCTTCAGGCCTTTCCCGGTTTGTTCAGCGATCTCGGTTATCTCTGCAACCTTGTCGTACCCCAGTTCCGGCACCAACGAAGTTGCAATCATCAGGCCGCTTTTCAGCGGTTCGGCACACCGGCAGTCGTCGGCGGCTATACCCTCTACGCACCGACTTGCCAAAAGTTCGGCCGCTGCCCCCAGCGTCTCGATTGAAAAGATCAGATCGTAAGCCATCACCGGGACCATTGTGTTTAGCTCAAATACGCCCCCCAGGCCCCCCAGTGTGATGGTGGCGTCGTTGCCGATGACCTGCGCGGCTACTTGAATTACGGCCTCAGGAATCACCGGGTTTACCTTGCCCGGCATGATGCTCGACCCCGCTTGAAGCTCCGGCAACTTAATTTCACCAATCCCACCCGACGGCCCCGAAGCCATCCAGCGAAGGTCATTGGCAATCTTTGCGATCGAAACAGCTACGGTCTTAAGCGCCCCAGAAGCCTCGACTATGGCATCGCGGGCGGATTGGGCTTCAAAATGATTCGGTGCCTCCGTCAGCGGGATTCCCGTTGCCGCCGACAGACGTGCGATGGTTTTTTCAGCGAACTTCGGGTGAGCATTGATGCCGGTCCCAACCGCGGTGCCACCCAGCGCCAGCTCAGACAGGTGGGGCAGCACGCCGGCAATGCGTGCCAGACCGTGCTCGACCTGGGACTGAAATCCGCCGAACTCTTGACCAAGCCTTACGGGCGTAGCGTCCATCAAGTGAGTCCGGCCCGTCTTGATGATGGGGTCGAACTGTTCAGCTTTGGCCCCCAGCGCCTCAGCGAGACGCTGAAGGCCCGGCAGCAATACCTCGCTGATCGCCGTCAGAGCGGCCACATGGGCGGCTGTGGGAATGACATCGTTCGAAGACTGGCAAAGGTTCACGTGATCGTTCGGATGAACCTGTCCGGTGCCGGGGGTTTCCCCCAAGACTTCATCGGCGCGGTTCGCAATTACCTCGTTGGCGTTCATATTTGTCGAAGTGCCGGAGCCGGTCTGAAATACATCAACAACGAATTGGTCGTCGTGTTTTCCGTCGGCTACTTCTTGGGCAGCCGTAATGATTGCGCCGGCAACAGGAGCCTCCAGCAGCCCTAGCTCAGAGTTGGTTTCGGCAGCGGCTGCTTTCACCAGGCCCAGGGCACGGATAAACCGCCTTCCAAAGCGCAACGCAGATAAAGGAAAATTTTCCACGGCCAGCCGTGTTTGGGCGCCGTAGTAGACGGATGGGGACGTCGGGCCAAGCGCCGGGACATTTGGTGGGTTGTCGAATTCTTCCATTTCTTCCACTAAAGAGATATTAAACGGTGCGCTCTGACTGCGAAGAAGAGCCAGCCAAGCTGGGCGAAGTTGTTGTATACAGAAGACGTGATTCTTTTGTTGATCCGGCACGGACTTACCGACGTAACCGGCAAAAAACTGACGGGCTGGCTTCCGGGTTTTTCTCTTTCCGAAAAAGGCCGCGAGCAGGCTCTGGACGCGGGACTCAGGCTTGCGGAGACACCCCTAAAAGCAGTCTATTCCAGTCCTTTAGAGCGCTGCCGCGAAACGGCCGAGGCTGTGGCCGAGCCACACTCACTCAGCGTGCATAACGTCAGGCAGCTGGGTGAGGTCCACTACGGCGATTGGCAGGGTAGAACTATGAAGGCGCTGTATAAGAGCAAAGCTTGGGCGGATCTGAAAGCACGGCCGGCAGACTTCAGATTCCCCGGCGGCGAAACTATCCGCGAGGCCCAGACCAGGGGCATAACGGCAATTGAGGGCCTTAGGCCTAAACACAAAGGTCAGGTGGTCGCAGTGTGTTCGCATGCCGACATGATTCGCTTGATAGTGGCCGGCTACCTGGGACTGGGGCTTGATCTCTACTCACGCATCTCAATCGCCCCTGTGTCTGTGACTGCCCTTGTTCTGGAAAACGCGACCCCTCACCTGGTCAGGCTGGGCGATACCGGATCGTTCGATGGAATTGGCCTCGTAAAGCCAAGGAAAACGCGCAGGCCCACCGGCGCCACAACAACCGCTGCCCCCAAAAAGACCGGTCGCGTCCCCACAGTACCTTTGGAAGGAAGCTAGGGCACTAGTGGCAACCCATGTTGAGTTGGATCCTGTCGACAGGGTTACCGTCGGCGCTGTCGGTGAGCCCGGCAGCAGGGTGTTTTTGCTTCAAGCCGCTAAGGGCGATGAAGTCCATACCTGGATTCTTGAAAAGGAGCACGTGATGGCGCTCGGAACGGGTGGGTATGCCTTGCTAGCGCAGATCGGTCAGCAAGAAATCACGAAGGAAGTTCTGGGAGAAAGCGCACTCGGTTCGACGCCGAAGGGGTTCGACGAATTGATGGCTCTGGCGCCAGGCGACCCGGAATTTCGGATTGACCCCGCCACCATGGCGATGGGGTATGACGAGGCGCGAGAGATGTTCATGCTGGCCTTCGCCGAGTTGGTGTTGCCCGAGGCCGGCCTCGAAGAGCTGGCCGATGATCTCGACGAGCTGGAGGATGAAGGCGATGTCGAGGAGATCGCACTCGCAAGAATCCAACAGGCCGCCGGAACCGATCCGCTTCCCGAAGATCGAGCAACCGCTCGCCTGTGGCTTACTCAGCGCCAACTTGCGGCTCTTGGGATTCAGGGAATGCAATTGGTTTCGCAGGGCCGCCCGGTTTGTCCCCTATGCGGCGCCGTGATGGAGGAGGGCCACGAATGTCCGAAGGCGGTCTTCAACGGCAAATGGCACAAGAAGGAGGATTAACGCCGCGCCCGGCCACCGAAAGAACATGACGCTGACTGACGAAGCAACCTTGTTGGGCGGCCAGATTGAGCTTCTAGGGATGCTTCCGGGGGCCTCAAATTACACGCTGCTGGGAAGATTGATTCCCGCAGGCGGTGACCCCGATAAGTTTCTTGACGCCCCCCTGGTTGTCTACAAGCCCCGGCGGGGCGAGGCGCCCCTTTGGGATTTTCCTCCCGGCACTCTATGCCAGCGTGAGGTGGCCGCCTACTTGCTGGCGAAGGCGGCCGGGTGGGATTTCGTTCCTCCAACGGTCCTCAGGGAGGGTCCGCTGGGGGCGGGAGCGGTGCAGGCATTCATCGAACACGACCCCTCAATAACAGCGTTCGATATGCTTCCCGGCCGGGAAAGTGAACTAAGACAAATAGCCGTATTCGACATGATTGCGAACAATGCCGACCGAAAGGCCGGCCATGTACTGTTGGACGATTCCGGCAAGATCTGGGGTTTGGACCACGGGCTCTGCTTGAATGAAGAGCCCAAGCTGCGAACGGTTCTATGGGATTTCGTGGGAGAGCCGATCCCGCCCGCCGACATCGAGGCGCTGGCCCGCTTGTGCGAATTTATCGAGGGCGAGGCGCCGGCGGACCTTGGGGCCTATATATCCAATAGGGAGATCCGGGCTCTTCAAGCGCGAGTGACAGAAGTTTTGAAGGACCCCGTGTTCCCCCCGCCGAAAACGTCCCGACCTTACCCCTGGCCCCCGGTGTAGGAGTGCTCGGGCCCGGGGAATTCTCCTGACTCAACTTCGGCCTTAAAGGCTTCGACGGCCGAGGTAATTGTGTGCCGCAGGTCGGCGTAACGCTTGACGAATTTGGGGTCCGGCGCGGCCCCCATTCCCAACAAGTCATTCAGAACCAGAACCTGTCCGTCGCAGCTCGGACCGGCGCCTATCCCGATGGTCGCTATTTGAAGTGACTTCGTAATCTTGGCGGCGACTTCCGCGGGAATGCCTTCGAGGACCAAACAAAAGGCGCCCGCCTTTTGCATCGATTCCGCATCGGCCAGCAGGCGCTGAGCGGATTCGGGGGTCCTGGCCTGAACCCGGTACCCCCCCATGGCATGAACCGATTGGGGGGTCAGGCCCAGATGGGCCATTACGGGAATCCCCTGACTGGTCAACGCCTCGGTCAAAGCTAGGTTGGGCCCCTCGAACTTCACGGCGTGAGCGCCTGCCTCTTTCAGAAACCGAACGGCGTTGCCCACTCCCATCTCTACGGGTCCCTGATAGCTGCCGAAGGGCATATCGGCAACCACAAGGGTGTGCAAAGCGGCCCTGGTGACCGCCCGAGTGTGGTGAAGCATTTCATCCATGGTGACGGGCAGTGTGGTTGGGTACCCAAGCGCCACCTGGGCGAGCGAATCGCCGACAAGTATCACCTCCACGCCTGCGGAATCCAGAATCTGGGCAGTGGGAAAGTCGTAGGCGGTAAGCATGGCAAAACGCCTGCCGTGCGCCTTGAAGCCCTTGAGATCATTGATGGTGATCGAAGTTCGCGAATTCACAGGCGAAAGGTTCCTTTCCGGTCCCGGGGCAAGCGCCATTGCAGGGCGCCGGGCCTCCAAGCCTAGTGGTGCTAAGTGTAGCGCGCATCTTTCCTTTGCCCTGCCTTTCAACCCGTCCCGCCCTCGGCACGCGGTCCGTCCGATATCATTACCTCGTGACCGCTCGCGTTGCAGTGCTTTGTTGGGAAGAAAGCCGACCCTGGGTAAGCGCGCTTCGGCAGAAGGGTTACAGCGTCCCCTGGGTTGAGGAGCCCAAAGGTGATGTGCATCGCCAGATCCCCGGAATTGAGCCAGATTTGCTGCTGGTTGACATGACGCGCCTTCCCGAACGCGGGAAGGAAATGGTTGGCTTGCTGGCCGACGCCGGATCCCTGAAAGGCGTCCCGGTGGTGCTGGTGAGCGACAAAACGAGCGCCAGTAAAGGCCTGAAGGCCAAGGTGGATTTCTTAAGCGTCACGCCGCCGGGCAAAATAATCTCAGCAGTGAAGTCGGCCCTTACTCCGGGTTAGCTTCTTCCAGTGCACGCACCCGCCAAAGCTCCAGTCAAAGCCAAACCCAAGCCCAACCGAGGCAGCCCAGCCCACGAGCGATTTCCGCTCATATATCGACGTTTGAAAAAGGAATACCCGGACGCCAAATGCGCTCTGGTTTTTTCGAATCCTCACGAAATGTTGTTCGCCACGATTTTATCGGCCCAGTGCACCGACCAGATGGTCAACAAAGTGACCGAGAAGCTATTCCGCAAGTATTCCAAGATCGAGGACTATGTCCGAGCCGATATTTCCGAACTCGAGCAAGACATAAAATCAACCGGTTTTTTCAGACAAAAGTCGAAGAACCTCCAGGCCTCGGCTCGCAAGCTCCTCGAAGAGTTTGACGGCCGGGTGCCCAGCACAATGGCCGAGCTGACAACCCTGCCGGGGGCCGCCCGCAAAACCGCCAACATCGTGCTGGGCAACTCGTTCGGCAAGACCGAAGGGATCGCGGTCGACACCCACGTGCGGAGACTTTCACAGCGCCTCGGATTGACGAGCCAGGAGGACCCGGTACGAATTGAGCAAGACTTAATGCTGCTCGTTCCCAAGCCAAAGTGGTTCCCCCTTTCCTATCTGTTCATCGAACATGGGCGGAAGGTCTGTAAGGCGCCGACTCCGCGCTGCGAGGATTGTGTGATAAATGGGTTGTGTCCGTCGTCCAGAGTTTGATGGGAATTTTGATGAGAAAGTGATGCGACGCTAATGGCACCAACAAAAAAGGGCAGTTTGTTTGCAGGTACGTCGGGTTTCGCTTTCAAGGAGTGGAAGGGCAACTTCTATCCCGAGGGCGTCACCGATAAGAAGATGCTGTCGTACTACTCGACAGTCCTCGGCTCGGTTGAAATCAACTATACGTTCCGCCGGATGCCTTCGGAATCCACAATCGAGGGATGGAAGACCCAAGCCTCTGATGGATTTCGCTTCACCTTGAAAGCCCCTCAGCGAATAACCCACTGGAGCAGGTTAAAAGAGGTAACCGAGGACGTTAATGAATTCGTTTGCCGGGCAAAGCTACTCGGCGACCGCTTGGGAACGATCCTGTTCCAGCTTCCACCAAATCTGAAGTACGAACGCGAGTTGCTGGAGCCTTTCCTGAAGGATCTGCCGCCGGACGTGCGTTACGCAATGGAGTTTCGACACGACTCCTGGAACGATGACGAAGTGAGAGCCCTGCTAACCGATTCCGATGTCGCTTACTGCGGCGCCGACACCGACGACAAGGCCCTCGCGGAAGTCCCCCAAACCGCCGGGCATGTCTACTTACGCCTTCGAAAAGAAGAGTACGGCGACGACGAACTTGCCGGATGGGGGGCCAAAGTAAAACAAGTCTTGAAATCAGGGTCAGACGTCTATTGCTACCTAAAGCACGAAGGCGGCGGCGTTGGCCCCCAATACGCCCTAAAGGTAAAACAAGCCGCAGAGTAGATGAGCACGGCGCCTCGACGAGAACCGCGAAAACTAACGGTTTGGGCAACGCCGATCCGGCCAATCGGCGGCGCAGTTGGCGGAGCGGCCGAAACGGGCTTAGGCTGGCTTCTATGCCGACATTCGAAGAGCTCGACGCCCAAACGTCGAAACAGCTACACGACAAAGCGGTGCTAACCGCCCTGAAGCGCCTGGACGTCCATTTCTTCCTCAAGCTCCTGTCTACGGTCCCAATCGCCGAAGCCATGGCGGGTCACCAGGAGGAGTCCAACGAAGATGTCGTCTACCTTTCCAAGCGGCTGCAGGATGCGATTCACGCCGACGAGGGCGAACTCGCGGACGCACTGCGACCCCTCTACATCGACTACCTGGTAGAGCACGAGCGCTGACGCCGGCGTGCGAGATTTAGGACTCGCTAGGGCAGAATTTTGAAAGCAGCGGTGTGCCTCGGGCGAATCATTCTGAAGTGCGCGTCGAATGTGGCGACCGTCACGTCTTTTAACCGCTCGGCGCCGTTCCGGTCCGGTGGTGGCCTCCACGGCAAAGGAACGGCCGTTGAGATCCTTCAAGAATGCGAGCTCCGGCTGCACACCCAATCTCGTTTCTATCAGCCAGTCCGCCTCTACCACGACGGCTTCAGGCACGATTTTCAACTCGCGATCCCTAAACAGACCCTTTGCAGAGGCCCTGGAGCCCCGGCGCTCAGGCCTGAAATAAGAAAACGTCTGCCGGGACATCTCCTCCCAGACCCGCTCGACGAAAATGGCGAAACCTGAAGGCGGGTATACTCAATGTATATCCCTAAAGGAGATTCAGTGGAGACCAAGATTCAGCGATGGGGCAACAGTCTTGGGCTTCGTATTCCTAAGTCCTTCGCCGAGGAGGCCAGCGTCGAAGCCGGGTCTATCGTCGATATCTCGGTGGAGGGAGGCGATTTGGTAGTAAGGCCGATTCGTACCCGAGACTACGACCTAGGCGAACTCGTCAGGGCGATCACACGGAATAATGTTCATGAGCCGGTCGAGACAGGTCCGCCTGTGGGACGCGAAGTCTGGTAGTGGCCGGGTACACCCCGGATCGCGGCGACATTGTCTGGTTGCGGTTCGATCCCCAAGCCGGACACGAACAAGCGGGACGCAGGCCTGCCCTTGTGATTTCGCCCAAGGTATACAACCGCAAGGCAGGACTCGCCTTGTTCTGCCCTATCGCGTCGAATGTTAAGGGCTACCCCTTCGAGGTAGTGATCCCCAAGGGGACGAAGGCGCAGGGCGCGGTTCTTTGTGACCAAATCAAGAGCCTTGACTGGCGATCCCGGGGAGCGGAACGCTTCTGCCCGGCGCCGGTTGAGGTGGTCGAAGAAGTCGCGGCAAAGATCCTCGCTTTGGTGGAACCGGACTAAGGAGATCAGCGAAATGGCGGAGTTCGAAAGCAGAACTTGTTTTCATGTTCTTGGCGGCCGGGCAAAACTGCGCTTTACCGGGCCCCAAGCCCTTTGGTTCTTGGATCAGCTGGTTTCGAACCAGGTCGTCAAACTTGAAGATGGCGCCGGTGCTCAGGCCCTTTTGTTAACACCCCACGGCAAGATTGAATCAATTCTTCGAATCGTCAGACTGGGCGAGCATGTCTTTGTCGATGCTGAGCCCGACGATGCCCGGGGGCTTCTCGATTTCTTTCAGGGACGGGTGTTTGCTACGAAGGTCGCGATTGTGGATGTCTCCGAAGAGTTCTCGGTCATCCGCGTCATGGGGCCGGGTTCCGAAAAGAGCGTTGAGAGCCTTCCGCAGGCACCCCTGCCGCCCGGCGAGGCTGAACATTCCGTGACGCTTTTTGACGGCGATGATGACCCAGACCGACCCCCCCGGCGGTTGGCGGTTCGCATTCATCGGCCTGAACCAGGCCTGGACATTTGGGTCAGCAAAGTTGACGAGGGAAAGACCCTTGCGGACCTCGGATCATCGGGCGTCGAAGCGTTATCGGCCGGCGAATACGAGAGCTTGCGGGTAGCCGGCGGAGTTCCCCTTTACGGCACTGATTTCGACAAGAGCTTTCTTCCCCAGGAGGCCGCGCTTGAAGTCGCCGTCCACTTCCAGAAAGGTTGCTATCTCGGCCAGGAGTCGGTAGCGATGGCCCAGCGCGGGCGCATAAAGCGGCGCCTGCGGCACCTCGAATTCGAAAGCACTCCGCAAACCGGGGATGTCACATACGACGGCCAGCTTGCCGGTAAAGTAACCAGCGCCTCCACATGGGAGGGCAGGGCTTGGGGAATCGGGGTAGTCAAAGCCAGTGCTCCCATAGATGAAGAGGTGACTGTCACCGGGGAAGATGGATCGGAGCACAAAGCAACAGTGCGGGAGCTTCCGGGAACGAATTACGGCCCCCGGGTACCGAGCGCTAGAGAATTACGAGAGCGCCTGCAAGGCGCTTAGCCCCCGGTAGACTCGCTTCGTGCCCAAATTTGATGTAGCGATACTTGGTGGCGGCAACGGCGGCTATGCCGCCGCCTTGCGTGCGGCTGGGCTCGGGCTTTCAGTCGCTATCGTCGAGAACGACAAAGTCGGCGGAACTTGCCTGCACCTGGGATGCATGCCGACTAAGGCTTTGCTGCACTCCGCCGAAGTCGTCGAGACCGTAAGGGCTGCCGGCGACTTCGGAATTTTGGTTGGGGAGCCCAACGTGGACTGGGGCAAAGTCACCTCTTACAAGGACTCAGTGGTCGCAAAGCACTACAAGGGCCTGCAGGGCCTGTTGAAATCAAAAAGGGTAACCACCATCGCCGGTAAGGGCCGCCTGGCCTCGGCAGGGGTTATCGGCGTTGAGGGCGGTGAAAACGTGCAGGCCCCGGCCGTGATTCTTTCCACCGGGTCGTACCCGCGCTCCCTTCCATTTGCGAAGATCGACGGCGAGGCCTTCATCACCTCGGACCATGCATTGTCGGCCGGGGATATTCCCGCGTCGGTCATCATCATCGGCGCAGGAGCTGTTGGCCTGGAGTTCGCCAGCGTGTACAGATCTTTTGGCGCACAGGTAACAATTCTTGAGGCCCTTCCACGCCTTGCCCCCGGCGAGGATGAAGAGGTTTCGAAAGAATTGGCTCGCCAGTTTGCCAAGCGGGGAATCCAAAGCTTTACCGGCGTGAAAGTTACGAAGGCAGAGAATTTGGGGGGCCAGGCGGAGGTTACTTTCGAATCTGAAGGCAAGTCCACGACTTTGACTGCGGAGCGCTGTCTGCTGTCCGTGGGCAGGGCCCCTCGTTCGGAGGCACTCGGTTACGAAGAGTCCGGGGTGAAACTCGATAAGGGGTTTGTTGTGACCGACGAAAGCTGCCGGACCGGCATTAAAGGGGTATTCGCCGTCGGTGACCTCATTACCCAGCCCGGACTCGGCCTGCCGTTTCCTCACTTTCAGCTGGCCCATGTCGCCTTCGCCGAAGGGATTCATGTGGCCGAGCAGATTGCCGGGGCTGCAACATCTGCGGTCAACTATGTCGGCGTGCCACGGGCTACTTATTGCACGCCGGAAATCGCGTCCGTCGGGCTGACCGAGCAGCAGGCCGTCGATGCGGGGCACGAGGTCGTGACGACAAAGTTCAACTGGGCCGCTTCGGGCAAGGCTAGCATCCTGGGCGAAGCCGCCGGATTCGTGAAGGTCATAGCAAAGCGCGATGGGCCGATACTCGGAGTGCATCTGATCGGCCCCAGGGTGACCGAACTCGTCTCAGAGGCCCAGCTGATGACCAACTGGGAGGCACTCGCTTCCGACGCAGCCAACTTGATTCATGCTCACCCGACTCTGTCTGAAGCCCTGGGTGAGACGATGCTCAAACTTTCGGGCAAGGCGCTGCATATGAGCTGACTGCTGTGAGCTGAACTCTTTCGGCTTGCAAGCGCGGCTCCCTGTAGGACAATAGAACCAAATGCCCGACGATTACTTAAGCGAACAACTTCCCGACCCTTATCCCGACGAGACCGCAGAGTGGCTTGCCGCGCTCGATGAGGTGATCGATACCGAAGGCAGAACCACTGCCCAGTATCTGATGCACAGGGTCCTTGGTCATGCTCACCACCGCCAAGTCGAACTGCCGCCGATGGTCCAGACCGACTACGTCAACACCATCTCGCCCGACCAAGAGCCTTACTATCCGGGCAACGAGGCTCTGGAACTCAGAATCCGCCGCCTCATCCGCTGGAATGCTGCAGCCATGGTGCTGAGGGCTAACAAGTTGTACTCGGGCCTCGGCGGGCACCTGGCCACCTACGCTTCTGCGGCAAACCTTTACGAAGTCGGCTTCAACCACTTCTTCAGAGGCAAGGACCACCCCGGTGGCGGGGACCAAATCTGGTTCCAGGGCCACGCCGGTCCGGGTATCTACGCCAGGGGATATCTCGAGGGCAGGATCACCGAGAATCAACTCGAGCACTTCCGCCGCGAGGTAAGTACCAAGGACGGCCTTTCTTCTTACCCCCACCCGCGATTGATGCCCGAGTACTGGGAGTTTCCCAGCGTATCGATGGGCTTGGCTTCGATGAACGCGATCTATCAAGCCAGGTTCAATCGGTATCTGAATGACCGCGGCATCAAAGACACATCCGATCAGCGAGTTTGGGCGTTCCTGGGCGATGGCGAAATGGACGAACCTGAAAGCACCGGGGCCCTGCACTTGGCAGCCAACGAGCCGCTCAGCAATCTGATCTTTGTTGTGAACTGCAACCTGCAGCGTCTCGATGGACCGGTTCGCGGAAACGGAAAGATCATCCAGGAGCTCGAGTCGGTATTCCGGGGGGCGGGGTGGCATGTCATCAAGGTGGTGTGGGGCCGGGAATGGGACGATCTGATCGCCAAGGACCATGAAGGTGCTTTGGTGAACAAAATGAACAAAACGGTAGACGGCGAATTTCAGCGGTACCTGATCGAGTCCGGCCCTTACATCCGCGAACATTTTTTCGGGTCCGACCCGCGTCTTAGCAAGATGGTAGATGCCCTTTCCGATGACGATCTTTGGCGTCTGCGGCGTGGCGGTCACGATTCCCGGAAAGTGTTCGCGGCCTTCCAGTCAGCAACAGAGGTCCGCGACAAGCCGGTGGTCATCCTGGCGAAAACAGTGAAGGGCTGGGCCCTCGGGCCTGAGGTTGAGGGCCGAAACTCCACGCATCAGATAAAAAAGATGAACGAGCAAGAGTTGCGCCGGTTTGCCGACAGGCTTGAGATCGAAGTCTCCGACAAAAAAATTACCGGCGAAGAGCCCCCCTTCTTTCACCCGGGCGACAATTCCGACGAAGTCCAGTACTTAAAGGACCAACGCACCAGGTTGGGTGGATTCTTGCCGGATCGCAGGGTCAAGCCCAAGCCTCTGGTGCTGCCGGGTGACAATGTTTACAGCGCTTTTGACTCTGGGACCGAGGAGCAAAAGCGTGAGGTCTCGACCACGATGGCGTTCGTGGGCCTGCTGCGGGACCTGATGAAAGACAAGGAGTTCGGCCCCCGGGTTGTGCCGATCATTCCCGATGAAGCTCGGACCTTCGGCGTCGAATCGTTGTTCAAGGATTTCAAAATTCACGCGCCCATGGGGCAGCTTTATGAGCCTGTGGATTACAACATGCTGCTGAGCTACAAGGAAGCAAAAGACGGCCAGGTCCTTGAAGAGGGAATTACCGAAGCCGGAAGCATGGCTTCGTGCACTGCCGCCGGAACTTCTTACTCTACTCACGGCGAGCATCTCATCCCCTTCTTCATGTTTTATTCGATGTTCGGCTTTCAGCGGATCGGCGACCTGATCTGGTCTTTCGGCGACGCCAGGGGCCGCGGCTTTCTTCTCGGCTGCACAGCCGGTCGTACGTCCTTGAACGGCGAGGGCCTGCAGCACGCCGATGGTCAGTCGCACTTGTTGGCCTCAGTGGTGCCCAATTGCAAGGCTTACGATCCGGCATTTGCCTTCGAGACTGCGGTAATAGTCAAAGACGGCCTGAAGCGCATGATCTCGGGCGGCGAGGACATCTTTTATTACCTGACCCTGTACAACGAGAATCACGTGATGCCCGCAAAACCGGCAGGCGTTGACGAAGGAATCCTGAAGGGTCTGTACTTGTTCCGCAGGGCCCCCGAGGAGCGCAAGCACCGGGCCCAGCTGGTGGGAAGCGGTTCAATTCTTGCAACCGAGGTTTTGAAGGCCCAGCAGCTACTTGCTGCGGACCACGATGTCGCAGCCGATGTTTGGAGCGCAACCAGTTACAAGCTGCTGCGCGAAGACGCAATGGAGGCGGAGCGCTGGAATCGGCTGAATCCACTTGAAGCCACTCACTTGCCCTTTATTCAGAAGGCATTTAACGGCGCCGAGGGCCCGACGATCGCTGCAAGTGACTGGATGAAGTCGGTGCCCGATCAAATCAGCCGCTGGATTCCGGGACTGTTCGTTCCGCTGGGGACCGATGGGTACGGTAGAAGTGACACCAGGGAAGATCTCCGGAAACACTTCGAGATAGACGCTCAAAATATTGTTGTGGCGACTCTTGCAGGGCTGGCTCAGTCTGGCGAGCTAAAGGTCGAAGCGGTTCAGGAGGCCATAGAAAAATACGGATTGGACCCAGAAAAGACCGACCCCCGGCTGGCCTAACCAATCCAAGAGATCTTTAAGGAGACCCAATGAAGATAGGCATGGCTGGGCTAGGGCGCATGGGTGGCAACATGCTGCAACGGATTCGCAACGAGGGGCATGAGGGTGTTGGTTGGACACGGACCCGGGAGCGGTCGGAAGTCGGCACGCTTGCGAATCTTGTAGAGGCTCTCACGCCTCCTCGTGTTGCATGGCTGATGCTGCCTGCGGGCCAGCCGACGGAGGACGCGGTAAAAGAATTGACGGGGCTCATGGAGGCCGGCGACATCATTGTCGAAGGTGGCAACTCGAACTACAAAGACTCGGTCCGGCGCGGGGGGCAAGTATCCGAAAAGGGGATCGGATACATAGACGCAGGAGTGAGCGGAGGAGTCTGGGGGATAAAAAACGGGTATTGCTTGATGGTCGGCGGCGACAAGGAGCACATCCAGGTGGTCCAACCAATTTTCGACGCCCTGGCGCCCGAAGGCGGTTTTGTGCACGCCGGCGCTCAGGGGGCCGGCCACTTCACAAAGATGGTTCATAACGGCGTCGAGTACGGAATGATGCAGGCCTACGGCGAAGGCTACGAGTTGCTGGCTGCATCGGAGTTGGGCATCGATGTGGAAGGCGCTCTCAAAGCCTGGAGGCAGGGGAGCGTGGTTCAGTCGTGGTTGCTTGATCTGTTGGTGAAGGCGTTGTCGGAAGATCAGGGATTGGCGGGTATCGCCGGGTGGGCCGAGGATTCCGGCGAAGGCAGGTGGACCGTGGACGAAGCGATTCGCCTTGGGGTGCCCTTGCATGTGATCTCAGCCTCGTTGTTCGCCCGCTTTTCATCACGGCAGCCCGAGTCGCCCGCCATGAAGGTAATAGCGGCCCTAAGGCAACAATTCGGAGGCCATGCAATAAAGTCCGACCGTGCCTGAATTCACAATGCCGCAGCTCGGCGAAAGCGTTACCGAGGGAACCATCACTCGCTGGCTTAAAAAGGAAGGTGATTCGGTCGCGCTCGATGAAGCATTGGTCGAGGTTTCTACCGACAAGGTGGATAGTGAGATTCCTTCGACTTTCGCCGGAACACTGACCAAGATCCTTGTCGCCGAAGGCGAGACGGTTGCGGTTGGCGCGGCAATGGCCGAAATCATATCGGGCACGGGATCAGTAGCCCTGGCCGGCGGAAGCGATGAGGCCGGCGCGGGCGCCGCTCGGGCGGGATCATCCGAGCCCGAGGCCGCCCCCCTTAAAACGGCGGCATCCGAGGCCGACTTAGGACCAGCTCGCGCGGCGGGCGAAACGGCAACGACCTCAGCCTCTCCTGCCCACAGCACTGGAGCAGGCACTGGAGCAGGCACTGGAGCAGGGGGGATCATGTCTCCGCTTGTTCGAAAGCTTGTGGCTCAAAATGATGTCGATTTAAGTACAGTGACCGGCACGGGCTCGGGGGGCCGCATCACTCGCGAAGACGTCATGCAGGCCATCGGCGGTAACGTGGCGGGGGCCGGAGAGCAGGCACCACCGCAGGCCACTCCGGAGCTCAGCCCGGCGCCGCCTCGCCCTTCGGATAAGACGGGCGACGAGGTCGTGCCGCTTTCGAATATGCGCAAACTAATTGCCGAGCACATGGTGGCTTCATTGCAAGACACGGCCCGTGCCTGGAACACAGTCGAAGTCGACATGACCGCCATCGGCAGGCTTCGCGGCCTGGCAGGCGCCGCCTTTAAGAAAGCGCACGGCTACTCGTTGACCTGGACGCCTTTTGTAGCGAAAGCGATCACCCTGACTCTGCTGGAGTACCCCGGAGTCAATTCGTCGTGGAACGGCGACGGGACGATGACAAAAAAGCACTATGTAAATTTGGGAATCGCCGTCGCGCTGGAAAACGGCCTGATCGTGCCCGTCGTAACAGGCGCCGACAGGTTAAGCATTGATGGTCTTGCCGCCGCGATCCGCGACCTGGCCGATAGAGCCCGGAACAAAAAGCTGTCACCCGACGAGATCCAAAACGGCACATTCACGATCACAAATCCCGGTCCCTTTGGATCGATCATGTCGGTGCCGATCATCAACCGTGGAGAGGCCGCCATCCTCGCGTTCGACGCAATAGTGAAGCGGGCCGTTGTCGTTACCGATGAAGCGGAAAGTGATTCGATTGCGATACGGCAGATGGTCTTTTTGTCGTTGTCGTGGGACCACCGCTTGATCGACGGGGCCGAGGCGGCGCAGTTCTTGGCTCGTCTCAAGTTGATCCTTGAGCAGGCCGATTTCAAGGCGGACCTCTCGCCTTATCTTACGGATTGAGGAAGCCGTGCCCGGCGATTCGATCGAGCTAGGAGTCGTCCGGGCCGGTCTGGTTGACTACTCAAGATCTGCACGCTGGCAAGACGACCTCCACTCCCGCCGGGTAGCCAGCCAAATCGGTGACGTGTTGTTGCTGCTCGAACACAATCACGTTTACACCCTCGGCCGTCGGGCGTCTCGTGAGCACTTGCTTTTCGATGACTCCGAGCTTGGAAGGCGTGGGATTGCGTTATGCGAGGCAGACCGAGGAGGCGACATCACCTATCACGGCCCAGGACAGCTAATCGCTTATCCGATTGTGAACCTAAAGTCCGAGAACGCCTCGTACGTTGACGTGGTCAAGTATCTGCGGCTGCTTGAAGCGGCGATCATGCGGACTTTCGAGAAATTGGGAGTCCGGTCGGAGCGGCGCGAAGGCATGACCGGCGTCTGGTCCGGCAAAGACAAACTCGCCGCGATCGGTGTCAGAGTGAGCCGAGGAATAGCCAAGCACGGGTTGGCAATCAACGTCTCCACCGACCTTGACTACTTCAATGGAATCATTGCCTGCGGTCTCGCTACCGAGGGCGTAACTTCGTTGGAAAAGGTGCTCAAACGCCCTGTTTCAATAAGCGAGGTTTCGAACCTCCTGATCGACGAACTGGCCCGGCTGCTCGACCGCAAGCCGGTTGAAAAACGCCTTCATGACTTTAACCTTGCCCCTCCGCCGAAGCCGGCCTGGCTCAAAACGAAAATTCAAACAGGGCCGAACTTCAATGAGCTCAAAGGTCTTGTCCGGGGGTTGAATCTCCACACAGTTTGCGAGGAGGCCCGATGCCCGAACATTTACGAGTGCTGGGAGTCGAGAGAGGCAACCTTTCTGATCCTGGGCGAACAGTGCACGCGCCGCTGCGGCTTTTGCGATATCGCGACTGGCAAACCGGGCCGGCTGGACAGTGAAGAGCCGGTCAGAGTCGCACAGGCCGTCGCCGCGATGGGGCTGAAATTTGCGGTGGTGACGGGGGTGGAGCGCGACGATGTTGCTCCGAGCAAAGTAGCGGAAATCTGGGCGGCAACCATAAGAGCGATTCGCGAGCGAATCCCGCTGTGCAGGGTCGAGGTCCTGACGGGCGACCTAAAGGGCGATGCGAACGCTCTGGCTATCGTGCTTGATGCAGGCCCCGATGTGTTTGCCCACAACCTTGAAACGGTCCCCAGGCTTCACCCTAAGGTGCGTCCGGGCTTTCGCTACGAAAGGTCGCTCCAGGTCCTGGCAGCCGCCAAACAGATACGGCCCGACATTCCAGCCAAGTCGAACTTGATCCTCGGCCTCGGAGAAACTCCGTCGGAAATCGAATCGACTCTAAGTGATCTGAGGTCGGCAGGGGTAGAACTGGTGACAATTGGCCAGTACTTGGCCCCCTCGGCGACCCATCTGCCGGTCCGAAGATGGGTTGCGCCCGAAGAATTCGAGACCTATAAGCAACTGGGCGAGAAATTGGGATTCGCCTGGGTCGAATCGGGCCCACTGGTCCGCTCTTCGTACAAAGCCGGTCGTCAATTCGAAGCCGCGACCGCCCGGATGAGAAATGCCCTTACAGGGGCTCCTTAGCAGTAATCGGCACAGCCGCGGTCGGATCTTCAGGGGCGTCATCCCCGGTCGGATCCTTGGGTTGAGCTTCAACCCCCGGGCGCCGGGGCGGCGCTCCCCGGTATTTGGCCAGAAAGAATAGGCAGATTGCCAGCACTGCGATGGACGTCAATTGACTCCCCGTCAGACCCAGGCCCAGCCAGTGCTTATCGACGCGTGTGAAGTCGGTGGCGATCCGCCCGATCGCATAAAGCGATGCCCAGGTGAAAAAGTGCAAGCCGCGTTTTCTTTGGGTTCTGGCCAGTCCCAGCAGGATGACCAGGGTCACCAGACTCCAGACCAGGTCGTACGCAGCGGTTTGGTGCACGACCAACCCCGGCTGAATGCATCCGTCCACAGTTGAGTAAGTGCAGGGCGGTGAAGAAATCAACTCGCCACCTTTGAACTTCCACCCCCACCAGCCGGTTGTTTGTTTGCCAAGGTGATCGCCGATCATCAGGTCCCCGATGCGGCCGATGGCAATCCCCAAGGCCAAAAAGGGCATCCCCAGATCGGCGATTTCAAAAAAGTCGATGCCCTTTTTCCGGGTGTAAAGGTAGCCGGCCAGGAATCCACCTATCAGGGACCCAACAATGGACAGCCCGCCTTTCCAGATTTGAAACCACTCCAGGACCGATTCAAACTCCGCACGGTGACCTATCACGTATGCGGCCCGCGCTCCGACGATGGCGCCGATGACTCCGGCCCCCGCCGCGTTCCAAACATGGTCGTCGTTAAGGCCCTTCAACCTGGCCTTCCGGGCCGTTAGCAGCGTCCCCGCATAAAAGCCGATGGCTATGAACACCCCATGCGGGGACACCGTAAAGTTGCCTATTCCGACTTCGGGGATTACGCGCCAACCGAGAATGGAAATTCCTTTCGAGTCGGTGAGAATCTAACCGATAAACCACTTCTGGTAACGCCCGGATGACGGATGAGTTCATGGATGGGTAGAATGACGTCCCTCAAGTTCTTAAGGAGCGATTAAGCGCAATGACCTACATCATTTGTGAACCCTGCATCGGAGTGAAGGACCGTGCCTGCGTCGACGAGTGCCCGGTGGATTGCATTTACGAGGGTGAGGATCAGCTTTACATCCACCCCGAAGAGTGTGTCGATTGTGACGCTTGTTTGCCGGCCTGCCCGGTTGACGCCATTTTTCCCGGCGACAATGTTCCTGCCGAGTGGAAAGAGTTCATCGACAAAAACTCTCAGTTCTTTGTGCAGCATCCGGATGCTTCCGGAGGAGCAGCAGAGAGCCCATTCGCCCCAAGCGAGGAACGCGGCGGCGAGTAAAGGTCTCAGCGGTAAAGGCCCCAGCGAGCTTTCGGAAGCGAATCTGGGCGATAGGGTATCGATTCTTTACCGAATTCACGGAAATGCCGACTACCCTTTTAGCGAAGTGGTCGGAGTTGTGCAGCGGGTAGAGCGAGGCGGCCCTAGGCCCATTTATCAAGTGTGCCGCAGAACGGGCGAGCTTGTGCCGGTGCCGGCTGATGACGTGGTAAAGCTGAGGCTGTTAGGGCCTAGAGCGCCGCGCTAAACAAACCGTGAGCGAAGATAGGGCAGGATAGAACAATGTCTCTTTTCGATAAGTTCAAGCGAGCCGACCTTAAAAAGCTGAACGAGTTCGCCGCCGCCCACAAAGGCGTTGAGGCTTACATGGAGCCGGAAACGCCGACCATGCCGCAGTCCTTGCTGCTGGTCGCCCGTGACGGCGACTGGGCCCGGAGCGCCGTCGCAGATCGGGGCCAGGCATCATCTCTTTGCCGGAAACTCGGAGTGCCTTTCTACGATGCCGCAATAGTGGGATACCCCGAAAGAATGCGGGGGTTCAAGGGCGAGCCGGCGCCGGAGGCGCCCTCCGACGAGGAGTTGGAAGCGTGGTTTGCGGAAGACCCGGCCGAATAGTGATCCTCAAATAGTGTTGTCGGGGAGCTGCTGATGAGCCGCCCGCTCGCCCCATGCCTCCCCCCATGCCTCCCCCCATGCCAGGCTTAAAGCCGGGTTTCGGACGTCTCGCTACTGTCGCCGAGGCTTTAGATGTTCTGCACGCTCACCGGCCCGTGATGGGCGCCGAAACGGTCAAACTCGAGGAAGCCTTGCACCGGGTGCTCTCCAGAGACGTCGTATCTGAAATCGACGTCCCCCAGTTCCACAGGGCTGCCATGGACGGATATGCAGTGAGGGCGGTGGATACTTTCGGTGCAGGTGACGGCGCGCCAAAGACGCTGCAGGTCGTGGGAGCGTTGTCGCCGGGATCGGTGTGGTCCGGCGTTGTCACTCAAGGCACATGCTTAGAAATAGGCACCGGCTCTGTTATGCCGGAGGGCGCAGACGCGGTGGTGATGGTCGAGTACACCGAGCCCGCCGGGCCCAGTCAGGTGGGGGTCCGTCAGGTGAGGGTCCGTAAGGGGGCGGTCCCCGGCGGCAACGTCATAGACCCGGCCTCAGACATCCAAAAGGGTGACGTCGTACTGGGTGCGGGCGCGTTGATAGGGCCCTCGCAGCTCGGGGCGTTGGCGGCGATCGGCAGGCCTTCGGTCGAAGTGGCGACCCGGCCCCGGGTAGCGCTGCTTTCTACCGGCCCCGAATTGGTTGAGCCGGGCCGCAGCCTTGGTCCGGGTCAGATCTACGACATCAATAGCTACACGCTCCGCGCTGCATTGGTGGCCGACGGATTTTTGATATCGGACACCGGAAGCGTCCCCGATCAGGCGGATCCACTCAAGGCGGCCATTCGAGCGGGCTTGGCCGAATCCGACGTCGTTGTGGTCTCGGGAGGGTCCAGCCTGGGCGGTTCGGACCTCGTTGTCGAAGTTTTCGAATCACTTGGCCGAGTCTTGATTCACGGGGTGGCCGTCAAGCCGGGCAAGCCGCTTGTCGTTGCGGTTTCGGATGTCGACGGCGACCACGAAGAAGGGGCCGGCAAGCTGATGATCGGCTTGCCCGGCTACCCGATGTCGGCCCTATGCGACTATTACGTGTTCGTTCGACCGTGCCTTAGAGCGGCTCAAGGCAGGATAAGCCGCGGACGCTTTACCGACGTAACTTTGGCTCGAAAGCACGCATCCGTGCTCGGCAGATACGAATTTGTGCCTGTTCGGCTGGACGGGGGCCGGGCTCATCCTCTGACAAAGGGATCTTCTTCGATCACCGCTTTGGCCGCCGCAGATGGCTTCATCGAAGTACATGAAAACACCGAAGTGCTGGATGAAGGCGAATCCGTTCGAGTTGCTCTGCTCTAGTCCTTGCCTCTAATGCACACAGCCGCGCATGTGGTGATCCTGGTCGTTGTTTTGGGTGCCTTGGGCGCTGGGTTTCTGGGGCTATTGCGGCCGCTAATAGCCCCGGGCCAGGGCCTAAGACTGCCCGGCCCCCGGGCGACGGCACTTCTTTTCGCGGCGCCCCTTGGCGCCTTTGTGCTCGACTGGCTCTTTCACTATTTGGGATAATGGTTCGGGCATGCTTTACGGGAGGAATGTGTGGGCCGCGGTTAGCTTCGCAGTTAGCTTAATGTTTCGAAAGGCGGTATCCTTAGTAACGAGATCCACAAGCGGCAGTAGGCTTGAAAGCTCTGTCGACTAAAAAGGAGGACAAATTGGCGACCGTTACAGAAAGACCCAGGACCACCACTACCACAATTTCTCCAGCGGCTCCGGCCCCGGAAAAACAAGCTTCCCCGATCAAGCCCATACACTTGGGCCGGTCGGCAGCCGGCAAGGTTGCAGAACTGTTGAAGGCTGAGGGCAACCAGGATTACTTCCTGCGCATTGCCGTACAGCCGGGGGGTTGCTCGGGCCTGAGATACGCCCTTTACTTCGACGACCAGAAGCTCGACGGCGACGTTATCGCCGAAGAAGAGACCTTCGAGGTTCGGGTGGACCGAATGTCGGCCCCGTACCTGCAGGGCGCCGAACTCGCGTGGATGGACGGCTTGGAGCAGTCGGGCTTTACCATCAACAACCCGAACGCCAAGGGAAGCTGCGCTTGCGGAGACTCTTTCCACTAAGTCGCTCAAAGACAAACAAGAGCCGGCCGAAAGGCCGGCTCTTGTTATTAAGACGCTATTCTTGTGGTTGTTAGCCTAAGCTTGCGGAGCTTCCGGCGTTCACGTTCGCTTGTGCCGCCCCAAATGCCGAACTGTTCACGATTCGCCAAGGCATAGCGCAGACACTCGTCAATTACCGGGCAATTACTGCAAACCGCACGCGCGGCTCTGGAAGATCCGCCCCGTTCCGGAAAGAAAATCTCTGGGTCTGCTTCATGGCAGCGCGCACCTTGCTGCCAACTTAAAACTTGCTGAATGATAGGCATTTTTGTGAGTCTCCATGCTTATAATTACAAGACCATAATTACATTCAGGTAATTCTAGCACTGTAATTCACGCCTGAGTCAAGCTATTTTTTGGGCGGGGTCTAGGCACGTGCTGCGGTCACGCATTCTTCCACGCATTCTTCAATGAATTTGGGCTGTAACGCCAGCCGAAGGGATTGTGGGCTTCTGCCTCCCAAGGCGCCTTTGGGAACTAAACCAACTACCTCCGAATCAATGATTTCTACGCTCAGCTGGTGGGCGATCGCTAAAACAAAATCAAATACGTCGGCGACTGTAACCACCTCAGGGCGGGTGAGATTGCAAGACACCTGGGCAAGTCCGCGGGTGGTAAGTGGCATTGCTAGGGCCCGCACAAACCGGACCGGTAAATTTCGAAGACCGGTGGCGATTTGACGGGCGGCGGCCAGGTCCCCAATGTCCAGGTTCACGTTGTAGGCGACCAAGGGCCGTCTGGCCCCGACTACGGCTGCCCCAGCCGTTGGATGAGCCTGAGGGGTTCCGAAGTCGGGCTGGAGGGCCTTAAAGGCCTCTCGCCGGACCTGGGGAAGAGACGTGCGCCGCTGCGGATCGGTGCGGCTGGAAACCTCGTACAAGAAACTAGGTATGCCGAGTTCGGTCCATAGTCTTTCGGCGCAGCCCAGCGATGCTGCGACCGCAGCGTGAAAATCCGAGCCGGCAAGCTCAGCGGGTGCGGGTGGTGACGCGGTTGCGGTTGGTGACGCGGGTGCGGTTGGTGACGCGGGTGCGGTTGGTGACAAGGGGAAGGGGACGAAGGGGATGACGTCGATCGCGCCGAGCCGCGGATGAGCACCGGCATGTAGGCTGAGATCGATAAGGTCCACAGCCTTCGCGCCGGCCGCGAGGATGCCGTCCACCAAAGGCGGCGGCGCTCCGGCCAGAGTGACGACCGACCTGTTGTGATCGGGGTCGGCGTGAACGTCGAGCAGGTGGCAGCGCTTCGGGGGGGGGGGGGGGGGGTGGTGGGGTGGAGGGGGGGTGGGGGGTTCGGGGGGGTTAACAGCGGTGGCTCAGATCTCCTCTCT
>JBPCIX010000018.1:0-19878 GCA_051005875.1 Actinomycetota bacterium | reverse complement strand
ATCGTCTTTCTTCCAGCGATCCGGCATCGTTGGCAACCAAGCGAAGCATTCTGCGCATTGCTGCTGAGTGAAAAAACTTTTGCCACCTTCTCCATAAGCCGTGATGCCCATAGCTCAATTCTCCTCGTGGCCTGCTTGTCGGGGTAACTGCTCGTCAAGCAGAATGCGCAAGACGAATCAGAGCCTCGTTTGCTTCTTTAAGAGCCTCGATTACAAGATCCTTCGGGACGCTAGGGAAGTCATCCAAGGGAGGGTGACGTGACCAGGTATTTCGGCCGTTAGACCGCCTTACGACTGGAAATAAGTTTTCTAATTACGGGCACGAGCTCTGTAGGAACTTCCATGATCGTCGATGAGTTCCGGCTGTGACGATCCTCATCCTCTGCCGCGGCCTCCTCGTCGGATTGTGTTTCGTAGTGCTCCAGAACGCGGCGAATTCTTTCCTCATCCCAGCCCGGCGGAAGTAAGTCGTTAGTCATTGTCGTCTCCTAATTCTACGCCGCAATGCCTTGAGAGCCTTTGGGCCTAGAGAGAAAATGAGGTGATAAGTTTTCGGCCCCGGGTAGTTGGCCGACAAGGGCGATTGTCGGAACCGCGCGGCTATACCAGCCTTATGCGCCTTGGGTTTGGGCCCCCATGAACGAATGCGGTGAAGCGGGCGCCCCACGGAGCAAGCCTTCAGTTGAAAGGTCCTCGTCAATCTCGGGCCAATGAATTCCGTAGCCGCCGCCGGCGATGTTCCAAATGTTCCGCTGTTCCACTGAGGCGTGCAATAGTCGCGGAAACCAAGCCAGGGGCGTCGTAATCGAGCGGCCATCCATCAACTCCACGGTAAAGGAGTCGGCGGTAAAAGAGACTCCCCGAACCCGTTCGTCTGCTTTAACTGCCATGGTGCTCCGCCATTCCACCGAAAAAAAGATCTCTTGCCTAACAATAATACGCTCAACTTCGGCCTCACCGCCGGTTTTAAGGGACTTCACCAATTCATTTCTCTTCCGCGTAAATTTCGGAAAGAGGCAAGGCAAATAGTTCATCGGCGGTCTCGGGAAAGTCGCCGTAGCCCGTGCTCACCTTAGTTAGAAGGGAAGCTTGATTAGCCCCAGCTGAGCCATGTTTGCAGCAGTGTCAACCGCCGACCAATGCTCCGCGATGCGTCCATTTTCAATCCTGTGAATTGCAACGGCGGCGACATCAAGGTCGTTGCCGGTGGCAGGAAGCCCGAACAGATCGCCTTCATGTTTACCTACTCCTCGCAGGCGCGTCACCACCTTGTCGCCCTCGGCGATTTGATCTTCGATAACGTGATGGCCCGGTGTGGCCTTCCAAAACACAGAGAAGGCCTCCTTCAAGCCGTCGCGGCCTGGGGACAATCCGGGAAACGGTGGGGGATTGTGATTGATGTATTCCTCCGAGACCAACTCATCCATGGCCTCGATGTTGCCCTTGTCCATCTCTTCGTAAAATCTGCGCACAAGAGCCTTGTTTTCTTTGGACGATCCCATCGCGTTATCCTTCGGTCGACTGGCATGAGAGATCAGTTTAGTGGCAGCCAGAGAAGCTCCGGGATAAGAAAGGTTCTGCGGTATCGGCGGCCATCGGTAAACACGTTGCTCGGCATAACGAAAGCAAAACGCATGGAAGCCTTTGGCGACCTGGAGCAAGACGTTCGCCAGTCGATAGAGCGGATCAAGGCCAGCCCTTCATCCTGGTAAAGGACAACATTCGAGGTTTCGTCTACGAGGTCGATAAAGGCCGTCTGCGCGAGGTGATCTAAGCTTCGTCTTTGGTTTGCCATCCAGGGAGGCTGAGCCTCCAGCGGACCTGGGGCTCGTGTTCTGTAGGATTGCGGAGTGAAATCCCACACTGTTTATAAGACCTTCAAGACGGCGAATCGTCGTGAATTCGTGCGAATTACTGAAGATGTTGCGGCTGCCGTTAGGGATTCTGGGGTAGTCGAGGGCATGGCGTTGGTCTCCGCGATGCACATCACGGCCGGCGTTTGGGTGAACGATGACGAGCCCGGCCTTCACGAAGATGCGATGGAGTGGCTCGACAAGCTCGCGCCGCCGACCTGGAAAGAGCCGGCCAACGAGGTGGCGGAAAAACTGCTTCCGGACCCGGGGGACTACCGGCACCACCTCGGCGGAGAAGACAACGGCGACGGTCACTTCAAGAATCTGCTTGTGCACCATCAGGTGATCGTGCCGATAACAAACGGAAGGCTCGACCTCGGCCCCTGGCAGCAGGTGTTTTATGCCGAATTCGACGGGGGCCGATCAAAGCGCCTGATCATAAAGGTGATGGGCGAATAGCGGCGCAGGCGCGCTGAGCTCGGCATGCGTCAGGCGGCGACGATTGCGAGCCGACCTTGGCAGCTCTCTACTGCGGAGCAGTTAGCCACAAGGAGATTTGTCGTCCCTTCTCCTTATAGTGGGGCTCATGAACTCAAGACTTCCCCAAAATCGCATCTCGGTTAGATCTTGCGCAGCCGTACCGTGTATTTGGGATCGCGCCGATGTATAGGTCCGAGGGACGATCGGTCCCTCGGCCGTTCTTCAACTCTGTCACTATGCGGAACAGGTAGCGAGGCTCCAAGGTGCCGAACCCGAACAGATTTACGTGGTGCTTGGTGGTCAGGATCGCATTCCCCTCCAGCTCGCCGATTACGCCTCTTATTACCGGGCCGCCAAGCGGCGATTCATCCAGGCCCTCGAAGCCAAACCGACCCATCCCGAGCCGGTTCCGCACTGCTCGTTGTGCCGTTGGGAGGACACCTGCAAAACGCAATGGCAACAAGAGGACGCGCTTTGCCTAGTGGCAAGGCTCAACGCAGAACAAGCCAGGAAACTCACCGAACGGGCAAGCATTTCAACCTCCGCGGCCCTCGCCGGAGCGCCTGATGACCTAAACGTCAAAGGAATCGGTCATGGCACACTCGGCCGCCTTCAGCGACAAGCCCGTCTCCAGATCGAGCACCGCCCCAAGCCCCCTGGTACCCCTCCGCCCTATGAATTCATTGAGACCGAAGGGCCCGATATCGGCCTGGCCGCCTTGCCCGAACCTTCTCCCGGCGACCTGTTTTTCGACATCGAGGGAGATCCCTTCGTTAGCAATGAGGGACTCGAGTATCTGCTGGGAGTCGGATGGACAAAGAAGGGGGAGTTCTGCTTCAAGGCGTTTTGGGGACACACTCCCAGCGAAGAAAAACGTGCGTTCGAGGACTTCATCGACTCTGTTGTCCAGCGCCGAAAGAACCACCCCGATCTTTACATTTTCCACTACGCCTCTTATGAGCGGACGGCCCTCGGCAAGTTGATGGGGCGCTACGCAACGCGAGAGGAAGAGGTTGATGATCTGATGCGAAGCGGAGTCCTGGTGGACCTTTACCGAGTGATACGCCAGGGCCTGCTGGTCGGCACCGAGTCTCTACTCGCTAAAGAAAATCGAGGGTCTTTACCTTTCGCCCCGGCAGGGCGAGATTACCTCGGCCGCATCCAGCATCGTCGAATACGAGCGTTGGCTACAAACCGGGGATCAGAAAATCCTGGATGAGATCGAGGAGTACAACCGCATCGACTGCGACTCCACCCGGCAGCTGCGCGACTGGTTGGAAACACGACGACCTGAGGCCGAGAGTCAGTTCGGCAGACCTATCTCTCGATTTGTTAGTCCAGTGGATGACGTTCCCGAAGAACTTCCCGACCAGGTTGCAATCACAGTTGATCTTGCCAACAAGCTGTATCCCTCCGGAGATCCGCCGTCATCTGAGGCCTCCGATGAGGATCGGGTGTCTTGGCTGTTGTCTCAGCTTCTCGATTTCTATAGACGGGAGGCCAAGCCCGACTACTGGGCCTTTTACCGACGAGTGCTTGAATGCACTGAACAGGATTTACTCGAGGACTCCGAAGCAGTGGCGGGGCTTGAATACGTCGGCGAGGTTGAACAAGTGAAGCAGTCAATAGTTCACCGGTACTCGTTCGACGCATCTCAGGATCAGAAGCTTTCGCCCGGCGACGTTTGCGATCGACGTCACCCGCCGCATGCACCCCTTGATCTGCTCATTTATTTCTGAACTGGCTTATGAAATCCGGCTGACCTCGGACCCCTCGTGCGAACAACAGATCGTTAAAGGAAGTCAGATGTTGACCGGATCGGGTATTCGCTGGGCGCCGGTCGAGCATCAGGACAACCGAACCTCATCAATCGAAGAGGCGCAGCTGATTGCCGAGCAATACGACTCATTGATCAGCCAAAACTGGATCAACGAAAAGGGACTGGAACGCCCCTTGGAACAGAAAGACGTTCTTGTGGTCGCCCCATACAACGCCCAGGTGTCGCTGCTTGCCCAGCATCTGCCGGACAACGCTGAAGTAGGCACCGTTGACAAGTTCCAGGGTAGGGAAGGCGCCGTAGTCCTGGTTTCCATGACGGCCTCAAGCGCCGCGGACGTGCCCCGCGGCATGAATTTCCTATACGACTTGCATCGCCTAAACGTCGCCGTCTCCCGGGCCCGCGCCTTGGCGGTCATCGTAGGGAGCCCAACCCTGCTCCAAGTGGAATGCCGCACAGCCGAACAAATGCGCCTAGCCAACGCCCTATGCCGCTTCGTAGAACAGTGCGGCTCAACACATCGGACGAGCTAGGCGTCTTAAGATTGATTTAGATGGTTGACTAGAAAGCAATGTTTGCCGGACGTATCAATAGCGGGAGGGACGATGCCGAGCGCCGATGAGATCCGGGACGCACAGCGAGCGACGTGGGCAGGGCTCTCTGGCGGTTGGGAGAAGTGGGACCTGGTCATCATGGATCAGTTGGGCCCGGTCGGGGCAGCGATGATCGAGAGTCTCGATATCGCTGAGGATCAGCAGCATCTGGACATCGCCGCGGGTACGGGTGAGCCGGGTCTGAGTATCGCTCGACTCTCACCGAAAGGTCGCGTCGTGCTGACCGACCTCGCACCGCAGATGTTGGACATCGCCGCGCGACGAGCAGACGCCCAGGGGGTCACCAATATCGAGACGAAGGTGTGCAGCGCCGATGATCTGCCCTTCGGCGACGCCATATTCGACAGCATGTCCGTGCGTTTTGGGTACATGTTCTTCCCTGACGCGGCCAGAGCGACGGCTGAGTTCGCCCGTGTGCTTAAGCCGGGCGGACGCATCTGCTCGTCGGTATGGGTCAAGCCCGAGGAAAACCCGTGGACGGCGATTCTCATGCAGGCGATCGCGACTGAGGTGGTGTTGGCGCCACCCGACCCGGACGCGCCGAATATGTTTCGGTGCGCGGCCCCGGGTTATGTCAGCGCCTTGTACGAGGCCGCGGGGCTGCGCGACGTGGCCGAGTGGGATGTCGACATCGAGCTAGTGACGTCGTCGCCCGCGGAGTATTGGGAGATGATGAGCGAGCACGTCTCGCTGGCAGCTGCGGCGCTTCAGCAGGTTGACGAACCGGCGCGGGAGCGGATCCGGGCGACGGCCATAGCGAACGCGAGTGTGTATGAAAAGGACGGCAAGGTCCGGGTTCCGGGCGTAGCTCGCTGCATCGTGGGAATGAAGTAGCGCCTAGCGACGCGACGCGCGACAGACGGTCAGGTCAACTCAATCCTCAGCACTTCAGACTCTATTTCGCAGACACAATAGGGCGTAATCTTGGTGAATGACCGGGGACCGGAATCGGTTAGCTGTTGCCGCTTTCATAAGCGGCGCGTTTCTAGCCGGAGTCAACCCCGTCGCAATTAGATTCAGCAACAGGGAACTGGCGCCGTTGTGGGGAGCAGGCCTGAGGTTTTCGATTGCCGCGGTTTTACTGGCGATGGTAATGGCCTTCCTCAAACTCCGCCTACCTCGGGGAAGAGAGCTCAGGGGCGCCATCGTGTACGGCGTGCTGCAGTTTGCCGGAGCCTTCGGTCTGGGCTACTACGCTCTGGTTCGCATCCACGCGGGGCTCGGCGCGACTCTGCTCGCCCTGGTGCCCCTTGCCACATTGTTGCTGGCCGTGGTGCAGCGCCAGGAGAAACTGACTCCCTCGGCGGTGGTGGGCACGTTCCTGGGTCTTGCAGGAGTCGTTCTAATTTCCAGCGGCGTGTCAAACGCATCTTTACCCCTGCCGTCTCTGCTTGCAGTGCTGGGCAGTGTGCTGTGCTTCGGCGAGGCGGCGGTGGTGGTGCGCCGATTCCCGGGCATTCATCCGGTAACAATGAACGCGGTGGGCATGATGGCGGCCTCGGTTGTTCTAATCGGTGGAGCATTGCTTACCTTCGAACCGATGGTGCTTCCTCACCGTCCAGCCACGTGGCTCGCGATTGCCTATATTGCATCAATCGGCTCTGTGGTTGTGTTTTTGCTCTATGTCTTTCTGATCAACAGCTGGAGCGCGTCCCGCGCCTCGTATGTGATGGTGGTAACACCTTTTGTGACGGTGGTTCTATCGGCCTGGCTGGACAAAGAAGTGATAGTGCCCGGCCTGGCCTTCGGCGGAATCTTGATCATTGCCGGTGTTTACATCGGCGCTTTGCGCTCCCGGGCAATGCCAGAGTTGATTTAACCCCGGCAGCCGGGAGCCCATGGGAATTAGCTTAATCCGCCGTCCGGGTGGGGTCCGGCCGGGTTGGCCCTGGCGCGAAGCATTGCCGAAAACGCAGCCGCATGGAACGGCCCCAGTAACTTCCAATACAAGAAACCGGGGACCCCCTTGGGGCGAAATGCAGCGGCTTGCTCAAGCATGCCGTCCTCGCTCAACCGGTAGCCAAGCCACCCTTCTCCAACCTTCCAGTCCCGCGTCGCCAGAACCAACTCTCCCGGGCGCGCGGTCTTTACCGTCCACCAGTCCACCGAAGATCCGGCGGAAATCGTCGGTGGAAGCAGCAGCCCCAGTTTCTCGCCGAACAGTTTGCCCACCATGATTCGGACCTTCCATGCCCAGGGTATCCCGTACCATGCAAGATCTCCTCCAATTTGGGTCAGAGCCTGCGAAACCCGTTCCGGATCCGCCACGTGGACCCGCTTGCGGACCGAATACACCCCATTTTCCAGGCCCCCCGCAAGACCAAAGAGTTCAGCGGCAGTCGCCTGGCCCTGGTCGGCTAGTGCTTCGGCCAGCGCATCATTGAGCTCTCGCGGTTTGATTTCGAAGGCCTTGGCGGTGGCGTCCGCATTTTCCACTAATACCGGGCCGGTCAGGCTTTCGATCAAACTGTGGCTCACCCGACGATCAACCGGGGTGACCAGATCAACCCAGTAAGAAGAAACTCGGGGTGACAGCAGCGGGACTTTGACTATTAGTCTTTTCCTCAGGCCCCTAACGCGTGCATAGGACTCGATCATTTCCAAGTAACTTGTGGCCTCGGATCCACCGATTTCGTAGATGCCGGGGGCGACGTCAAGGGAAAGGGCTAGGTAGTCATGAATGATCAGTTTGGGGGCAGCCAGATAAGCCCTAAGCTACAGGATATGAAGTTTCTCCGGTATCGGCGGCCATCGCTAAACACCTTGCCCGTGGCTCGAATTTCTAAGCTGGATGGGCTCCGCGGTCTGGCCCTTCTCCTGGTGGTTGGCTACCACGCCGCCCCCTCCGTCGTCCGGGGCGGATTTATCGGAGTCGAAGTGTTCTTCGTTCTCTCGGGCTACCTTCTCGCTGGACATTTGTTGGATGAGATGAGTCGCACCGGCAGGGTAGATGTTTTGAGCTTCTACGAACGCAGGATAAGGCGTATTGGACCGGCGCTGATGGTCTTGATTTTTGCGCTCCTAATCATCGCCCCGATTGTTCTTCTGGCAGACTACCGGCTTCGGGGGGACATTTTGTCATCGCTGGCGGGGGTTACAAACTGGCGCTTGATTGCAGGTCGCAGTTCCTATTTTCAACAGTTTGCCGGGCCATCCCCCGTGCGCCACCTCTGGTCTATTTCAGTGGAATTGCAGTTTTACCTGCTTTGCCCCTTTCTCGTGCTGTGGCTGGGGAAGAGAAGTCGAGGAACGGCGGTAGCGATCTTGGCGGCAGCAATGGCCGCTTCTGCAGGGCTGATGGCGCTTCTATATCTAAGGTGGGATCCTGTCCGCGCCTACTACGGGACTGATGCACGCGTGGGCGCTTTGCTGGCAGGCGTCCTGCTTGCTTTCTTAGTGGTCGGCCAGAAACCAAGCCATTCGCCCCGCTCAGGTTCATCTGTTTGGGCTGCTTACTTTGGGTGGGCCGGCCTCGTCTGCCTTTTGGCCATAACTTTTTTGGCGGACGAGCGTTCCGGGTGGCTTTACCCGCTGGGATTTATGGCCACCCAAGCAGCCTTTGCTCCCCTGATCGCTGGACGCTTTGAGGGCCGCTTGGCACGGCTGTTTGAAAGCCGCTTCCTTGTGTGGTTCGGAAAACGATCCTACGGAATCTATCTATGGCACTGGCCGCTTATTGTTCTGATTCAAGCGGCGCAGAGAACGTGGCCAGCGTTGATTGTAGGAGCTTTCAGTCTGGTCATTGCTGTAATTGTGGGGGCGCTCTCATATCGCTTCATCGAAATGCCCTTCATGAAAATACCCCGGTCCAAAAGAACCAACAGGCGGACAACAAACAGGCTGGTTCTGGTGGCGGTATCAATTTTCACTCTGGTGCCCGCGGTGGCTCTAGCGATGAGGCTGCCGACTTCAGACCCTTTGAAAGCGACGTTGCGGCAAGGCGAGCGCGCCCTGGCGAATCAAGTTTTGCCCGAACCCTCGCCGCTGCCTTTGGTGTTGACTGCGGTTGTTCCCCCGGCCCCTCCTGTTGTCGCTCCGCCGCCCGCACCCGCCCCGCCACCTCCGCCACCGGCAGCTCCGATTCCTGAGCGCAGCGGGCCGCCGCCGGGCAGTGTTCGAGTCACTGCCGTCGGCGATTCCGTAATGATTACCGCCGCTGTGGCCTTGCAGGCTAGGTTAGGCCCGAGCGCATATATAGACGCGGACAAGGGCCGCCAGTTCCAGGGTCAACTCCAGGCCATTCGAACACTGCGCGATGGGGGGCGCCTCGCAGATGTGGTGGTGCTTCACTTCGGAAACAACGGTCCCGTTTCGGATGCCCAGGTTGATGGACTCCTGGCGAAGCTTGGGTCAGTTCCGCATATAGTTCTGGTTACCAACAGGGTCAATAAACCCTGGCAAGACCCCGTCAACCGGGTATTTCGCTCGGCGGCAGACCGGAATCCGAAAGTCAAGATCGCCGACTGGTTTGGCCTCAGTGCGGGTCACTCCGAGTGGTTTCAAGCAGATGGAACTCATTTCAAGACAACAAGCGGCCCGGGGGCCCGGGCATACGCAGAGTTAATCGGCGGGTCGATTCCCGAACCGACTCCAACCCCACCGATTCCCGAACCAAATCCAACCCCACAGATTCCCGAACCGACTCCAACCCCACCCGTCAACGGGGGAACCAACCTGCTGGCGCCCCTGGTTCCCTGAGCGCGTTAGACGAGAGCTTCCGCCAACTCCTGCTGATTCAAAGGCTTGGAAAGATATCCATCCATTCCCGCCAACAGGCATTTTTCTCGGTCTCCGGCCATGGCGGCAGCGGTAAGAGCAATGATGGGGGTGTGCCGAGAAATACCTTCCAGTCGCCGGATTTGCCGGGTCGCCTCGTATCCGTCCATTTCCGGCATCAAGCAATCCATCAGGATGGCGTCGAAGCTGGTTATTTTGCAGGCCTCCACCGCCTCGGCGCCGCTTTGGGCAAGATCGACCGTGAAACCAAGCTTTCTCACCATAACTTTAGCCACCACCTGATTCACCGGGGAGTCTTCCACCAGCAGGATCCGGCCCCTGGAGAGTAAGGAAAGGCCAACAACTTTTTCGTCACGCGGCGTCGTTGCCCCGGAAGAGTCCTCTGGTCCGCTCAAGGCAGCACCCGATGCCGGCAGCGGCACCTCGAACCAGAATGTAGTCCCCTTACCGAGCTGGCTTTCGTAGTCCATGGATCCTTCCATAAGCTCAACCAGCTGGTGACAGATTGTTACCCCGAGGCCGGTCCCGCCGAACCGTCTGGTAGTGGATGCGTCCCCTTGTGAAAATGGATCGAGCATACGGGGCCGGTCAGCCGGATCTATGCCGATACCTGTGTCGGCGATCTCGAAACGAATTCTTCCGTCCCCGGCGCCGGCGATACGGACCGTGACCCCGCCCCGGTCGGTAAACTTCAAAGCATTGTCGACAAGGTTGCTGAGAATCTGGCGCAGTCGAAGGGGATCGCCGATCACCAGCGGCGACAGATCCTCGCCTACTTCAAGCTCAAGAGCCAGGCCCTTTTGTTCGGCGCGCAAGGCGAGCGTTGAAATAACCAGGCGAGCCATGGAAGGCAGGTCGAAATTGATGTTTTCCAACTTCAACTTGCCTGCCTCGACCTTGGAGAAATCCAGAATGTCATTGATAATCCGCAGTAGATTTTGGCCCGATTCCTCCAGCGCTTCAAGGTAGTGCAGTTGAGTAGAATCCAGCCTCGTGTCCAGTAGTAGTTGCGCCATCCCCAATACGCCGTTCATTGGCGTGCGAATTTCGTGGCTCATGTTGGCGAGAAATTGAGATTTGAGGCGCGATGCCTCAAGGGCCTGGTCCCTCGCGCCGGCATCCGCCAAGGAGCGAAATCGCGCCTCGCCTGCGGCGACCTGGTCTAGCGCCGCGCCCGCAATTGCCGCCATAAAGGAAGCAAGCTGCGTTTCCTCAGTGCCGAAGAGGCCGCCGATCTGGGCGTGGGTCACGTACATAAAAGCCACAGGCCGGCCCTCGGATGAAATGGGGGCACAAAGCGCCGAGCGCACGCCGGCGAACACCAGACTCTCGGCGGCGTTTTGATCTTGGGCGACATTGGAAACGACAGGGGCGCCAGAGGCCAAGGCTTCTTGAACAAGGGTGCTGCTGAGCGCCCCCGTGCCATCAGGGGAGTCCGTCGGAGCATCCTCAGAGTCGCCGGTGACTTGCAGCACAAAGCATTCCTGGCCCCTGAGCAAGTTCTTAGATGCTCCGACGACTTCCTGATACACAGCCTCAACAGAAGCTGCTGAAGCAATGGCGCGGCCGACTTCCAGCAAGGTCGAGAATCGGTCGGCCAACGAAAGAGTCGCCGGCTTGGCAGTCGTGTCTGCAACGGCCCGCGTTGCTCGAACCTGCGCCAGGAGGGTCTCTCCCGCCCTTAAATCGTCGGCGGCGCCCTCGAAGCCGAGCCCGAGCCCGATTCGGCCCTTTGTCTCTAGGCTTTGGGCCTCTTCAAATTTCATACCCTGTACCCGCGCGATCTCAATACTGCGGTCAAGACGGCGCCGGGCCCCGCCGGGGCGGCCTGTTAAAGCGGCCAAAATGCCCAGTTCCCGCAACGCGTGGGGCCGGTTGTTTTTGTAACTGATCGATAACAGCCCTGCGCGCCGGGCAACCCTCGTCGCCCGGCGGATCAACCGCTTGCGTTGAGAGGTCGGATACGGCGCATTGCGCTCGAGTTGCGTGCGCAGAGCCGTTGCCAGCCAGGGCAGGACGGGGGCGACGTACTCTTGGCGGAGTCCAGCCTTGCGAATCACTCGCCTGGCTTCTTCAAAAATCTCGACGGCCTGTTCGGGCTCGCCGGCACCAAGCAAGCGGACCCCTTCCGCAAGGTGCAACTCCACTAACGTGCTGGCATCTTCATGCGTGCGCTGGATGTCCATTTGTGCGCGTATGAGTTCGCTGGGAACATCACCTTCCGCTGCCCGCGACCAGGCGCTCAAAGAGATTCCGACTGCGGCCTGATCACCCGCTTCAATGGCGTCGGAGTGTACCTTGCGAGCCATCTCAACCGCCGGCCCCAGTTCCCCCAATCTATAAAGACTAAAGGCAATGTTCCAACGAGCGGTGCTGACTTCCCATCGGTCGCCGATTCGCTCCAAGATCTTCGCTGCTTCACTTAGCTTCTCAATCGCATCCCTAAACCGTGAAGCTGCGTAGAGGATGACTCCGTAGAAATCTAGTGACTGGCCCTGCCCCCAGACGTCCCCCAGCTCCATTCGGATTTCGTAGGAACGCTCTACGTACTTGATGCCCCTGGCGAACCACGGGAGCATGGTCATGACCGGTCCGTGTTCAGAATACGCCTGGGCCAATTCCAGGGTCGGCGGGTAACGCTCCGCAAGGTTCATTTCACGCAGATGACTGCATGCACAGCGCAACCTTCCGCTGCGGAACCAATAAACATAAGCGAGACGGCTGTGCAGCCGAACCTCAAGCAGCTTGCTTTCGGCCCCCTCCGGCGAACGGCGGCCCATAAAGATTGCCGGCGCCAAACTGTGCAGCACATGAACAAACACCGCCATTGCAAGCGACGCTACAAGCCCCAACTGGCTTCGGGGCACCCAGACGCCAAGTTGTCTGAGAGCGCTCTCAAGGAAATTGCTTGCCTCAGCGAGATTGCCCCGTCTGAATGCTACGTCACCCAGCTTGCCCTCCAGAGCAGCAAGAGCTTGGGGGTCCTTCGTCAAGGCGCGGGCGAGATTGAACTGAGTGGCCGCTTCCTTGTAGGCCCCGCGGAGAGTCAGAACATCACCCAAGCCCTCGACGATGTTTTTCCGGACGGACGCTTCGGTCGCGGATGCCGCCCTCAGCGCCATCCGGTAGTGCGCCTCCGCGACTTCCAGAGTCTGCTGGGTCCGTGCATGCTCGGCCGCGGCCAGCGCATAGGGCAGTGCTCGCTCAGAGTCCCCGGCTGCGTCGAAGTGGTAGGCCAACTCAAAGACGCGGCTGGAATCGGCATGCTCGATATGCTCGGCAGCGCGCCGGTGCAAGTCGATCCGCCCGGCGCTGGAAAGATGTTCCAAAAGAGCCTCGCGAAGCTTGTCATGCAGGAAGTGGCACTTCCCGTTTGGCTCGTCCACCCAAACGATCCTGCGTCGTCTGGCCTCGGCCAAGGCCGGCATTGTTCGGCCGGGCTCTTGACCTGACAACTCGATTGCAAACAATAAGTCGAACTCCTTGCCCAGCACCGCTCCAATTGACAGCAGCTGGAGCGCGTCTTCAGACAACAGTTTCAAGCGCTTTAGCAGAAAAAGCGCCGCCCGGCGGGACGTCTGAACATCGGCAAGGGCGGCCTCGTCCACTTGCCAGCCGGAGTCGGATTCAACAACAGCGCCGCATTCCACCAGTCCGTGCACGACTGCCGCTGCCATGAACGGGATGCCTTCAGACAACTGGTTAACCGTGTCAATTGCTTTCTGCGGAAGAGGTCCGGCCATTGACCGGGCCATGTCGCCTATTTCCGCGAACTTGAGAGGCGCGAGCGCCAGAACGTCATGAGGGGCGATGGTGCTCAGGGGATGTCCTTCGGCGACCTCTTCGGTGCGATAGGCCGCGACCACAAGGACGTGGCTTCCTTTTGCTTCCGCCGAAGATTGCCACTGCTGCATAAGCTTCATGGTCAGGCCGTCAGTCCACTGGCAGTCGTCGAGCAAAACCACTGCGGGTCGCCCAGCCGTCCCGAGAGTTTCCAGCAGAGCGGCAAGAGCGGCCAAACTTCGAACTTCTCCGTAAGCTTCGGGGAATTCCGGCGCCGTGTATTGACCCAGGACGTCCGCGAGCTGAGGAAGAGCTACCCCGGCGGCCTCGGCTCTGTCTCCCAAATGGGTTCGAATCCTTTCGCGGAGGTCAGTTTGTTCAGCCGCGGCTTTGTCTATTTCTAGGGCAACTCCCTCCAGAACCTGGTACGGACGCCGCGCGGCCTGGTCCACCCCTTGGCCGCGTAGGACCCAGGCTTGGTCACGCGCGGCCTGACCGGCGAACTCTTCCAGCAGCCTCGTCTTGCCCCCGCCGGATTCCGAGGCTACGAACACCAACCTGCCCCTGCCTTTTGCGGTGCGCTTCAGGTGGTGACCCAAGGTTTTAAGCTCGGCGGCTCTGCCTATGAAAGCAGGCTCCGTGATGATAGTCCTTGGGTCGTGTAGCCCGATCACAAGCGCAGGGTTCGGGTCTCCAAGGGCAATTCCCTTCGCGATATCAGCAAAGTCGGACAGCGCCGCGGAGGCGGATTGATACCGCCGGCCCGGATCTTTTTGCAGAAGGCGCGAGATCGCTCCTTCGAGTGCCCTGGGAGTGTAAATGCCCGCGCTCCCAAGGTCTGGAACCGGAGAGTTGAGATGTTGCCGCAGAACCTCGCCGACGGTGGGCGCGTCAAACGCGGGCTTGCCCGCCAGACATTCGTAAAGCACGATTCCCAGGGAGTACAGGTCCGACCTTTCATCAACGGACACATCGACAATCCCCGATTGCTCGGGCGCCATATAGCGGGCGGTGCCGACTGCCTGGCTGCGCAATGTTGGGTCCAAAGAAGCGGTCAAAGAAAGGCCGAAGTCCACCAACTGTGCGCCCTCTATGGGGTCGTCGCCATTGACAATGATGTTGCTCGGCTTAACGTCCCGATGCAAGACGCCTAGATCGTGAGCATTTTGCAACGCCTGCAGCAGGTCGCAACCGACAGCTAGGGTGCCCTCCACAGACAAAGGCCCTTCCATGATCCGCTCGCTAAGGGTGCGGCCCGGCCTAAAAGGCTGGACTAAATAGACGTAGTCTCCGTCGCTTCCATAATCAAGCAGCGGCGTGAACGATCCTTGGCCGAGACGGGCCAGAACCGATGCTTCGTGCTCCAGACGGATGAGTACGGCCGGCGCTACTGTGTCGGCCTTGAGAAGCTTAACGACCACCTGGTCCGCGGACCCCTCGAGATCTTTCGCTAGGTAAGTCCCGACCCCGTGGCCCTGTTTGATCAGCTGGTAGCAGTCGTATCTATCTTTAAGAATCATGCCTATGCGCCTCTTCTCCGGTCGTCTCCGGACCCACCAGAGGCGTGACCAGAGGCGTGACCAGTCGACCGCGGTTGGATCCGCGCGGGATTTCTTGATGGGTTTTGAAAGGCATCCTTGAGAGTATCGGCAGAACAAGGGGCGTTCATTAGTCGATTTAGTTCCCCCGAAGAGCCCGCACTCTCACCCTAGGATGTCCCTCCGCCAAAAGCCGCATGTCCTGCGGGTCGGCTGAGAATGCCGCACACCTGGAGAATTCGCCGGGCCAACCGCTTATGCCACTTCGTCGAACTGGCCGGTTAATCGTCGAGGGGCAGCACCTTGACTCCGTAGGTTTCGAAGATTTCGTCAACCGACACCATCCTCAGATCTGCTGAGAGTGCTTGGGCGGCGAGCATGCGGTCGAATGGATCCTCATGGTGGCGGGGCAAAAACCCAGCCATCCAGGCTTGGCTGGCAGTGATGTCCATCAGCTCGAACCGCTCCGCTTCGATTTCCTCGGGGAGGTTGTCCACAACTTCGAGCCGGCCCAAAGTCGCTTTAATGGCCGACTCCCAAATGGTGGCGGAGGAGACGAAAATCGAGTTTTCTGGATCGGACACTGCGCTTCGGGCCTTTTTGGGAAGCCGGCGGTCCTCGGACAGCCACCACAAGGTTATGTGGGTGTCAAGGATTAGATTCAGTGCCGCCGCGCTCCGAATGCCTCAGCGAGTTCCGGTGGCAGGGCGTCGTCGAAGTCGGCAGCCATGTGAATCCTGTCGGCCAGGCGCCCCGGCTTGCGCCGCACTCTGGGGGCAGGGGGAAGTAGCCTGGCGACGGTACGGCCGGAACGAGCGATCTGGATCTCAGAGGCCTCTCCGGATTCCAGCGCAGCCACTAACTTAGAAAGATTTGTCTTGGCGTCGTGCATGTTCACCTTCATCGCCTTATGTTAGCTAACCTAGCTAAGATTGTCAAGCGGCCCGCGATCCGGATATCGCGGCTAGGCGAGGGCCAGCTGCACCTTAATGGCCTTCTCGACGGCGATCATTTCCGCTCCGGGGAGTGAACCCGCTTTGTCCATTAGCCGCTCGCGGGCAATGGTGCGAATTTGATCAGCCATTGCTTTTTGGGCCCGCCCACCGACTGTGACACGCGCCTCCCAGGAGTCAATCCTTTTCACATTTGAAGATAGAGGCACAACCTGGACCCGATTTGCCGCCTTGTTGGCGGCATCATTGCTAACGATTATTGCCGGACGTTTTTTTCTGATTTCCCCTCCGATCGCCGGCTCTAAGTTCACCCAATAAACGTCTCCGCGCATCATCAATCCAGATCTTCGCCGACGCCCGCCTCAATCCACTCGTGGGCATCCTTCTCGGCGGCCTGTTCCCGGGCAGCCCGACGGTATTCCGCCTCCAGCGAAGTCTGTGGGAGGACATGCGGCCGGACAAGGTTCTCTATGAAGCGGCTTATAGATCCCCTTCCGATTTTGTGATGGAGTGCTCTATAAACATCCTCCCCCACGGTTATCGTCAACTTATGCTGCATCCAGGTCTCCTATACGTATATACGTATAGTGTACCAAAGGAGCAAAGTCGCCTAAGCCAAATGCTTTGGTGCTGATTCCAGGTTCTGTTGAAATTCTCGGGGCGGAACCCGCGTGCCCACAAATACGGGCGTTCCCCCAAGGATTTCTGGGTCAACATGAATAACTTGGCGTTTACTCATTTGGCGCCTTCCATTCTATGGTCGTTGCGCATTCCCAGACCGGCATGGGCCCAGTTGCAGGCCGAGGCTCCGAACCATTCCGCTGGGCGTACCCATGCCGGCCGTGCCGGGCAGGCGCCTTTAGCTGCTCTGGAGCAACTCTAGAAACCCTCTTGGTGGGTAAATGGGGATTTTCTCGCGCATTTCAAGTAAATGTCCATCGCCGGAAACCAAAGCGGCGTTCTGCATCCGGGCCAGGGCGATAAGGTAATCGTCGCCGGGATCCTTCGACTTAAGCGGAGCAGAGTCCTTCGGATCTGTACCCGGAGTCGCTCGGTCTTTTAGCAGGCCGACGGTGCGCCGGGTCTCTTCTTCTGTGATCCTTTTTCGTAGCTTCGAGTAACCAAGAGCCCGCTCCAACTCCTCCAGCAATAAGGGCGAAACGATCAATTCGAATACCCCCAGTACCCAAAGGCGGAACACTTGCGCCGGGGCGCCAGCAGGAGCTAACAGCGCGGAAATGATGACGTTTGGATCCAAAACGGCTCGCACCGCTTAGCTGCTGCGACGTCTGGTCTTGTGTTGAGCCTCCACCGCCAACTGCGTCGCTTCGTTCTCGCTGAGTTGATTCTTGGCCCAAAGCTGTTCCAGAAGATCCAGACCCAGATCCCGCCGAAGCGCCTCTTCTATCACCTCGCTGTCGCCCTTGCCCGACCGGGCCGCGCGAACCTTGACGGCTCGCAACACCTCTTCATCAACCGTCAACGTCGTTCGGACCTTTGGCATCTTTGCATCATAGCATCAAGGCATCCACCGGAATCTCCGGCAAGAGCAGGTCAAAAATGGGTTTCGGTATTTAGAACAGATCCGGGCCCCACCGCTCCGCCGCGCTGGGCTAACGCATGCGGACAGATTGTCCCCGAGTTCAAGGCCCACGTTGGTTGTCGGCGGCCGTCTTTATGATTTCGGGTCGTGGACAAGGATGTGCGAAGGGATCTCAGTCTGCCGGATCCCAGCTTGGTGGTGAGGGGCGGCCTGACTGCTGAGGAGAGTTTTTTGAGGGCCTCGGGCGTTAAGATTGATTCAAATGGTCGACTGGAAGGCATCTCGGTCCAAAGTGCGCCGGACCGATCTGTCAAACCAGACACAACGCAAACGCTCATGAACAATCCCAGGGTCTTTCACGACTTAATGAAAACCGATAATTCCGGACGCTTGGTACTGAACCTAATAGGAACCCGGGAAGACTTGAGGCGACAGGGCATCGAGCTAAGAGAAGGGCTGTGTCTCACGTTCTACAGTCCCGACGAAAATTATGCCGGCGAGAGAGACGACCTGGTTGTCGAAGGAGTTGTCCGGCAAGATGCGGCATCCGGGGAATGGGTCGCGGAGATTGACCACAAGGCATTCAGCGATAGGGGGTCACCGCGAAAGGACCCGAACCAAGTCTGGGATCCCAGGCGTAAGGCCAGCGAATGGGGGGCCCTGCCGGGCCGACCGGAGGGAAGGTGCCCTGACCGAGTATTTTACCGGCTAGGTCAAGCAGAATACGCAAGACGAATCAGGGCCTCGTTCGCTTCTTTAAGAGCTTCGATTGCAAGATCCTTCGGGACGCTCGGGAAGTCATCCAAGAATTCATCAAGACTGTGGCCTGCTTCAAGGTAGTCAAACAGGGCCTCGGGAGGAACCCGCGTGCCCACAAATACGGGCGTTCCCCCAAGAATTTCTGGATCAACATGAATAACTTGGCGTTTACTCATTTGGTGCCTTCATTGTCACACAAGAAGACTACGGTCTCCTGGACCTGTGTGTGGGGTAGGAATCGAGGGCCTTGTCGGCCAGATCGTAGAGCTTGCTGCCGCCGCGTCGCCCTCGAGAAGGTCGATGACAAACACAAGCTGGGCGCCGCAATGCGTCGTGCCCTTGCCGGCGTCCCGGTCCCGGTCGACTTGATTCCAACCGATCCGGCCGAGATAGCGCTCCGTGACTAAACCGGCTTTTTCTGCTCCTTTTCAAGGTAGCCAATCAATTCGTAGTCAGGATCGTAGGGGGGTGGTGGAGGGTTCTCGGGTTTAGGTTTAGGCGCCGCCGCAGTTGAGTTTTCTGGCTGCGTTTTTGAATCGTCGTCTTGCGCCATCGTGTCCTTACCTCCTTAGATAAGTTTACTCAAAGTCGACCCCAAGAAAATCACCAAAGTAGCGGTCTCGAAGTTGCCGCGGTTGGATCACAGGAAAGTCACGCGGGACAAACGCCAAAAGGGCCGCAAGCGCCGCCACCAAAGCCAACCCGGATCCGATGTACCTTTCTGCCCCGGATAATTGGCCGACAAGAGCGATTGTCGCACCCGCAGAACCCAGGATCACACCGGCTTTGGTGTCCAAACTTTCGAAGTGCTTCAACTGTTCGCTCCGAACTGCGCGAACCTGCTCAGCGACAATATCGAGCGATTGAAGGGTCTTTGTCATTTGACTGACATTCTAGGAGCGGGGACCGACAAAGCCGTCTCCCGCCTCAAATTCAAGGGAAAATATTCTTTCCCCAAATCTGCGCCCGTTGCCAAGGGGGAGCAAGATGGTTGCTGTGCGCCATTCTCCGGTAGGCCGGTGATCGACGAATGGGACCGTAAGCAGCGGAGCAAAATGTTTGCGGACAGAGTCAGTTGATTTAGACAAGCGCGACCATTTCTGGAGGGTTGATTTTGAAGGTCAGGATCCACCGCGGGGCCCACGAAATCGGCGGCAACTGCATCGAGGTTGACGCCGGGGGCGCGCGGATCGTCCTGGACGTCGGCCGGCCGCTGGCCGCGCTGCCCACCGATGTCGTCCCCCTACCGGACATTCCGGGACTGGATGACGGAAACGATAAATCTTTGCTCGGGCTCTTTATCTCCCACGGCCATCAAGACCACTGGGGGCTGATTAGCCAGGTGTCACCAAAGGTGCCGGTTTACATGGGGGAGGCGTCGTCGAGCATTCTGCGGGAGGCCGCCTTTTTCACCCGGGCCGGCTACGACATCAAGACCGCCGGGTTTCTTCAGCACAGAACTCCCCTTACGCTGGGCCCGTTTCTTATCACCCCCTACCTAAATGACCACGCCGGCTTCGACACTTACTCGCTTTTGATCGAAGCAGGCGGCAGGCGCCTGTTCTACACGGCGGACTTTGAGGGCCACGGGCGGAAGGCGGCAATCTTCGAAGAACTGCTCCGCAAGCCCCCGAAAGATGTGGACGTGATGCTGATGGAAGGAACAAATATCAAGGAGGACGATGCCCCCGGAGATGAATTGTCGGAACGCGACGTTGAAAACGCAATGGTCGCGGAGTTCCGCTCTGCGCCCGCAATGACATTGATTCTTTACTCGGCTCAGAACATGGATCGCCTGGTCACGATCTACCGGGCCGCCAAAAGAGCCGGCAAGACGCTGG
>JBPCIX010000017.1:0-62553 GCA_051005875.1 Actinomycetota bacterium | reverse complement strand
TGACGGTTTATCCGAGCGGAACTTCTACCCCCAACGCGGCCAATCTCAATTTCAACGCCGGCCAGACGACCTCGAATGCGGTGGTCGCCAAGGTTGGAGCGGACGGTAAGGTGACGGTTTTCAATGCCGCCGGCTCGGTTCTGGTGATCGCCGACGTGAACGGATGGTTCTAGGATCAGAGGTCCAGTTCTGTCTGGGTTGATGGCGGGATTCTTAACTCGCCGGTTACGTGCTCTTCTACCTGCGATAGGTATTCGGCAACGACCTGCTTTGCCGGGCCAATTTTGCGGATGGAACCGTTTTCAAGCAGGGCTGCCGAACTACACATTTCGCGAATAGACCCCATTGCGTGGGTCACGATGATGATGGTGCAGCCTGAGTTCTGCAGCTCGACGAATTTCTCGGCGCACTTTATTTGAAATTCCGCATCCCCTACCGCAAGAACCTCATCGATCAGCAGGATATCCGGGGAAACGTTGATGGCCACCGCAAAGCCGAGGCGGACGTACATACCCGACGAGTAGTTCTTGACCGGCGTGTCTATGAAGCGTTCGATACCCGAGAAGTCGACAATCTGATCGAACTTCTTGGCGAGTTCTTTTTCCTTAATTCCTAAAAGCGCGCCGTTTAGAAAAATGTTCTCGCGTCCAGAAAGTTCTGGGTGAAATCCGGTTCCCAACTCCAGTAGGGCTGCGACGGTCCCTCGGGTGCGGATCGTGCCCTTGTCCGGAACAAGGATTTTTGCGATGCATTTCAAAAGAGTCGACTTGCCTGAGCCGTTCACACCGATGAAGCCAAAAGTGGATCCCGCCGGGATGTCGACCGACACATCCCTCACCGCCCAGAACTCCTCGTACTCACCGCGTTTTCGCCGAAGAATCATCTGCTTGAGGCTCTGATTGCGCTCGTGGTAGATCTTGAACCGCTTAGAAACCCCCTTGACGGAGACTGCGATGTCGCTCAAAGCTCTTCCGCGAATCTCGGCTCAAGTCTTTTGAACAACGTGTATCCCACAAGCAAAGACACAGTGGCGCCGATGGTCATGAAAACAAACGATTGAGCGCTGGGGACCTTCAGGTCATAAAAAATCGCCCTGTACGCCTCGGTAAAGTGCACCATCGGATTCAGGTTGTAAATGTCTTTGATCGGGATCCTGGTGCCCGCAATAACGTGGAAATCGGGGACAAGGCTCAGCGGATAAATGACCGGAGTGGCGTAGAACCACAAAAGCAGAAGAATGCCTAGAAAATGCGTTACGTCGCGAAAGTAAACGTTGAGCGAAGCAAATGCGAGCCCAACACCCAATACGAATAGCGTTTGGATCACCACGACCAGCAATGCAATCGGTAAAAATTGAAAAACGACTCTTTGGACGATAAGCAGCGCCAAAGAAAGGACCCCTAGCTCAATTAGAAAGTTGGTGTCCCAGGACAAGACGTTGGAAGCTGGCAGCACGGAACGGGGGAAATAGACCTTCTTGATGAGACCCGCATTACTCACGATCGAACCGGTTGCCCCGGTTAGGCTGTTCGAAAGGAAGTTCCAGGGCAACAAGGCGCAAATCAGGAAGAAGGAGAAGTTCTTAAGGCCGCTGGGGTTACCCACGGGGGGGTCGATCTTCAAAACTATTCTGAACACGAAGGTAAATATCAACATCGTCGCTAAGGGATTGATCATCGACCACGCCCAACCGAGCGACGAGCGCTTATATTTCGCGCGGTTTTCTCTAAGGGTCAGGTGAAATAAGAGTAGCCGCCCGGCAGCCCATCCGGTCGGGCGAAGAACCTTCATCGCCATACAATACCCTTGACCAATGACCGATTCTGCACAAGGCCGCCATGGCGCCAAGAGAGTTCCTGCCCGCGGTGCCCGCGCGGAAAGGATGCTGGAACAAACCCGGACCCGAAGGGCCAAGGCCCTTAAGGGCGGCGGCGACGCTCGGATCAAGCGGCAGCACGACCAGGGCAAGCTCACAGCGAGAGAACGACTCGACATCTTGCTGGACCCGGATTCGTTCGTAGAAACGGAAATTTTCGCCCAGCATTTGGCGGCCGGTACCGACCCCAGCCAAAATCAGCCTCCCGGCGACGCCGTGGTAACGGGGTGGGGAACGGTGGACGGCCGGAAAGTCTTTGTTTTCTCTCAGGACTTCACAGTTGAAGGCGGCTCCCTGGGTGAGGTTGTCTCGCAGAAGATCTGCAAGATCATGGATCTATCCATGTCGACAGGCGCTCCTTTGATCGGGCTGAACGATTCCGGCGGCGCCAGAATTCAAGAGGGAGTTGCGGCGCTCGCCGGCTACGCAGAGATCTTCGACCGAAACGTGAGGGCATCGGGAGTTATCCCACAGATCTCGGTCATCCTGGGCCCCTGTGCGGGTGGGGCGGTTTATTCGCCTGCCCTCACCGACTTTACCTTTATGGCTGAAGAGACTTCGCACATGTACATCACCGGGCCGGCGGTTATCAAAGCGGTAACAGGCGAAGAGGTGACCCATCAAGAACTCGGCGGCGCAATTACCCACGCCACCAAGTCCGGCGTGGCTCACTTCACGGCCACCGACGAAGAACAGACACTACAGACGGTCCGATACCTGCTTAGCTTCATCCCTTCCAATAACCTGGACGACCCTCCCCACTTTCTAGGGTCCGATAAGTCCAGCCGGACCGAAACCCGCCTCGCCGAGTTAATGCCTGAGGAAAGCACCAAGCCTTACGACATGCACGAGGTGTTGAAGCTGGTTTTCGATGATGGAGAATTTCTCGAAGTTTCATCGCAATGGTCCCGCAACATCATCACGGGCTTTGCCCGGCTCGACGGCCACTCGGTCGGCGTCGTAGCCAATCAGCCCCAGGTTTTGGCGGGAACGCTCAACATCGACGCGTCGGTCAAAGGCGCCCGCTTCGTGCGGTTTTGCGACTCGTTCAATATCCCGCTCGTTGTGTTTGTGGATGTTCCCGGATTCTTACCGGGGACCGATCAGGAATACGGAGGAATAATTCGCCACGGGGCGAAACTGCTTTATGCGTTTACTGAGGCAACTGTGCCGCGCGTAACGGTGATCACCCGAAAAGCCTACGGCGGCGCCTACATTGTTATGAACTCGAAACACATCCGCGCCGACGTTAACTTTGCGTGGCCGACTGCCGAAATTGCAGTCATGGGCGCCGGGGGCGCTGTGGAGGTCTTGTTCAGGAAGGAACTCGCCGAAGCCGAAGACCCTGCATCCATGAAAGCCCAGCTGATCGCCGACTATACCGAGAAGTTTTCGAATCCCTTTGTCGCGGCGGAACGCGGATACATCGACGCAGTTATCGAACCCCAGGACACCCGCCCAAATCTAATCAGGGCTCTCGACATGCTGCGAACAAAACGCGAGGTTCTTCCGCCAAAAAAGCATGGCAACATACCGCTTTGAAGGTTTCCCGCCCAAATAGCCGCATAGTAGGAACTGTATCGATCGAGCCGGCCCCGGGACCGGCTGTAGGCCAGGCCATCATGCTGGCCTTGGATAAGTACGTTCAAGAATCCCCCGATTCCATCAATAAGGTGTCACGGCGGAACCCCTGGGTCACCCGGAGACCCAACCACAGCAAGAGCGCGACGAAGCCCAGGGTCAGCTGGGCCTTTCGCCCTGGCTCGACATAGGAGGCGGTGAAGCTGTAGCGGCCGCGAGGAAGGATCCAGCCGCGGAAGATTCCGTCGGCGACGACCGGGCGGATGTCCCTTTTGTTCGCTTTCCACCCCGGAAAAGCGAATTCGTTCTCTAGGAAAAACGTGCGCTCAGACAAATCGACTTGGTAGTCGATGCTGGAAATGCCGTACCGGGTGGTCGAGACACCCCCCGACACAGTCCAGGGCCCTGGAGGAATTGAGATGTTTGGCCTAGCGCAATTGACTTTTTTGCAAGACCACGTCCAGGCAGTCCATTGCTTCAGCATGATGTCTCGTAGTTCGTCGTCTTTCATCACCTCCCAACGGGCCTTGAGCACGGTTCCGAGGTAGTCGTACAAGTAGTAGTCGCCACCGAGATAGCCCAGAGCGTTGGAAATGTCCCCTCCCAGATAGGGGATGAATGGATCGCCAGAGGCAACGCGGGGGGGCCGGCGGGCCGGCGGTTGGCGCACCTGATCCCGCAATGACCGCGCCGCTCGGTCGTGCAGGTCGGCTCGGTAGAAAGCGGTGCGAGGGACCTTCCAGAGGCTAACCCCCGGGGCGGCAATCAGGCCGGGGAGCAGCGCGAAGCCTTCAACGACGATCAGCAGGCAAAGAGCCGGGACGACGAATCTCGTTTTGCCTCTCGCCGGCCACAGGGCGAGCCCAACCAACAAGACGATCAAGCCGACCGTCAGCCACGGCCACCGGACGGGGGGCACCTGAGTCACGCGCGGAGCAAGGAGCAAACCCAAGACCAAGGCAAGACCCCCAACTCCGGCAAGGACCCTGGAATGAAAAGTACTTCCCGCCTTCCGCCATCCAACCGCGGCCAGCACAACCAGGGCGCAAGCCAGAAATCCCTTGTAGTCGAAGGGGGGAAACCGCGAGGGAAACACAGGCTCTAATCGGGCCATAACCCGGCCAGCAGGTAGCCAAGAGGGAAGCATCATCAGCGTCGCTGCTGCCAGGCCGGTCGCCACGAGCGGAGCGTGGCGCCGAAGGTCCCTCAGCCGCAGCCCCGTCAACCCCATGAGGACGGCGACCCCAACCCACAGCACCTGGACGTGCGCGAACGGTCGCCAAGCGAAGGTGTTCTGGTACAAGCCGAGTAGATCTACGGGCTGAATAGAGAAGGCTGCGCGCACGACAGCAGTTGGGGGGGAGGGACGGTACAGAAGGCCGGCGCGCTCGGCCTGAACGTAGGGAAGGACTGCCGCCGCCACAATCAGGCCCCCGCTGATGACAGCAAGCATAAGTCCGAGGGCTAGGCGGCGAATTTCTAGCCTCTTTCGCGCTTGCCACAAGCCCGTCAACCCGTACACGCCGCCCATCAGCAGCGCAGCGACCGTCTGGCCTGGGTAGGCGCCGGTAGCGAACAGCCACATCGCAGGTGGGACCGCAAGCAGGCTCTTCCATTGTTTTCCCTCACGCGGAATGGTCAGGGCCCACAGGAGCCAGGGGACGTACGCCAACCCACGGACTACATCCGCATGCTGAGAATTGCCGTAGAAGCCCCCGAAGAAAGTGTAGGCGATGGCCGCCACGAGGGGCCAGGGCCAGCGCAGGCCCCGCGACCGGGCGAGGAAGAGAATTCCGACACCCGCAAACAGCACGTGGATGATCTGGATGAGCGTCACGACGGTTACCGTCGCCGGAATATGCAGCATCCCGAGCAACCACCAAAGTGGATAATAAAGACCTAGTTGAATGTTGATCGAGGCTGGCATCCCGCCGCCCACAAAGGGATTCCATTCCGAGAAATAGCCAGATCCTGCGGTACCCGAAACAAAGACTGGGAACCGCGAATAGCTCCCTACAAAATCCCAGGGAAATGTCGAGCCGGAGAAGATGTGGCTTCGAAAGGAAATCCCCGTCAAAAGCGCGATTAGCAGGATTGCCCCGGCCGTCTCGGATTGGATCCGTCGCATAGCCGTGCTACTTTACAGAACAATGAAAGCGCACTTGAAGGCAGTTCTCAGGATCTTCCTGTTTCCCGTTTTACGCTACTTTGGGCCTCGTTTTGCCAACATCCACCTGCGTCTCGACACCATCGACCGTCGTCTGGACCAAGTCGACAGGTCATTTGAGTCGCTTGAGAAACGCCTCGTGCAATTTGAGGACCGGGCATTCACGGACATCGAAAGCACCATCGAAATCTTTACCCTCCAGCAGCGCATCGCTGCCGGGCTTGAGCAGAAGGCAGCCAGCCTGGAGCGCTTACTCGCCTCGGGCCCCTCGGATCAGCCCAACCTTTAGCCTGTTCCTGGACATCCAGGCGACTCAGAGCCCTGATCACGCCGGCCGGGGGATTGCGCGCTACACCGCACAACATGCCAAGGCCATGTGCAACCGGCCCGGAATGATCGCCGCGATGTCCCTGAATCCCCTGCTTCCGTTCCCAAGCGCCATGGACCAACAAACGCTCTGCCACCCCGAACTAGTTTGGAACACCAAGTCCGCTTTCGAGGCTGCCCGCCGACGGGGACCCCTCGCATACCACGTGATGTCCCCGTTCGAGCTTGGCGTAACTTCCCAATCAGTCGTCCCGCCTCATGCGATTAAATCCGATGTGCCACTCGTCGTCACCCTGTACGACCTCATTCCTCTTAGATTCCCCGCCCGATACCTCGCGAACCGAGACTATGCTCAGCGTTATCGCACCCGACTCGAGTTGCTCCGGCAAGCGGACGCCGTGCTGGCTATTTCGGAGCACACCCGGCGCGACGCTCTCGAACTACTAGACCTCGATCCGGCCCGGGTGAAAGTCGTCGGCGCAGGGGTTTCGTCCTATTTCCATCCCACCACGGAAAGCGAAGAGCCCCTGGAAATCTTGAACGAGCGCCTTCCCGCCGTCACGAAAGCCTACGTGCTGGCCGTTTCCGGGATGGAGTGGAGGAAGAACACCCCCATGCTCATCGAGGCCTATTCCCAATTGCCCAAAGATGTCAGGCGTGATCTACAACTAGTCATAGCTTGCAGCCTGAACGACGACTACCGCAGCAATTGGCTTGCCCGGGCTAAACACTGTGGCCTGAAACCCGATGAACTGGTGCTCACCGGGCAAGTCTCCGACTCCACTCTAAGGGCTCTGTATCAAGGCGCCTGCCTATCAGTGCTCCCCTCGCTTTATGAAGGATTCGGGTTCCCGGCCGCCGAGGCCGCCGCATGCGGGTGCCCTGTTCTAGTTTCAAATGTTTCGGCAATGCCGGAGGTTCTGAATTTCGACCAGGCGACCTTCAATCCGGCCGACCCAGCCGAACTCTCCAACCTGATTCACCGCTCAATTACCGAACGTGAATTTCGTGATGATCTGTTGTCGGCGGCCGGCACAAAGGGAACGTCCCACCGGTGGGAAGCTGTGGCGGCAAGAACGGCTGAAGCCCTGCAAGTGCTTCCTCAGCCTCGTGAGTTTGGCATCTCAGGTCTGTCGGGGCTGCCCAGGCGACCCTCGATAGCATTGGTCGGGCCCTTTCCGCCAATTCGGTCGGGGATCGCTGATTACAACTGGAGGATAGCCGGTGAACTATCCAGACTTTGCGACCTGGACATAATCACAGTGGGCAAGTTCGACCGTGGGCTGGCAAGCACGCTGCGCGACGCTCGATACTTCTCTATCGGCGCCCTTGGCAGGATACTCAACCCCATGTCGTACGACGCGATCATCTACAGCTTCGGGAACAACCAACATCACCATCGCACCTACGACGCAGCGCTGAGCTATCCGGGGATCATTTGGCTGCATGACATTCGGATTCCTCTGTTCTATCTCAGCTACGCGATGAGCCACCTGCCAATCGAGCAGTGGGGCACGTTCATGACCGGCAAAGTGAGCGAACTGTACGGACCCCGGGCCCCCGATCACATTGTTCGCCGGCTTTCGTACCTTCCGCAAGAGTACGTCGATTTCGCGGTGGGAATGACGGGTGAAATCGTCAAGTCATGTCGCGGCGTAATAGTCAATTCTGAGGTTGCCCAACGGCTGCTCAAGCTTGACCTGGGCCCCGAGGCAAGATTCCCGCCCTTGTCGGTGATTCCGCTTGCCGCGCCCAGGCCTTTCGGGTCTTTGCCGGATCCAGAAACTCCGCCGATTATTGTCTGCCTTGGCTTTGTGGCCGAGGTTAAAGCACCGGACCTGGTCATGGACGCCCTTGCCCTTCTGCGGCGTAGCATCCCGGCCAGGCTGGCCTTCGTCGGGCCCCTTCGGGAGGACCTTGCCCCGGCTCTTCGAGATTACGCATACCGACGTGGCATCGGCGAAGCAGTTGATTTTGTCGATGACGTTCCGGCTGACCAATATCGGGAATGGCTCGGCCGGGCGTCATGCTCGGTTCACGTCCGATACTCAACCAATGGAGAAAGCTCGTCGGCGGTGAATGACTGCCTGGCCGCCGGCCTGCCGGTCATAACCAACATTCCGGCGTGCCGTCAAATTCCCTCTGAGGCTATCGACTACCTTGACTCCGATGTTTCGGCAAGCGAACTCGCTGCGAGAATCGGCAGGCTCCTGGAAGATCCCCAACGCAGAGCGGCCCAGGCTGCAGCCGGCAAACTCTACGCCGAGCAGACGAATTTCGCGCTGACGGCAGAAAGGGTCGTTAGCTTCGTTGAGACCCTGTTAGAGCCCTGAAGACAAGCCCAATCCGGCCGGCACGGCGAGCAAATCAATCGGATCCGAGGGAGGCCGGGCATTGTCGAGGACTTCGGTCAGCTCGGCCGCCTTCTCCAACGTGTTCAACCGCAAAAGACGAACTCCTGGCGTCCCAAGCCGATTTTGGGCGGCGTCGGGCGAGGCAATCACGCTTTCTGCGAACGACACTTGATGCTGAGCGGGCAAAGCGTACATCGAGTAGCCGAGGCCCTGCAGTCCGTCCCAAAGCGAAGCAACGCTTTGGCCCATCCTCTCCAAGCAATACTTGTTGAATTCGACGAGCATCAAAGGCCGTGTTCTTTCGAGAGTCTTGGTCATACCGGCGAGAGCTAGGGGCTCGGCACCCTCAATGTCTATCTTGACCAACCGGCACTTGGGGATAGCCACTTCCCCGGATTCCACCAACCCATCCAGAGTCACGCATTTGACAAGCTGCTGCTTGCCTTCGCCCTGTGATTCAGAGCGGGTTGAAACCAAATGGGCGCCCCCCATCTGGTCGGCGAGGCCGCCGTCTTCTTGTATTTGCATCGTCGTTTCCTCGTTCCATAGAGCATAGGGAACAACCTGTGCATTGTTGAGCCCATTCAACCGGACATTGAGGCGGCAGTACCCGGCATGGGTCTCAAGGGGCTCAAAGGCAATCGCAGCGGGCGGCCGAGAGCCAGGGTGTCTCGACCCGGACCGGGAGGCCGCTAGGACCGTGAAGTACCCGAAATTGGCGCCTACATCTAAAAAGACATCGCCGGGCCTGAGCAACGCCATGATGGCCTCGGTCAGCTCGTTTTGCCAGATACCCCGATCATGGACAAGATGCCAAAAAACCGTGATGTCCCGCACGGGCCCTCTTAGCCGAAGGCCCGTTACGAATTTCTCACATGCCTGCAGAGGTATCGTGACGTCAGCGTCGCCTGCGACCAGCAAGGGGCGCAAACGACTGATCTCCTCGAAAATATCCTGAGATTTACTTGAGGGTATTCCATCAAACTCCTCGGATTCGCGCAGTTCCCCCAGCAGGTCCATCCAGGGCAAACCTGCACCCAGCGCTCTTTTATGCCGGCTTGCTTCCTCGGGCAGAGGATCGCGCTCGAGCAAAGCCCGGTAAACCGAAACGACGAGGCGTTGCGCAGCGGTTTCCTGAGCCGAGATCAAGTGCGCTCGGCCAATTCGTTCGGCAACGCCACCAGGTCGAGCCAAGCCGGCCCGTCGGAACTCAGCTCTGCCAGAATCTCCTGCATTTGGGAGCAGGACTCAAGTTTGCAGGCGCCTTCCACGAAAGGAAACGCAGGCAGCCGGCTTAAGACTGCTATTTGATGTGGCTGGGGAAGCACTCCAACGAAATAACCGAGATCGTTCAGCCGGTCCCAGACCGCTTCGGGGCCCAGACGCAGAAACGCCAGGCAATGTGGATTAACCTCAATGACGATGGCAGGCCTAAGAGCGGCCAGCGTTGCTTGCATGCCATCGAGGGCGAAGGGCTCAGAACCTTCAATATCGATTTTCATCAACCGGCATTGGCTCAATTCCACTTCGCCTGAAGAAACCAGTTCGTCCAGCGGGGCGCAGACTGCGTTGTCCCCGGCCTGCCCTGCATCTCCGCTTTCCACTATTGGTTCGTTGACGTGCGCCCCGCCCAGGAAGTCATCAGGAACGGCCATCGACAGAGTCCCGCGGCTGTTCCAAAGAGCATACGGAACGACCTGAACATTCGAGAGTTCATTGATATCCACGTTGCGCCTCAGGTATTCCAGGTTGCTACCCGCAGGCTCAAATGAAACAACACGGCCTTCGGGGCCGACGCTGACCCCACCGACGATCGTGAAGTATCCAAGGTTCGCTCCTACATCGACAAACACGTGGCCGGGACTCAAGTAATTGGTGAGAAACTTAGTTACGTTGGGCTCCCACATGCCCCCGGTTTGGATAATGGACGTGAACACGGACGCGTCCCGAACCGGCCCGCGAAGCATCGTCATCCTGTCAAGGCCGACGTCGGCACTTAATTCGATTGTCACATCTGCATCCATGCCCTCGAGCGAGGCCCTCTCGCGCATCAAGAGCTCAAACACGCGCATAGGTGAACTCTGCATGGGCGGTTCGAACTCATGCCAGGACAAGATGTTCCTTAGAAACTCCTCCCAGGCCAAACCGTTTTTGAGAGCAGACAGACAAAACTGAAACCCTTGAGCATCCGGCGCCTTGTTCAGCAGGCCTCTGTAGGCAGCCTCGACAAGCAGTTCATCGGGATCCCGATTTTCAACGGGACCCCGCCGGAACTGGTTCTTAAACCGCATCGGGCTGGAGCGCCTCTCGAGGCGCGTGGATAGCCCCGGTCAGTTCACGCAGAGACTGCTGGTCCTCATCAAAGGGAGCTTCGATCCGGCGCGATAGATCCCTCGCCCTTCGGTATATGGGCCGCTCAACTGCAATATGGGAAATCCAGCCGGCGAAAATGGCGGCAGGCACAGCCAACATAAACATTTTGACCACAGAATTTGAGCTCCCGTATTTTTCATAATTCAAAGTTGTAAAGGCAAAACCGATAATCGGAAGGTGATACAGATACACGCCGTAGCTAATCTCACCCATCCACCGCGAAAAGCGATTGGCAAGCGGCCACTGGCTCCAGGACGGACCGACTACAGTGCAAAGCAGGAAGAGAGCGAAACAGGCCGCCACCCCCGTTGTTCCTGTCGCATGCCGCACGAACTCCCAGCGGCCTAGCTGGCGGGCTTGTCCCGCCTCGTGCATCTGATACAAAAGTCCCAATAGTGCCCCCACCTGAACAGCCGGAACGGCTCGGACCAACCGTTTTGGCAGACCCGAGGCTCTGATGCTCGAGTAGACGCGGGCCGCAGTCATGCCCATTGCAAAATGGCCTAAATACGTTGGGAATTGAAACGCGAGGGCTACCCGAGTCGTCTCATAGTCGACCCCCGGCAACGTAAATAGGGGATGCGTAGCGGCCATTTTCCATAGCACTCCGGTGCCGAGTGCAAGCAGCAAACCCGAGTAGGGATGCTTGAAGTACCAGGCCGCCACAAAAGGGAGCAGTAGATAGAACAGGGCCTCAATAGAAAGGGTCCAAATGACGGTGTTGACCCCGAAACCCTCGCTGGACGGAGAAAGCTCATGCTGCACCAAGGTGAGGTGGCTCCCCAGCGTGAGAAGCGCCCGCCAAGAATGCTGAGGTAGGGCCACGCGAGAGTTGGTCAGCAGAGAATTCAAGACGATTACGATTACCAGGCTTACGTAATAAGCTGGCAGGATTCGCCCGGCCCGGCGTACGAAGTACGCCTTCTTGCTGCCGAAGCGGCCCGACCCGAGAGCAACCGGCAAGAAGAGCACGAAGCCGCTCAGAACGAAGAAGAGATCGACCCCCATGTAGAACGACATCATGACCGCGCGAGGCGGCCCCTTTGCCAGAATAAAAAGAGGAACGTGAGTTAAAAGAATGAGAAGGGCAGCAACACCCCTCATGCCGTCGATCGCAGGAAGATTCACCCGAGACGTTGAATGCATTCTGGCAGTTTACTGTTTGGAAGGCTTGATCCTGAGCGCCAGGTCATAACTGTAAACGTAGACCGAGAACTCCCCCACCTTATGAACCTCGGTGGCCGTTCCCAGCAGCGGAGGGGGTGGGCTACGCAAGCCCCATGGCCGCTCGGGGCCAACAAGCAGGAAGGTCCGCGATGCCGCCCCGGGTTGGTACCACCTTTCGAAAGAGTTGACGGGGAAAGCACACAGCCCCCGATCCGGGATCAGGCAATCCACCACCGGAGCGATCGTGACCCTCATGTCGCTCAGCCAGGTCAAAGACAAAGAGTCCCAGTACGTGGAATATCCCCGGCTAAGGCCTTCATCGCGCAGCAGTGAAATAACGCGCGGGCCATCCACCGACAGGCGCTCTGCTTCTCCGGTACCCACGAGAGAGAACTGACCTTTTATGCTGAACAGGCAAATCAGCGTCGCAATCAGCGCAACCGCAAGGCGTTGACGACTCGAATTTGCGGCCCAAATGGCTGTACATCCGGCGCAGGCGTAGTAGACGGGAACCAGGTAGCGTGCAGACGCCAGCCCGTCGAACGCAATATTGCTAAAGACAAAGCCTGCCGCAACAAGAGCAGCCGACGAGGCCCAGAAGGCAATCAGGACCGGCGCCGCTGAGCCGTCTGCTGGACTCAAAGATCGCAACATTAAGCGGCGTCGCAAAACAACAAGGGGCAGGCACAGGGACATCAAGCAAGCAATGCCGATAGCCAAACGCGCCACAGACGCCAAGGAAAGGGGCCGGCCGAGAAAGTCTCCGTTTGTAAAGGTCAGCATGTCGGTCAAAAAAAGCCCGAGGTTCCGGCCAATGATCGAGCCGGAAGCGAACGTCACTTCTGCAGGGTCGATGGCACCTTGATGGCCGACGGAAAAACCCAGATGAGTCATTCCTAAGCGGGTTATCGCCGCCGACGCTGCTATGAGAAAACACAAGCCGGCAGAGGCGCCTGCGATATGTCCTTTCCTGGTGGGGACGATCAACACCGCGAGAACCGCCGCCACCAGAAAGGGGCCAATCGCGCTGGCCAGCAAGAGCGGGTCCGAGGCCAAATTGACTCCGGTGACTGCTCCCGTCACCACCACCGCCGCCACCAGGAGTCTGCGACTTGTCCCTGACTCGACAACCCGCACCATCAACACAAGCAAGGCCGAAAGCAGACCGACCGTAAACCAGGTGGGCCCTCGCAATCCAAGGGTGTTCATAAGCAGGAGGGGGCTGGCGGCTGCGCCGAGAACAAACATAAGCACACCCGCACCCCTGCCGGCCGCCTGCCTCGCGGACCAAGACATAAGGACGACTCCGGCGAGCGCCAAGACGATCGAGGAGCCCTCCCACAGCCCACGATGGAAGGGGAGCCACCGGGTGGCAAGGTTGAACAGAAAAGTCGAGTAGTAGGTGACGATGCTGATCCAGGCGGTACCTTCCCCAGAGGCTATCTGCTCGCTGAGGACGGGTATCGAGGCGACGTCGCTGTTCAAGAATACAATTCTCAGCAGACGCTGCAGGTTGAAGGGCAAAACGAGCAAGTACACCGCAGTTAGCAGCAGCGGGACTACCGGGCTGAGTCGCGCAACTCTACGAAAAAGCGTCTCCGAGGATGCAACCTTCAAGCGGGCGGCACGCCCGATTTCCGGCCCGAACAAACGGCGATCAGGTCCAGCGCCTGCTCCAGGTTCTCGGATCGCAGGTCGAAGTCCTCGACAGAAATCTGCTCGGCCGAGGCGTCTGGGTTCCGCCGCGAGTGCGAAAGCTTCCAATCGTAAAGCAATTGCTTAGCCCGCAAAGGGATGAAGCGCCTTAGCTTGAGCGGATCAAGGCTGAGCAGCGTATCCAGCCGTTTTCTTTCTAACCCGAAAAACTCCATGTAGCGCCCTGATCCGAAAATTCCATGGATCTCAACTTCCGAGAAGGCCTCGGAGCATAGAGTCTCTAGCTGCTGCGGATCATATTCAACGAAATGGTAAGGATCTATGATCTCGTCCGGAAGTCCAAAAGTCAGCCGGTTGGGTGTTGCGAATATGGCGACGCCCCCTGTTGCGAGAACGCGTGAAGTCTCGGAAACCGCAACTTTGGCGTCCGGAACATGCTCAATCGCATGAATGCTCACAACGGCGTCGAAGGCGCCTGGACCAAACGGCAGTCGGCGCATATCTGCCCTGACCGCCTCGCGGTCCTGGCCGCAAAGAGATGAGTGATCCAGATCGATACCGATGGTTCGGCGAGAACCGAGGTAGCTCCTGGCGTGGCCTAGGCCGCATCCCACATCGAGCACTACTCCCGGTCCAATAAGGCCCGCCGCAAACCCGTAGCAAGCCGCGTGCCGTTGCCAGCTGGGATTGAACCCGCCGTCTCGGGTAACAATGCGCTCGCCCGTGACTATCGAGTTGTGGTGTTTCGTTCCTGAATTGGTAATGTTCACTGGTTCATTGGCAAACGTACATCCCTTCCTCCATAGACCAAAGGTCGCGATCAAGCAATCATGCCCCATGCCGAGTCTTCTCACTTCGTTCTTGTCGTAATGCCGGCCTACAACGCCGCAAAGACCCTCGCCGAAACTTGGGAGGCTATCCCTGGCAACTGCATTGACGAAGTTTTGCTTGTAGATGACGGCAGCAGGGACGACACTCTGGCGATCGCTCGCGAGCTTCCTATCCACACAATCGCCCTTCCTCATAATGTTGGTTACGGCGGAAACCAGAAGGTTTGCTATTTAGAAGCCTTACGGCTCGAGGCCGACATCGTGGTGATGCTGCATCCGGACGGGCAGTATGATCCTGCGTTGCTTCCTACCTTGATTAAGCCCATACAGGAGGGAACGGCCGATCTCGTGCTCGGCAGCCGGATGCTTACCCCGGGAGGGGCGATCGCAGGAGGAATGCCCAGGTACAGATACGTGGCTAACAAAGCGCTGACTGCGATTGAGAATATAGCCTTGGGCCGGCGGTTCAGTGAGCTTCATACCGGGTATCGAGCCTATTCCAAGTCGTTATTGCGCTCGGTGCCTTTCATGCGAAACTCAAACGACTTTGTTTTCGACAGCCAGATGATCGCTCAGGCGGTAGCCCTGGAACAGCGCATCGTCGAAGTTCCCATCCACACTCGCTACCACGCCGACGCATCTTCTACTTCGATGGCGGCCAACATCGAATACGGGCTGGGGACGCTACTGACGATGGCCCGGTTCAGGCTTCACAAAGCCGGCGTGCTGCGCTCCAGGCTATTCAACGGCTGACCCTTCACCCAGGCATGGCGACACCAATGAACGGTGCTGGCCAGACTTTCGTTCAGCGAAACTTTCGGGGTCCAATTCAGCAAGGCGTTCGCCTTAGTTATGTCGGGGCACCGGTTTTCGGGGTCGTCTTGGGGGCGTCCTACAAATTCAATCGGCGAGATTGAGCTGGCCGTGGACACGATCCGTTTCGCCAGATCCAGCACCGTTACTTCTTCCGGATTACCGATATTCACAGGTTCCGCTACCTCGCTTTCAAGCAGGCGCACGATTCCTTCGATTAGATCTGTCACGAAGCAAAGACTGCGGGTCTGCGAGCCATCTCCATGCACGGTCAGGGGGGCTCCTTCGACGGCCTGAGAAATGAAGGTCGGCACCGCCCGGCCGTCGGCTTGGCGCATGCGGGGACCGAATGTATTGAAAATGCGGACCACCCTCACGGGAACGCTCCAGGTCCGGTGATACGCATAAGTCATTGCTTCGGCAAAGCGCTTTGCTTCGTCGTAAACGGCCCTCGGGCCTGTTGGGTTCACGTTGCCCCAGTAGGTCTCGGGCTGCGGATGCACCAGTGGGTCCCCGTAGACTTCGGACGTAGAGGCCAGGAAGAATCCGGCGTCCTTCGCTTTCGCAAGGCCAAGGCAGTTCATCGTTCCAACCGCCCCGACCTTTAAGGTGTGGATCGGGTGCTCCAGGTAGTCCCTCGGCGAGGCGGGTGAGGCGAAATTCATCACCCAATCAACATCGCCTTCCAACTCGATTTCATTGATGATGTTTTGCTCGCGAAACTCGAAATGATCGTGCTGGCGTAGCGCCGACAGGTTCTCTAAATTGCCGGTTAACAGGTTGTCGTAGCAAACGACCTGGTGACCATCGGCAACCAGTCGCTCGCAAAGGTGCGAGCCCAGAAAGCCGGCCCCGCCCGCGACGAGAATTCTCAAAGGTTGACCGGAGGGCGGCCGTTCGGCAGGTAGGTAAACCCAGATTCCGCCATCGCCTTCGCGTCCAGCAGATTGCATGCGTCGACTATCACGGCATTGGTGACAATCCCCTTCAGACGCACCATATCCAGGCCGGCAAACTCCTGAGCTCTGGTACAGATCACAATGCAGTGAGCGCCTTCAGCGGCGGCGTACAGGTCGTCGTGGATCTCCAGCCCCGGAACGGCCCTTGCAGCCTGCTTGCCCGCATGAGGGTCATAGCCGATCACTTGAACTCCGGCGCCGATGAGCCGTTCGGCAAGCTTCAGCGAGGGAGATTCCCGCGTGTCGTCGGTCCCCGCCTTGAACGAAAGTCCCAGGAGAAGGACGCGCTTCCCCTCCAAATTCCAAAGTGACTCTTTTATCCGGTCGAACGAGGAATCTGTGGCCTCGGTGTTTATTTTCATTACCTCGTCGAGCAGGCCGAAGTCGTAACCAAATTTACTTGCGGTTGCCTTGAAGGCGGCCACATCTTTGGGCAGGCAATAACCGCCGAAGCCGGGCCCCGGGTTCAAAAAGTCGCGGCCGATTCTGCGGTCAAGACCCATGATGTCGGCAATGGTCGTCACGTCGGCGCCGGACTTTTCGCAGATTCTGGCAAGTGCGTTTGCATATGAGATTTTCAAGGCCAGGAAGGCATTGCACGCGTGCTTGGCCAGCTCGGCTGTTTTGATGTCAGTAGCCAAATAGGGGGCCCCCTGCTCGACCAGCGGAGCGTACAGATCACGCATGGTCTGCTGTGCGAATTCATCGTCGGACCCCACCAAAATCCGATCCGGGTTGAGCGAATCTGCCACGGCGCTGCCCTCACGAAGAAACTCCGGATTCGAGGCGAGATGAATCCGGTCCCGGCCCTGCCTCGCAAACAATTTCTTGAGCCTGTCGGCAGTCATTACCGGCACTGTGGATTTCTGGACGATCACCAAGTCGCCGGTGGAATGCTCGGCGGCGGTTAGAGCGGCCTTCTCAACCGCCGCAAGGTTCGCCTCGCCGTCGGGCCGTGCCGGCGTGCCCACGCAGATGAATGCAACCTGCGCTCCTTCGAGGGCCCGCGAATAATCTGATTCGAAAGTTAGCTTGCCGCCGAAGGCGCCCCCCTCAGTGACCGAGGCAACCAGCTCCGGCAGCCCTGGCTCGACAAAGGGCATCTCGCCACGCTTGATCCCTTCGATCTTCGACAAGTCGTCGTCGAGGCCCACGACGGTGTGACCGGCATGAGCCATTGTGGCAGCGGTAACCAAGCCCACATGCCCAACGCCTATCACCACAACCTTCATGCTTGGAAGTGTGTCAGATCTCCAGCGGTTACAGTGTGGCCGCCCTCTAGCACCAGATGGCCCGCAGCGTCGATTCTTACGGCTTTTCCCTCGACGACCGAATTTCCCGACTGGACCCTTACTCGGCGCCCTATCGTTTCGCACAGATCTATGTAGACCTCGGCCATACCGTCCGGAAATGATTCCAGCAGAATTTCGAACCTAATTAAGAATTGAATCAAGGTCTCGATTAGGTCGAAGCTGGCCCCAGCTTCGAGGCTGAGGCTCGTGGCCGTCCCTCTAAGCTCTTCTGGAAATTCCTCAACGTTAACGTTGAGCCCAACTCCCAGGACTACAGCCTGTTCGGGCCCGACCGCATCCAAAACCTCCGACAGGATTCCGGCAACCTTCCGACCATTTATCAAAACATCGTTTGGCCATTTGAGGGTGGAGTCCACCCCTAGCCCAAAGAGCGCCTGTGACAACGCGATCGAAGCTGCCAGATTTACTAGCGGCAATTGCTCCGCTTCACATTTCGGGCGAATAACCTGCGAAAAGAGCAGACAGCAGCCGGCCGGAGCAAACCAGGTACGGTCAAACCTGCCTCGGCCCTCGGTCTGGAATCCGGCCACGACCAACGCCCGGTGGGGGGCGCCTTCCAATGCCAGCTTCTTAGCGACAGCGTTTGTAGATCCGGTCTGCTCGAGATATGTAACCTGAGGGACGTGCTCGGCAAGCGCGGACTCCAAGTCGCTTTGATCCATTGAGGCTAACGATAGCTTCCACTAAGATTCCGTTCAGTGCCCTACATCACCAAAGTGCTTGTGGCCAACCGCGGGGAGATTGCGATTCGCATCTTCCGGGCTTGTCGCGAGATGGGTTTGCCTACGGTCGCTATTTATTCTGAAATCGATCGCGAAGCCCTCCACACCAAATTCGCCGATGAAGCTTATTTCCTCGGCGGCAGGAGCCCCTCCGGCGGATACCTCAACATCGAAAGGATTGTTCAGATTGCGCTTCGCTCGGGGTCGACCGGAATCCACCCCGGCTACGGGTTCTTAGCTGAAAACGCCACCTTCGCCGGTTCGGTAGAAGCCTCTGAAATCACATGGATCGGGCCACCGGCCTCGGTCATTGCAACCATGGGCGACAAGGTCTCGGCGCGAAAGGTCGCCGCCGAGGCGGGAGTGGCCTCGGTGCCGGGGACTACGGACCCAATCAGCGGACCACAAGCCGTGCTGGAATTCGCCGAGGAGCACGGATGGCCGGTAACGCTAAAGGCTGCTTTCGGGGGCGGCGGACGCGGATTTAGAGTTGTCCGCGAAGCGAGCGAGGCGGCATCGGCATTTGAAAGCGCATCTCGCGAGGCCGAGTCTGCCTTCGGCCGCCCGGAGCTTTATATCGAGCGCTATCTGGAGCACCCGCGCCACATTGAAGTGCAGCTAATCGGCGACGGTTACGGCCAGATAGTCCATCTGGGCGAAAGAGACTGCTCGCTGCAGCGGCGGCACCAAAAACTAATCGAGGAGTCGCCCAGCCCCGCCGTTACTCCAGAGCTTCGCGAGCAGATATGCGGCGCCGCTGTGAGAATCGCGAAGGCCGCAAGATACTCGTCGGCCGGGACGGTTGAGTTTCTACTCGAGCAAACCGGAGATCCTCCAAACTTCTGGTTCCTCGAAATGAATACCCGGTTACAGGTTGAGCACCCGGTCAGCGAGCTTGTCGCCGGGGTTGACCTTGCGAAGGAAATGATCTTGGTCGCCCAAGGCCACGCTCTTTCCTTCACCCAGCAGGACGTCGCCCCTCGCGGGCATGCCATCGAGTGCCGCATCAACGCCGAGAGCGCCGCTGAAAACTTTCTTCCGCACCCCGGCCTAATCACCGGGTACGCCGAGCCGGGGGGGCCGGGCGTCAGGGTTGATTCCGGCGCCGTAGCGGGAACCGAAATACCTGAAAGCTACGACTCGCTTATCGCAAAACTGGTCTGCTGGGGCCGCGACCGAACTGAGGCGATAGCACGAACCGCGCGGGCCCTGGACGAGTTCAACATCAAGGGGATTCCTACGACGATCCCTTTTCATAAGTTGGCGATCTCATCAGATTGGTTCGCCGAGGGCGCCTTTTCGACTCAGAAAATCGAAACCGACCTGGACCTAAGTGAGCTAATTGAACAACAAGGCGAGGCTGCGGCCCCCGTTCAGGCGCCCTCTGTCCGCGAACGATTGGTGAATGTGGAAGTTGAAGGCAAACGCTACGAAGTCACGTTCACCGAAAAGATCGACCCCGCCCTTTCTCGAACAAAGCCGAAGCCGCCCCAGGTCACCTCTGCCGGCTCTGGCGCCGCGGGTGAGGCGGTCACCGCGCCCATGCGGGGGACGATCGTCAGAATTCAAGTAGAGGTGGGGGCCGAAGTTAAAGCCGGAGAAACCATCGCTGTTCTTGAGGCGATGAAAATGGAAAACATGATTTTGTGCCATCAAGACGGCCGGGTGAAAGAAATAAAGGCCGCTGCGGGCGATACGGTCTCGCAAGGCGCAGTAATCGCCCTGATCGAGGATCTTGCTTAAGAAATCCCCGTAATTTTTATTCCTGCGCCGGGGTTCAGTTTGTAGCGGATGTTGATCCCAATCAGCAGCGGGGTCAGAGACTCCAAAAAGCGAGCGCTTTCCAATGGCCCACAGTCTAAGTAGCGAGCCCCCTTGATTTTGCCGACGATTTGTTCCGCAACCGCGCGGGCGTCTTTGTCGCCACAAACCAGCACATCGGAATCGAGCGACGACGCAATATCTTCAAGCTTGGCCGACATAACGGTGTGAAACCCGGAAGCCACCGGAAAGTCTTTTCCTAAGATTCCCTTAGCCTGCTGCGCCGCCGAGCCTTCCCAAACTCCAAGTATTCGTGTCGGCTTTCCGCCGAACTCGCTGGCAAGCGGAACGTTGCAGTCGATAACAACTGTACCCGGCGCCATCTTTTCCTTAATGGCTTTGTACAAGGCCGCCTGACCGGGGAAAGGCACCGTGACAACTACGGCATCGGCGCCGCCCACAACGTCGGCGTTTGCGCCGCCGGTTACTTTTTGAGACCCGGCAGCCTCAGCGACGTGTGCGGCTGCGGCCTCAGCTTTCTCGGCCGCCCGGCTGCCGATAACAACTTCGTCGCCAGCAGCCGCCAGTCTTTTCGCCAGTCCATAACCCAGGCCGGCAGTACCGCCCAGAATCGCAATTTTCATAGTTCTCTAAGTCTATCTTGTCGGACCTGGCGGAAAGGTGTAGTTTTCTATTCCGGATTCGAAACTTAAGACCAGGAGGCTGCTTTGGGGATAAACACGATCATCAAGGAACGGCACTTGTTAACCCATCCCTTCTACGAGCGCTGGCAAAAGGGCAAGGTATCGCTCGAAACGCTTCGTGAATACACCAAGCAGTACTACCACTACGAGCAGGCTCTTCCTTCATTTCTTTCATCTGCCTTAGAGCATCTGCCGGAAGGACCCGCCAAGACGGCCGTGGCCGAGGTTCTAGCCGACGAATCCTCGCACCCCAAGCCCCACACTGAGTTGTGGCTGGATTTCGCCGCGGGCCTTGGGGTATCCGAGGTTGAGGTAAAGCAAGCTGAGCCCACACCCAGAACCACCAACCTGGTCGAGACTTATCGCTCGCTGTGCCTGCGAGGCGCCGAAGAGGCGCTGGGCGCTCTGTATGCCTACGAATCACAGATACCCGAGGTCGCCAAGGCGAAAGGTGCAGGACTTCGCGAGTTCTACGAACTAAACGATGCGAAGGCGCTTAAATTTTTCGATCTGCACGCAACGATGGATGTTCACCACGCGGAAGCGATTCGATCTGGGTTCGTAGATTCTGAGTTTTCACGCGAGTCTGCACATCTTGCGCTCGATGCTTGGTGGTCAATGCTCGACCAGTTCGACTAGGGCACTGGGTCTAACCCGCCTGCAGATCGACGCAGCGCTTGCTGATTGCGTTAGCTGCTGCCTTAAGGTTCCCCAGTTCTTGATCGTCCAAATCTAGCTCGATAATTTCTTCTACGCCTTTTCGGCCGAGGCGCGCCGGTACTCCCAGGTAGGTTTCGTTCACGCCGTACTGGCCGGTCACCCAGGCGCTGACCGGCAGAACTTCCTTGCTGTCCCCGGTGATCGCATTGACCATTTTCGCTACCGCTGCTGACGGCGCATAAAACGCGCTTGCATTCCCCAGCAGGCTCACCACCTCGGCCCCCGCGCCGACCGTACGTTCGAAAAGGCTCTTGAGCGCCGATTCATCAAGCAGTTCGGTCAGCGGCCTGCCGTCAACAGTTGCGAGCCGCGGCAAGGGAACCATGTCTTCGCCGTGCGAGCCTAGCGTTATTGCGTCGACGGAAAGCGGCGATACCTTCAGCTCCTCGGCAATATAGGAGCACAGCCTGGCCGAGTCTAAAAGCCCGGCCATCCCCATTACCCGCTGCTTGGGGAACCCACTTTTTTCGGCGAACCAATAGGTCATCTCGTCCAGCGGATTGGTTACAACAACCACCACTGCCTCGGGGCAATGCTCGGCAACTTCGGCGGCCACTTTTTCGATGATGGCCTTGTTGCTGTTTGCAAGATCCAATCTGCTCATCCCGGGGGTTCGGGCGAGGCCGGCAGTCACAACCACAACGTGCGCACCGGCAGCCTTTTTGTAGTCGTTGGCACCGGTTACCCTCACTTCGAAACGCTGGATGGGCGCCGAATGACTCAAGTCGAGCGCCAGGCCTTGTGGCCAGCCCTCGATCACATCGATAAGACACACGTCGGCCATGCCGCGCTCGACAATGCGCAGAGCCGTCGTGCGGCCGACGTAGCCGGCCCCGACGATCGCTACTTTGGGGATTAGTCCGTCGCCCCGCGATTGCCCTCCATGGCCTCAATCACAGCATCGGCCACTTGAGAGGTGCCGACGGCGCTCGGATCGTCTCGCTGGGGCAACATGTCGTAAGTGACGCTCCTACCCTCGGAGATTACAAATGCGAGGGCGCTTTCGAGTTTGCGGGCGGCCTCTGCCTCTCCTAAATACTGAAGCATCAAAACACCGGAGAACATCATCGCCATTGGGTTTACCTTGTTTTGGCCCGCATATTTTGGCGCAGAGCCGTGGGTCGGCTCAAAAACCGCAACCTCGTCTCCCAGGTTGGCGCCCGGGGCGACGCCGAGACCGCCGACCAAGCCCGCGCCGAGATCGCTGATGATGTCGCCGTAAAGATTGGGCGCCACCAAGACGTCGTATTCCTCGGGCCGAGCGACCAGTTGCATGCAGCAGTTATCAACAATTCGGTCTTCGAACTCTATTGCCGGATATCCCTCAGCCACCCTGCGGGCTGTTTCAAGAAACAGGCCGTCGGAAAATTTCATGATGTTCGACTTGTGAACGGCAGTCACCTTACGGCGGCCGTTGCGTATTGCATACTCGAATGCGAACTTCACTATTCGCTCGGTGCCGAAAACAGATATCGGCTTGATTGAGATCCCCGAATCTTCCCGGATCTTGCGTTTTACAGACTGATAGATGAACTCAGTCAATTTACGCGCCTGGGGGGTGCCCATCTCGAATTCGATCCCCGCGTACAGGTCCTCGTGGTTCTCTCGAACCACCACAATGTCGATATTCGAATACTTGGACCGCACGCCCGGATAAGACTTGCAGGGCCTAAGACACGTGTAGAGATCGAGTTCTTTCCTAAGGGCAACATTTACGCTTCTAAAGCCCGTTCCGACCGGAGTTGTAATAGGCCCCTTAATAGCTACCTTGTTCGTGCGGATCGATTCCAGAACATGCTTGGGCAAGGGAGTGCCCCATTGCTCCACCACGTCGGCGCCTGCGTCTTGAACATCCCACACGAAGTCCACCCCGGTCGCCTCGAGGACGCGACGTGTCGCTTCGGCGATTTCTGGCCCGGCGCCGTCGCCGGGTATAAAAGTTACGTTATGAGCCAATCGGCCCTCCTTAAACGAATAATCTCGTAGCAGGGTATCCTTTCGCAGCCTCCGGTGTATATGGGCCCGGTGTGCATTCTAGGAGGATCAATGGGTAAGATAATTTTTACATATGGCTAGCGGGGCAGGACTTCAAGACGTAGTTGCTGCCGAGACTTCGATCTCGGATATTGACGGCCGCCTCGGAAAGCTGATGTACGCCGGTTATGACGTGAAAGATCTGGCAGCTCACAGCTCCTTCGAGGAAGTTGTTTATCTGGTGCATCACCTTGAGCTACCCAACCTCGCGCAGCTTGAAGAGCTGCGAGCACAGCTTGCCAAGGAAAGAGACCTGCACGACTTCACCAAGCAATTGCTGGTCACCCTCGCAAACACCGCATCGCCAATGTCGATGCTTCGAACAATAGTCTCGGCCGAATCGGCTCACGATCCCGACGGATGGGAGTCCGTCACCAACGACGAAGCGAATCTTAGAAAGTCAATCAGGCTCGTGGCAAGGTTTCCCCAGATGATCGGTGGATACCATCGACTGAGAAACGGTCATTGGCCGGTCGAGCCCAGCCCCGACTTAACGCACGCAGGCAACATGCTTTATGTACTAACCGGGAAGATTCCCTCCGATGAAGACGCCAGGATCCTGGATATCTGCCTGGTACTGCACGCAGACCACACCATGAACGCCTCTACTTTTGCGGCTCGGGTCACGGCCGCGACCCTTTCGGACATCCACTCTGCGATGACCTCAGCGATCGCCACCTTGAAGGGCTCCCTTCACGGGGGCGCCAACGAACGAGTTTTCGCAATGCTGAGCAGGATCGACAACATGGATGCAGTCGAGGCCGACATCAAGGGCCGGTTGGCCCGCAAGGAACTAATCATGGGCTTCGGGCACCGCGTCTACAAGACGGAAGACCCAAGGGCCACAGTTCTGCGGGAGTTGGCTCGCGACCTCGCGGCACGCAAGGGGGACCCAAAGTGGTTCGATATGTCGGAGCGAATCTACGAAATTGTGAGGGACCAGAAGGGCCTATACCCCAACGTCGATTTTTATGCCGCCGCGGTGTATCACTATCTCGGAATCCCCACAGAGCTTTTCACAACCGTTTTCGCGGCCTCCCGAATCAGCGGCTGGACGGCCCACGCCAGGGAGCAATTCAGCAACAACCGGCTGATCCGGCCCGACTCAGACTACACAGGCCCCCCACCCAGGCTCTACCAAAAACTGGCCGAGCGCGAAGCCGGGACGGGGACTAAGGTCTAGGGGCGGAGCAGCTAGAGAAAAACATCGGCGAGGCGAGTTGACAAACGTAGCTACCAGTAGCTACTATGATGCTGAATGCTAACGGTTGGCATAAAGGTCCTTAAAAACAAGCTGAGCGAATACGTTCGCTTGGCTAACGCTGGCGAAACCGTGCTTGTTTCGGACAGGGACAAGGTCGTAGCGGAGTTAGGCCCGCCTTCGCCATCGCGGGAACGACACCTGCCGGATGCGATGCTGGCCGATGCAGTTAGAAATGGCTTTATTTCCCCGGCAGTCGGCTCGGTGGGCCCTCCCCCGAAGGCCCCCGCCCTCGGCACACTAAAAGAAGTCCTGGAAGGCCTGGAATCTGACAGGCAAGAGCGCTGATCTATCTCGACACTTCGGTGGTACTCGCGGAACTGTTGTCCGAAGACCGCAAACCACCCCCGGAAATCTGGTCGGCAACTCTGCTGTCTAGCCGCCTTCTTGAGTACGAAACCTGGGTGCGACTGAACTCTTATTCGGCGGCGACCACGCACGAGGAAGCTGCACGGCATCTTCTGGCCAAGGTCTCTTACATTGAATTGGCGCCGCAGGTCCTTGAGCGTGCCATGGAGCCGTTCCCACGGCCCGTTCGAACCCTGGACGCACTGCACATGTCGTCGCTTTTGTTTATTCGGTCACTGCATCTCAAAATCGAGCTGGCCGCCTACGACGAACGGCTTCGCGATCTCGCCGCCGACATGAAAATCCCGCTCGTCCCTAACTTATGACGATCTGCACCTCGCGCCGGTCGGACGGCCTTGCCTTCGGCTACTGCGGTCGATAACTGGTAGATTCGTCATATTGGCAATTTGACATAATGGCAGAAACGCCTAAAATTGCATGGTGGCCCAACAAACTCGAACGGTTCTAATGAACGAGACCGGACGGCTTACCCTCCCGGCTGATGCCCGCCACCGGCTGGGCCTTGAAGGCGAAACCGAATTCGAGGTCGAGGTGGATACTGACCAAGATGCGGTCATTCTTCGGCCCGCGATGCTGCTGAGGCGTGAGGATGCCTGGGCATACACGCCCGAACACAGAAAATTGCTGGCAAGGGCCCATCAGGATTCTAAAAAAGGCCGGGTCCGCAAAATGACTGAGAGCCAACTTCGGGACATGGCCGATTAGCCCAGGCCTCGGCTACCAGTCTCTCGACTTCACCGAAACTTTCTTAACAAGCTTCGCATCCAAAGACTTCACCGCATCCGACCGCAAGTCCTTTCTAAAAGCCCTAGGGCAGTTGGACACAGATGAGAAACAAAAGTCGTTACGAGTTCATCAACTCAAAGGAGATCGCGAGGGCGCCTGGTCGGCCTCAGCCAGCGCCTTTCTTCGTCTGACGTTCGTGCGATTGCCGGAAGGCCGAAAACGTCTCCTTACATGCAGTAAACACTACGACCGCTAAAGCCTTAGGGCCGCGCTTGTGAGCGTGTTCGACATCAGCATGGCGACAGTCATGGGCCCCACGCCGCCGGGGACCGGCGTTATGGCGCCGGCTACCTGCGCCACCGGCTCAAAATCAACATCGCCTGCCAGCTTGCCGTCCTCGCCACGGTTGATACCCACATCGATCACGGTGGCGCCCGGTTTCACCATGTCGGCAGTTATTGACCTTGCCCTGCCTGCAGCCACTACAAGGATATCTGCCGACCTCGTAAAAGCCGCCAGATCGGTCGTGCCCGTGTGACATAAGGTCACTGTGGCGTTGGCCGGGCTCGTTTGACCGGTTGCAAAAGGCACGTCGGCCGACTTTAGCGAGAGTAGGGTCGAGATTGGACGCCCGACCAGGTTGGAGCGGCCCACCACCACGGCATGGGCGCCGCCAACCTGAATTCCGGATCGGTCGAGCAATACCTGTATCCCAAGCGGGGTGCAGGGCACGAATCCGGTGCGGCCCAGGGCCAATCGGCCGTGGCTGGCTGCGGTTAGGCCGTCGACGTCTTTAGAGCCGTCCAAAATGTCAATGGCGGCCTCGGCGTCGAGGTCCGCAGGAAGGGGAAGCTGAAGCAGGATTCCATGCACCGCGGGGTCGTCGTTTAGCTTGCGGATGAGATCCATAAGCTCGGTCTGGGTAGCAGTCGCCGGGAGCCGGTGGACCCACGAGTTCATCCCGGCCTCGTTGGCAGCCTTTTCCTTTGACCCGACATAAACCTGAGAAGCGGGGTCGTCGCCCACCAGGATCGCCGCAAGGCCCGGCGTAACCGGCTGGGAACCGGCCTGGAGGCTCGCCACCCCACGTGCGACCTCCTGCCGGATGTCGGCGGCAATGGCCTTGCCGTCAATAATGCGTGCCGTCACTCTATCTCACCGCTACGAGAAGGAACCCCGCCGGCCTAATGGCGGAAATGTCTGCGGCCAGTGAAGACCATGGGCACCCGGTAATTGTCGGCGGCAATTATTACCTCTGAGTCCCGGACCGAGCCGCCGGGTTGAATGATCGAAGTCGCGCCGCCTTCTACCGCCACATCTATTCCATCCCTAAAGGGGAAAAAGCCGTCCGTCGCCAGGGCGCACCCCTTAGCCCGGTCCCCGGCTCGCTGAACGGCAAGGGCGACCGCTTCGACCCGGCTCATCTGCCCGGCCCCCACCCCGAACGCCTGCCCATTAATAGCCAGAACCGCGGCATTGGACTTCACGTGCTTGCACACCTTCCAGGCAAACAACATGTCGGCCCAATCCTGCTCGTTAGGCTGGGTGCTCCCGGCGACGATCATCTCGTCCTCTGTGTACGCGCCCTGGTCGCGATCCTGCAGCAAAAAGCCGCCTGCGGCAGCCTTAATATCCATGAAATCATTCAACCTCTCGCACCGGATGACCCTCAAGTTCTTCTTTACCTTTAGAGCCTGGAGCGCCTGTTTGGTGAAAGATGGCGCGACGACTACGTCGGTCACGGCCACAGTTTCAAGCATTCTGCCAGCCATTGCGCCGTCAATTTCGCGGTTGGTGGCCACAATTCCGCCGAAAGCCGACCTGGGGTCACATTCCACGGCCCGGCGGTAGGCCGCCTCGACGCTTTCGCCCGTGGCCACCCCGCACGGATTTGTGTGTTTGATGATCGCCACCACGGTTTCCTCGAATTCAGCAGCAACCCTCCAGGCGGCGTCAAGGTCGAGCAGATTTGTGAACGAAAGTTCCTTGCCGGCCAGCTGCTGCCAGCCGGGTTCGCCGTCGGCATAAAAGGCGCCGTCCTGATGCGGATTCTCGCCGTATCTCATTTTCGTCTCACGGTCCATCGCTATGAACAACGTCTGGGGGAACCGGCCGGCCCCCCGGTTCATCCACCGGCTAACCACAACGTCGTACGAAGCGGTATGCGCAAAGGCCTCGGCCGCAAGGCTGGCTCGAGTTTCATCGGAGAGCGACCCTGCTCGTGAGCCCATCTCCTCGAGTATCGCCGGGTAACGATCAGGATTCACCACAACGCCGACCCACTGAAAATTCTTTGCGGCGGCCCGCACCATGGCGGGACCCCCGATATCGATTTGCTCGATGGCTTCATCGTCGGTGACGCCTTCGGCCTCGATCGTTTTTGCAAAAGGATAAAGATTGCAGACGACTAAATCGATAGGGGTAATCTCTTGCTCTTTTAGTTGAGTGACATGGTGCAGATTGCGCCGGTCGGCCAAAATGCCTCCGTGAATCTTGGGGTGCAGCGTCTTTACGCGGCCGCCCAGGATTTCAGGAGCGCCGGTAGCTTCGCTGACGCTGCCCACCGGGATTCCCGCCCTGGCAAGTATTCGCTGGGTTCCTCCCGAGGCGATTAAACTGACTCCCTCGGCCACAAGCCCGCGAGCGAAGTCCTCAATACCGGTCTTGTCGCTCACCGAAATAAGGGCCCGCTTGATCTTCATGGGTAGAGCCTAACTGCCCTAGAGCCTATAAGCCCTGCGCCCTGGCGAAATCCCTGACGTCTTGCGTAATCTTCATGCTACAAAACCGGGGGCCGCACATGGAGCAGAAATGGGCCTTTTTGGCGGGCTCGGCCGGAAGGGTCTCATCGTGGAAACTCCGGGCGGTTTCGGGGTCGAGGGACAGGTTGAACTGATCTTCCCAGCGAAATTCGAAACGAGCCTTTGAGATAGCGTCGTCCCACGCCTGCGCCCCGGGGTGTCCTTTGGCAAGATCCGCCGCGTGGGCGGCAATCTTGTAGGCGATCACTCCGTCTTTGACGTCTTGCTTATTTGGGAGGCCGAGGTGCTCTTTCGGGGTCACATAGCAAAGCATTGCCGTGCCGTACCAGCCGATCATTGCGGCGCCGATAGCCGACGTGATGTGATCGTATCCGGGGGCGATATCGGTCGTGAGGGGGCCGAGAGTATAAAAGGGGGCCTCGTGGCAAATCTCCAGTTCACGTTCCATATTTTCCTTGATCATGTGCATCGGCACGTGGCCCGGGCCCTCGATCATTACCTGAACGTCGTGCTCCCAGGCGACCTTGGTGAGCTCCCCCAGGGTCTCGAGTTCCGCAAATTGAGCCGCATCGTTGGCGTCGGCTATCGAGCCTGGCCGTAGCCCGTCGCCGAGAGAGAACGACACATCGTAGCGAGCCATGATTTCGCAGATCTCGTTGAAATGCGTGTAAAGAAAATTCTCCTGGCGATGGGCCAGACACCAGGCGGCAAGGATCGAACCGCCTCTTGAAACAATGCCCGTCATTCGGTTGGCGGTCAACGGGATGTAGCGCAGCAGCACTCCTGCGTGGATGGTGAAGTAGTCGACGCCCTGTTCGGCTTGCTCGATCAAGGTGTCTCGATAAAGGTCCCAAGTGAGATCCTCGGGAGCACCGGCTTTTTCCAGGGCCTGATAGATGGGCACGGTACCGATCGGCACCGGTGAGTTGCGGATCACCCATTCGCGCGTCTCGTGAATGTCGTCGCCGGTAGAAAGATCCATCACGTTATCGGCGCCCCACCGGATCGCCCACGTCATTTTTTCAACTTCTTCCTCGATCGACGAAGTAACCGAAGAGTTGCCGATGTTGGCGTTGATCTTCACCAGAAAGTTGCGCCCGATAGCCATAGGTTCGGTTTCGGGGTGGTTGATGTTCGCCGGAATTATTGCTCGCCCGCGGGCAACTTCAGACCTAACGAACTCGGGGTCCACGCCCTCCCTAATTGCCACAAACTCCATTTCCGGAGTGATCTCTCCTCTACGGGCGTAGTGCATCTGCGTAACGCTGGCGCCGGGCTTTGCCCGAAGCGCCTTCCGAGGGGCCGGAATGAGTCCGGGAGCATGGAAACCGTTGCTGCGGCCGACGTAGCCCTCGAGGTCGCCACGCTCGGCGATCCACGCTGCCCGAAGCTTCGGCAGCCCCCGGCGAACATCGACCGAGACCTCAGGATCGGTATAAGGGCCGCTGGTGTCGTAAACCCTGAGCGCCGGATTCGGCTCGGATCCTCCGCCACCGTCCGTATCCGACAAGGCGATCTCGCGCATCGGAACCCGTATGTCGGCCCGAGAGCCCGAGCAATAGACTTTTGCCACTATGCGAAAATTAGGCTGCGAATATCGCCTAGGTCACTTGCCATCAGATCAAAGGATTCGCCGCCGTCGTTCGAGTAATGCAACTCACCGGCCGAGGTTCCAAAAATAACTTCCGAGGGCACCTTTTGGTTGATCAACAGCGCCCGGCGGCGGACCGCTCCGCGCAAGCCCTTGGCAACCTTGCGAAATCGGCCTCCGCCATCGGTGGAAAGGTAAACTTCGCAGTCGGCGCCGGTCTTGCCCTTCCAGGTGCCGGGAGGGCCCTTGGCCGCCGAGACGATCACGCGCTCGGGCTCAACGGGGTGAGCCGACAGGCCCATTGTGTACTGGTGCGAATTCTGTCCGCCCGCATGGCGCCATGAAAATCCCTCGTCGTCGGACGAATAGAAACCCCCGCCGGTTGACACGTAAATCCTTTCGGGTTTCGAGGGAGAGATTTGTACGCAGTGGACATCGGGGCACGGAATCTCAAGGTCAAACCAGGTTCGCCCGGCATCGCGAGTCCGGTACATTCCACCAACTTCAACTCCACAAAATATGGTCTTTGAATCCTTGGGGTGGCACCCGATCGCCGAAACCAGCGGCGTTCCCCAGGGTGCAGTCCAATTTTCATGGTTGGGTCCGCCCGCAAGACCCGGCAGCTCCCGCCATGTTTCACCCTGATCCTTGCTTGTCCAAAGTCCTGCAGGCTCAGTACTGGCAATCAGATTTCCTTTGCCGGTAACCGCCATGCCGTGGATTGCGTCGCCTACATCCTTGGCCACGACAGCCGCGCCGCCGTTACTGCCCTCAAGCACCAAAACGGCGCCGGATTCAGTCCCCGCAACCAAGCGGCTCGGAGTGGCTTTGACCATGCAGAAAACAGGCTCTGAATGCAAGGGGGTTATCTCTTCGTCCTCATAGAAGACCAGTCCGTTGGAGCCCCCAAGAAACAATCTCATCCAACCCCTCCTAGATCTTGCCTGCTGCCTGCCGGGAGCATCCCGGGGCTAAACCTTACAGGGTGGAGGGCCTGCCTGCACTCCCGCTTTTTATTGGGGCGTAGGCCAGTATTAGGCGCTTCTCGCCTTCTTCGGAAAAGTAGATTGTCGCCTCGGCTTTTTCGCCGGATCCTGACAAGGACGTTATTACTCCCTGACCATAGCGGTCGTGCGAAACCTCTTGTCCTATTCGCCACTCGGCCGTTGCTCGCTCGAGGTCCGGGTAGCGCGTGTTGCGGGGCGAATGCATCGACCTTGGCGAGACCGATGCTCCTTTTCTGCCGGGGCTTGTCCCCACCGTCCTGATGTTCTCAGCGGGAATCTCTTTTAAAAAGCGCGAGGGTGGATTGTAGTTGGCGCCACCCCACAACGAGCGATTCCAGGCGTGGGTCAAGTAAAGGCGTTGCTTGGCCCTGGTGATACCGACGTAAGCCAGCCTGCGCTCTTCTTCCAGCTCGTCGGGATCCGAAAGCGACCTCATATGAGGGAAGACCCCCTCTTCGAGGCCGAGTATGAATACGACCGGGAACTCAAGCCCTTTAGCGTTGTGAACTGTCATAAGTGTCACTGACGATTCGGTTGCGTCGTACTCGTCTTGCTCGCCGACCAGGGCCACTTGAGCCAAGAATTCCTCGAGCGAGCCACCGGGCACGCGCTCTTCAAATTCCCCGGCCACCCCCGAAAGCTCCTTTAAGTTCTCAACCCTGCCCAAAGCCTCGATCGAGCGGTCGGCGACAAGCTCAGACATGTAGCCCGAGCGCTCCCAAGTAACTTCAATCAGCGACTTCACGCCGGCCCCTTGCTTTATGAAGGCCTGGAGCTCGCGAATCAAATGAACGAAGTCGGCAATACCACCAAGAGCCCTTCGTGAAATCCCCGGCACTCTTGAAGGATGAGCGGCCCCATCCTCAAGTTCCACAGCGATCTCCAAGGCCCTGTAAAGCGTTATCCCCGCCAAGGCCGCGTACGCTTCAAGCTCCGCAATCGTGCGATCGCCGACGCCCCGGCGCGGGGTGTTGACGATGCGCTTCAAGCTGACTGTGTCCGCTTCGTTTACCAGGACCCTCAGATAGGCAAGCAGATCCTTCACTTCCTTGCGTTGATAAAACCTCACTCCGCCGACGATTCGATAGGGGATCCCAAACCGGCTGAGAATTTCTTCGACGACTCGGGACTGAGCATTGGTTCTATAGAAAAGGGCGACCTCGCCGTAGTTGACGGCTTCGGTGTCGCGAAGGCGGTGAATTTCAGTAGAAACGAAGGCGGCTTCATCGTGCTCGTTGTCGGCGTGATACCGCACGATTGCTTCGCCCGGCCCGGAATCGGTCCAAAGGTTCTTCGGCTTACGGGCGCGGTTATTCTCGATCAGGGCATTGGCGGCCGAAAGGATGTGCTGGCTAGAACGATAGTTCTGTTCCAGGGTAATGACCTGAGCGGTTGGAAATGCCTCTTCAAAGCGAGCGAGGTTGCGATAGTCGGCCCCTCGAAATCCATAAACCGATTGGTCCATATCGCCGACCACGACCACGTTACCGGCTGTCCCCTCGAGCGGAACGTCTCTCTCAGAAACGGCGCCTACCCCGCCGCCCAATAGGCGGACAAGCTCGAATTGCGCGCCGTTGGTGTCCTGGAATTCATCGATCATGATGTGCTCCCAACGCTGACGATAAATTTCCAGAACGTCCGGGCATTCTCGAAATACCCGCACCGTCAACATGATGAGGTCGTCAAAATCGAGTGCGTTGGCTTCGCGCAGGCGCTTTTGATAAACGGAATAGACCCCCGACACCTCGCGCTCCAGCCAGTTGTCGATCTGGGCCTGGTAGCCCGCCGGATCGATCAGGTCGTCCTTGGCGCGGCTGATTGCGTTGGCCACCTGCGAGGACTTTATTCGCTTCGGATCGATGTTGGAATCGCGCATCACATACGAGATCAGCCGCTCACTGTCGCCGGAATCGTAGATTGTGAAATTGGACCGATACCCGATTCGCGCCGCATGGGAACGCAGGATCCGAACACAGGACGAATGGAATGTTGCGATCCACATTTTTCTTGCGACGGGACCCACGAGAGAAGCCACACGTTCCTTGACTTCATCCGCAGCCTTGTTCGTGAAGGTAATCGCGAGAATTGCGAAGGGCGAAACATGCATCTCGCTGATCAAATGGGCAACCCGCCGAGTCAGGACTGCAGTCTTTCCGCTTCCGGCGCCGGCCACGATCAATAAGGGGCCATCCCGATGAAGGACCGCTTGTTTTTGAGGTGGATTCAGCCCGGACAGAAGGTCTTCGGTCGAGGTGGGGGCTTGATTCACCTCCTGATTCTAGGCTGCTCGGGTGGGTCTTGCCGGTTGGTCCAAAGCCGGTACGCCGGTAAAAGTTTCCATCTGGAAAGTAGGCGCTTGAACCGCTTGGCGAACCGCAGCCATCCGGGCTTGCTCGGTTGTTCGCTGCTGGATACTGCCGGCGCCCCCCGACAACCGGGCCTCGATGGCTGCCTGTCGTGCCAAACCGAGCGCTCCCAGCACCGGCTGGGACGACGAGAACCAAAGCATGTCGCCGGGACGATCGACCGGTTCGACCGAGAACAGATCATTGACCCTGCGCGAGATGTGAGCCTCTCGAGGAATCTCCGCATATTGCTGCAGTACCCCGGCTGCGAATGCCCGCGCATTGTCTTCAGCCTGTCTTAGCCATTCGTCGAGATACGGCTTTGGGTCAACCGGAGGGGCGGTGTTGCTCCCCTGCCCGTTGGCTTGGGTCGTTACACCGCCGGAAACGATACGGCCCTTGCGGTCTCTGATCGGAGGATGAATCTCGAAATGAACGTGGGGTGAAGAGCCCGCCGCGTTGCCCGTGCTTCCAATAAACCCGACAAGCGTTCCCCCGATTACTCGTTGGCCCACTTGAATCCCGGGGGCAAAACCCGACATATGCGTGTAGTAAAGGCCGGTGCCGTCGTCGAGCTCAATCCACACCGAAAGGCCCCCTACCCCCTGGTTGCCGAAGCCCTTTAACGTACCCGGCGCCGGAGCGATGAGAGGAGTTCCCTCGTCTGCAAAGATATCTGTTCCCTCGTGCAGATGGGGATACGGGTTGTAGCGAGGAAATCCCCAGTCGTGGCTGAAAAATGCCAGCCCGCCGACTGGAAAGGGCGCCATATGCGCAAGCATGGCCTCGGGTGACAATGCGCCTTTGTCAACCAGCGGTTGGAGTATCTCTATGAGTTTGGCGGTGGTCCGAGATGGCGTCCTGGCTATGTTGGGAATTTGCAGCGGAAAACCGGCAGGGCCGGGGGGTGGCGGCGCTGCCGCCGCCGCGGCGGCCGGGTCGCCGGCCGCCGGAGGCTTTGGATCTACAGGCGCCGGGTTGGCCGGATTCGGCGGCGGGGGCTGAGAAGGCTTGGGATCGGCAGGTGCTGGCTCTTGGGGAGGCGGAGTTGGCGAGGGAGAAGGGAGTGGAGCCGGAGAGGGGGGCGGAGGTGGAGTCGTCGTCGATGGGCACGGAAGAACTACCGATCCTGGAATGCATTCGGGAAGTTGAGCCTGGCCAGGGTTCACAAACAACGCCGCCAAGATTACAATTGCCGTCAGGCAGCAGGCAGCACGCGTTTTTACTCTGCGGTTCATGCTTTCCCCCGGGAATTTCTAAGCGGACTGATGCGCCATTGCTTCCAGGCGCTGAATTCTCTCGTCGGTTGGCGGGTGGGTCATAAACATTTTGGCGGCGCCTTGAGCAAACCTGCCGCGCAAAGGATTGATTATGAAAAGCGGCGCGGCCGAAGGACTAACCGCCATCGGCGTTTGCTGTGCGCCGGCCTCGATCTTGCGCAGAGCGCTGGCGAGCCCTGCAGGATTGCCGCAAACATCCGCCCCCGACGCATCGGCCTGGAACTCTCTCGATCTGGAGATCGCCATTTGAACCACCATGGCCGCCAGCGGGGCGACAATGCTTGCTACCAGAACAGCCGCTATTCCGCCGCCTTCGTCCTCGTCGTTGCTGCCACCGCCAAAAATCGCTCCCCACCTGGCCATAGTGGCGAGCAGCGAAATTCCGCCCGCTATGGCAGCCGCTATTGACGTGGTGAGGATGTCGCGGTTCTTCACATGGGAAAGCTCATGGGCCAAGACCCCCTCAAGCTCGTCGCGAGTCAAGATTCGCATGATGCCCTCGGTGACCGCTACCGCAGCGTGCTCGGGGTTGCGTCCCGTTGCAAAGGCGTTTGGTTGGTCCGAGGCCACCATATGCAGGGTGGGCATGGGAATCTCCGCCCGCCGAGACAGGTCCTCAACAATTTCGTAAAGAGCGGGCGCTTCTTCGCGGGTGACCGGCTTCGCCTTGCTCATCTTGAGGGCGATCTTGTCGGAGAACCAGTAAGAAGCGAAGTTTATCGCCGCCGCCAGCCCGAACCCGATGATGGCCCCGGTACGGCCACCCAGCAATTGGCCGAAAACGACCATAAGCCCGGCCAGCGACCCCAGCAGGACAACGGTTTTCATGTTGTTTTTCATACCTATAACGATACCTCGCCGGGCTTTCTATGCGGTCTATTGGACATTTCGCGAGGTGAGGCCCCTCTCAATCAGGATGATGCTCTTATCGCGCGACAGCAATGCTGTGTTAATCGGCGCCGCCACTGCGATGATAAGCATGGCAACGACCACAGGATTGCGGACGGCCGCGCCCAGGCGGCGGCCGAACGGCAACGAAGCCTCCTGCGGCGCGAGCGGCGCCCCGGAGCGTCGATCCTGGATGCGACGACCCATCTTTTCAAACACCGGCACCAACGCGCAGGTCACGATTAGGGACGACAGGATGGCTACTTTGATGCCAAATTCGGTCGTCTGGAATGCGATGAGGCCCGCCGCCACAAAGGCCGTAGCCACAGCATAAATAATTCTGCCGTGCGGCGAACGAGGCGAAGTCAGTGGATCGGTGATCATGAAGAACGCAAAAATCAGCAGCTCCGGTGACAGGGCGACCGTCAGCCAGTAAAAGCTCCCACTCACCGGTCCCTCGGCCCAGAGCGCGTAGTAGCTCCGTCCGGCGACCGCGAAGATTCCGATTATCGCCATAAAGGCAACCATGAAGGCCGTTGCCATCGGGATCATATTCACCTGCCTAAGCACCCACCATGCGCCGCCGAAAATAACCAGGATCGAGACAACCATCGGCCAGCCGAAAGGCGCCCACCACAGGTGCTCGGAGAACACATGGCTGGGCCCGATCATCAGCAAACCCCACGCTAGGCCGACGTTGGATGGGTTGAAGATATGGCGCCCTTTCAGCCGGATGAGGTACTTCGGAAGGAGTGACAGCAATATGACCAGCACGAAGTAATGAATCCCCCTAAACGTCCACAGGTCCCCATGCTTGGTGCCGCCGACGCGGAAGATGAACGCCACGCTGATGCCGGTCTGGATGGCGCTGGCCGGCCATATAAGGATGCGGTCCCTCACAAACGTCACTCCGGACTCGATGAATGCGCACAACAAGACGCAAACAAGTACCTGGGGAATAGAGACCTGGAAGTTCAGGACCGTCTGACCCAGGACGGTGAGAGTGATGATGGTCGCCGAGAGCTTGAGGCGCGGATCGTTCCACTTCGGGAGAATTACCGGGATGCTTTTTATGATGCGACCAGGGTGGCGGCCGCGTAGGCACTGTTTATCGGCGCGCACCAGATGACCACCGATCGGTATTTGGATGGGTCGATCCCTTCGGGGACAACATAATTTAGCGAACCCGCAGTAACGTCCAAAATTTCTACCAGCTCCGAGGGGGCATCGATGTACTCTTGCGACGTGCGGGGAGCCTCAACCGTGCTCAAACGGATCTCGAGGTCGGAGTTCGGGCTGACGAAAAAGTCATCAAACCGCATCGAGTACCTGCCGTCGGCCTGGCGGAAAAGCGTCACTCTGCCCGTCCCGGTTCTGTCAATCTTGTAGAAGCCTCCGGTGGCCACCGTGGCGGCGCCATTCGCGGTCATGGCCGGAAGGGGGGGCTCGACGAGAACGTTATCGACCTGCTGGGAGATCTCGAGGCGCCAAGGGCCATCGGCCTTCACCTCGACGCTCTTGGCCCCGGGACTCGCTCCATATCCGAAGGCGCCGCCGGGGCAAGCCGCGTCGACCACCGGCTTGGCCTGCTTATGCACCTGCACAAGCAGGCGCCCGGAGGGGCAACTCCACTTCATGCGCCACTGGATGGCCTCCTTGGCGATGGTGAACACCGAGGACTCGGTGTTTCCGGTTCCCTCGATAGTCGTAACATCCTGCCACCAGGGGTGCGATCGCAACCGCGTTGGCGTGGCTGCCAGGGCGGCCTCAGCGCCTGCTACCCGGCTTGCCGCCGGGGGGGCAGGCTCGGGCGTAGCCGAGCCCAGCAAGCGGTCGCGCACCCCAAACATGTTGCTGCCCATCACGGCGCTAAGGGTGACCGAAATCAGGCCCAGCCAAGTGAGAATCCGGCGGCCCATTTTAGGGGCGGGTTGCGGCGCTTCGGCTTCATTCAATTCTTTTTCTCCGACCAAGCTAGATTCTCCCTAGAATTGGGTTTAAGGGTAACCCGACATTGACAAGGGAGGCAATGATCCAAAAAGGGATTAGTTACGAGCATCCCGTATTTTTTTGGCTGGGGGTCACCGCCATAACCGCGGGCGTCCTTTTACATCTTCCGATGTTCATCGCGGCGAGCAACAACCACTATCAACTGGCAGGCATGCAGCCGGATGCCGGGATGATCAGCGGAATGGTCCTGCTGGTGCTGGGGCTCGGAAGCGTAATCTACGGCCTCTTTCCCCGCTTTTCGACCCTCATTGACCAGGAGGCTTCGCGCATCCGGGTCCGCGCCCTCGATGACGCCCCGATCAAGCCCGCCCACATCGGTCTGCTTATCGTAATGGCGATCGCAATAACCATCGACGTAATGAAGCCCACCACATTCGGATTCATCGCCCCTGGGGTCGCCAAAGAGTACAACCTGCGCTCGGCGCTGAACCCGGGCGGCGGCCTTCCCGTAGCCCTGTACCCCCTGGCCGGCATCGGAGGCACCGTAATCGGATCTTTCCTATGGGGTTGGATGGGCGATCGTATCGGGCGCCGTGCTTCAATACTGCTCTCGGCCGCGATCTTTATCGCCACGGCGATCTGCGGAGTCATGCCCAACTACCTTTGGAACCTGGCCAACTGCTTCGTCATGGGACTCGGCGTTGGCGGAATGCTCCCGATCATCTTCGCCCTCATGGCCGAGACAATCCCCGCTCGCCACAGGGGATGGCTCATGGTGCTGGTGGGGGGCGACGTGGCGGGCGCCTACATCATCACCAGTTGGCTGGCCTCAACGATTGCCGCTCCCGACAGTTTCGGGTGGCGGATGCTCTGGCTGGTGGGACTGCCCACGGGGTTGCTGCTTCTCCTGCTCAACCGGTGGATACCCGAGTCGCCGCGTTTCCTTTTAAGCCGGGGCCGCGACGACGAAGCTCGGGCGATTATGGAGCACTACGGCGCCGTTGTGGTCGAAGCGGATTCCGAGCTTGAAGCCGAACGGCACCTCAAGGCAAGGTTTAGCCAACTCCTGCAGGCGCCCTTCCTTGGCCTGACTTCGGTGGTGGCCCTGCTCGGTCTCGGTATCGGCATGGTGCAGTTCGGCTTCCAGCAATGGATCCCCTCGAACCTCCAGAAGCTGGGTTTCGCCGAGGTCGACGCAACCAGAATTCTACGAGACTCCGCCTTGATCGGCTTCCCGCTCAACTTCCCCATTGCCTTCATGTACGGAATGTGGAGCGCAAAAAGGACGATCATCCTGATGGCTGCCATCACCGCGGCTGCCCTGTTCGGCTTTGTGGTGGCCGGCGACGCTGTGGCCGACAACCGAGCGCTTCTGTACATACTGTTGGTCGCTCCAATCTGGGGAATCAGCTCGCTGACGGCGGTGGTCGTCGCTTATGCATCGGAGGTCTATCCAACCCGCGTCCGCTCGCGCGGCACAGGGGTCGCAGCCGGGTCCGCTAAGATCGGGGGCGTCATGATTTTGGCCCTGGTGGCCCTGCAGGTGGCGGCGCCTTCGATCTCGCGCACCGCCATGCTGGGGGGCATCCCGCTGACCCTGGCGATCATCGCAATGATCTTCTTCGGCGTCGAGACCAACCGCAAGCAGCTTGAGACGATCACAGCCGAGGAGTTGGGCGACCGAGGCTAGAAGTGCAGGCCGGCGTCGCCGGCAAGGCCGCCGAATAGCTCCGGCAGGATGCCCACCACAACTACTACTACCGCCATGACGGCTATGCCGCCTTTCAACAGAAGCGGGACGCTTACCGTTTGTTTTTCCTCGGACGATTCGAAGAACATCCGGCGAACAATTGCTGCGTAATAGAAAAGGGCAATCACGGTGTTAACCGCCATGGCCGCCGCAAGCCAGTAGCCGCCGCCGTTAATTACCGCCCGGAACACATAGAACTTGGCGGCCCAACCTGCCAGCGGGGGCACGCCGGCCAGCGAGAACAAAAAGACTGTCATCGCCGTGGCGAGAGCCGGGGCTCTGGAGAATAGTCCCGAGTAGTTCGAGATCATGTATCCGTTGCCTTTGCGGCCGAAGGCGATCGCGGTGGCAAAGGCACCCGATTCCATGAAGGCATAAATCAAAAGGTAGGTCGTGGCAGCCAGCATCGCCTGTTTATTGATATCTGCATTAGTGGCGCTTGCCACTCCGAGAGGCAGGAGGATGTACCCGGCCTGGCCTATTGAGGAGTAGGCGAGCATTCGGATGAGGTTGCGCTGCTGCATCGCCACCAGGTTGCCGAAGAACATAGTCAGAACCGCCACCAGGGCCAGGAACGGCCGCCAGACATCGGCCAGACCGCCGAAGGCGATGAACATGATCTGTAGAAGCCCCACAAAGCCCGCCGTCTTCGATGCCACCGACAGAAACGCCGCCACCGGGACCGGGGCCCCCTCGTAAGTGTCGGGCACCCACCATTGAAACGGGAAGGCCGAGACCTTAAAGCCGAAGCCCACAATTATGAAGAAGATGCTGAGGGTGACAACCGCTTTCATGGCCGGCATTGAAGCCGCCATCGTGTGGGTGGCCAATGAGCTAGCGATAGCCGCTAGATTTGTAACCCCGGTGATTCCGTAGATCAAACTCATTCCGAACAGCATCACTGTGGTCGACAGGACACCGAACAAAAAGAACTTAAGCGCTGCCTCGTTGGACTTGAGATCCCCTTTCCTAAGGCCGGCCAGCACAAAAGCCGGCAGAGAAATCAGTTCAAGAGCGACAAAGATCGGAATCAGATCTCGGCTCGATGCAATGGTAAGCATCCCGAGAAGCGAGCAAAGGATCATCGTGTAGTACTCGCCCTGATGGATCTCATCATCTTTGAGGTAGTCGTGCGAGATCATGAAAACGATGAGCGCCGCCGCGCAAAACACAACCTTGAATAGAACCGCGAACGGATCGACGACGAACATCCCACCCAAAGTGGTGCGCTGGTCGCCGGCCAGGTTAAGCACCGCCACAAGCGTCGCGAGCACTCCCACAAATGAAGCGGGCATTAGCAGGTTCTTGCGATTTTCGGGAAGGAATAGATCAAGGGTAAGGACGGCGCAAAGCACCCCCGTCAGGATGAGTTCCGGGGCTAGGGCTACTAGATCAATTCTCACAGGCTAGTGATCCGATTCCACTCTGTCCCCGCCGTTCATTTTTTCGCTTGGCGGCTTGGCCGAATTATCCGCCTGGGCGGTGGCGGGAAAGATCTTGACTACACGATCAACCGATTCCTTTGTCACATCGAGTATCAGCCGGGGATAGACCCCGAGCACCACGATAAGCACCAGGATGGGAGCCCAGGCCAGCATCTCCATCGGTTGAACATCTGGAAACTTCGAGTCTTTCCAACGCTCGCTCACAGTTCCCAGGTTGACTCGCTGAATCATCCATAAGAAATACCCTGCGGTGAGAAGGGTTCCAATGCCGCCGATAACCATGAAGGTTCTAAACATTCCAAGATTCAGCCCGGCCAGCGGACGGTAGGCGGAAAGAAGCGCCAGCACTTCCCCCCAGAAGCCGGCGAGCCCCGGCAGGCCCAACGAGGCTATGGCGGTGAAAGCCAGCAGTCCCGCGAGCCTGGGGAGTTTCAACCCCATTCCGCCGAGTTCCGGAATTTCTCTGGTGTGATAGCGCTCGTGAATTGATCCGGCTATGAAAAACAGCATTCCGGTTATGACACCGTGGGCCACCATGCCGAAAATGGCCGCGTTGAACCCTGCGTCGGTCAGGGTTGCTATTCCCAGCATCACAAACCCCATGTGACCGACAGAACTAAACGCGATCATCCGTTTCAAGTCGGTTTGGGCAAGGCAGTTGAGCGCGCCGTAAATGATGGCGATTGTTGCGAGCAATCCGATCAATGGTGCGAAGGTCTGGGCGGCATCGGGCATGATTGGAATCGCAATCCTTAGGAAGCCATAGGTCCCCATCTTCAGCATGATTGCGGCCAGCAGCACACTGCCCACGGTGGGCGCCTCGGTGTGGGCGTCGGGGAGCCAGGTATGAAAAGGCCACATGGGAACCTTCACGGCGAAACCGAGGGCAAGCCCGGCAAAGATCAGGTTGGCGAGGCCCGGCGGCAGATCCAGGACGCCCTTTTGCTGAAGAGTCAGGATGTCGAACGTATGAGGCGTCGACTGGAAATACAGCGCCAAGAATCCCAGCAGCATGAACACGCTGCCGAACAAAGTGAACAAGAAGAATTTGATCGCTGCATACTCACGCCGGGGCCCACCCCAAAGTCCAATGATGAAGTACATCGGGACCAGCACCAATTCCCAAAGAAGGAAAAACAAAACGAGATCGAGGGCGATGAAGGTCCCCGTCATCCCGGTTTCAAGCAGCAGACAAAATACGAAAAACAGTTTGGGATTCTCGGGCGTGTGCCAAAGCGAGTAGATCATGCAAAGGAAGGTCATGAGCAGGCTGAGCGCAAACATCGGCATCGAAATACCGTCGAGCCCAACGTGATAGTTGGCGCCTATCGAGGGGATCCACGGGACCAGCTTTTCGAATTGCACAGCGCCGTCGCCGCCGAGTCGGAACTGGGCAATGACTCCAAACCCCACCAACAGCGCAGCGCCGGTGAACGCAAGGGCCCAGAACTTGATTGCCTGGCGCTTTTCTTTGGGGGTCAAAGCAATAATCACAGCCCCCAGCGCGGGCAAGAAGGTGGCAAAAGTTATTCCCCAGTTCTGAATCCAACTCATGAATACAATCTCCTAATCGTGTCCATCAAGGTTTAAAAAGCAAGAAGACGCCGACAAAGCCGGCGATGCCGATAAACAGGGCCGCGGCATAGCCCTGGATGTTGCCGGACTGCCAAAACTTAATCCGGCTGCCGGTCGCCCTGGTCAGTTGTCCGAGGCCGTTGACGGCGCCATCGATCACCTTTTGATCCACGGTGCGATAGGTGCGCATTCCGATGGCCACAGTGGCCGATCCGGCCCCATTGACGAGCCCATCAATGACCCTTTGGTTGGTCCAGTAAGCGAACCTGGAAAGCTGATCTCGAATCGGGCGCACAATACCGCCCATGTAGATTTCGTCGAGGTAGTACTTGTTTTGCAGCATGCGGTAAAACCAGGCAAGCGGGCTGCGAACTAGGTCGATCTTCACTCGCTTGATGGCAAGGATCCAGCCCGTGTAGAAACCCCCGACCGCCAGGACGACGGATATGACCGCAACGACCGGCTTGAACCCCTCTTCGGCACCCTCGAACGGCAGCCAGTGGCTGAACAAATTGAAGCTGCCCGGCAACCCCACCCATCCGCCGATGATCGACAGCAGTGCCAGTAGCATCAAAGGAACCGTCATTGCGGGAGGACCTTCGTGCGGATGAACGTGGGCCTCGTCGTATTTAGGCTTGCCGAAAAAGGTAAGAGCCAGCATCCTCGCCACATAGGCTGCGGTCAAGAATGCGGTTAGCAGCATCGCCACCATTACGAAGCCCGCGACCGTATTACCATGGCCGGCCGCTACATATGCGCCGGTGATTATTTCGTCCTTTGAGAAGAACCCGGCAAGAGGTGGGAATCCCGCGAGAGCCAAGCTGCCGATCAGGTAAGTGCGGTAAGTGATGGGCATTTTCTTTCTGAGACCACCCATGTCGGTCATGTTGTTGGAATGAACCGCATGGATAACCGAGCCGGCGCCGAGGAAGAGCAGAGCCTTGAACCAGGCGTGGGTCCAAATGTGAAACACCCCGCCTGCATAGGCCCCCACCCCAAGGCCGGCAATCATGTATGCCAGCTGCGAGATGGTTGAGTACGCGAGCACACGTTTCAAGTCTTGCTGCATGAGAGCCAATGCGGCCGCAATGACCATCGTGATCCCGCCGATGATCGCCACCTCGCTTAGAGCCACCGGCGAGGCGTGGAACACCTGGAACATCCGGGCTACAAGGTAGACGCCCGCCACAACCATGGTGGCTGCATGGATGAGGGCCGAAACCGGCGTGGGGCCGGCCATGGCGTCGGGGAGCCATACATGGAGGGGAAACTGAGCAGACTTTCCGATGGCCCCACAAAAAATCAGAACGGCGGCAAGTGTAAGCACACCTTTGCTGATCGAGCCCGATTCAACGGCCGTCGTTATGCGGCCGATGTTAAAGGTCTGCGCGGCAAAGAACAGGACGAAGATTCCAAACATAAGGCCGATATCGCCGAGCCGGGTCGTGAGGAAGGCCTTAATGGCAGCATTCGAATTTGGCTGTTCTTCCCAATAGTGTCCGATCAGGAAGTACGAGCAAACTCCAACGCCTTCCCAGCCGACAAGCAGCTGGATCAGGTTGTTGGCGAGAACAAGGTTCAACATCGACCCGGTAAACAGCGAAAGGGCTGCGAAGAAAAATGTGAAGCGGACCTCACCCTTCATATAAGCCGTTGAGTAGATGTGGACCATCAACGAAACGAAGGTAACCACCAGGAGCATTACCACCGTCAGCCCATCGATTTTGATCCCCAGCTCAATGGATTTGCCCGCACCGAACTCGAGCCAAGTGAGACTCCGCTCAAAGCCGGCGTGCTCTCCCCCCGTCGAAGAGATCATTCTAAAGAACACCGGGACCGACAATAAGAACGAAACCGCCACCGCGCCGATGCCAATTTCGGCCCCCTTGTAGCGCATACCCTTGCCAAAAAAGACGATCACAAAAAAGGCAACATACGGAAGCACGGGAATCAGCCAGGCATAATCCAACACACTCGCCTCGGGACTCACCACTTCATTAAGCTAACTTCGTCAATTGATACCGTGGAACGGTTTCGGTAGATCAAGATGATGATCGCAAGTCCAACGCCTAGTTCCGCCGCTGCAATGGTAATTACGAATAGGGCAAAGATCTGGCCGCTAAGGTGAAGATCCTCGAGCAACGCATTGAAGGCGACCAGATTTAAGTTGACGGCATTCAACATCAGCTCAATGGACATCAAAACAATGACCGCATTGCGCCGAGCAAGCACGCCATAAACACCGGCGGCAAAAAGGAAGCTTGAAAGCAGCAACACCCAGGCTATCGGCAGCATCAGTCTTTTTTCGCCAGGACTACTGCGCCTACAAGCGCTGCTAGAAGCAGGACCGAGACGACTTCGAAGGGCAAAACGTAACGGGTGAAAATCTGCGTGCCCAAGCCTTTGACCGAGTAGAGCTCCGGGCGCATATTGATCTTTTGGTCGCCGAACCCACTCCAGAGCACCCAGCCGGTTACGGCGAACAGGCTCCCGGCCACGAGCGCGGCGATGCCCCGCTTTTCATTGTCCACTGCATGGGGACCGATTGGGGCCCGGGTAAGCATGAGTCCGAAAAGCAAAAGAACAATGACTGCGCCGACATAGATGAGCACCTGCACCCAAGCCAGAAACTCGGCCGTCAGCATCAAAAAGACCATGGCCACTCCGCCCAGAGTCACAACCAGCGACAGTGCCCCGTGAACCAGGTTACGGGCAGTAACAACTCGCACGGCCGCAAAGGCCATAACAGCGGCGATGGCCATGAACAAGTACTGCTGCATCTACAGCCGGCTCTCGTGGATCAACCTTGCGGTCCTTTCGTACCTTTGAGGGCGCGCATCTCGGCCGACTTGGCTCTTGCCTGGGCGACCCGGGGGTCAGAGCCCTTTGCATTCTCTTCATCAAGAACCTTCGCACGAATTTGCGCCGCTTCCTCGGCTGAGACTCCTGCGGCCGCTGCGGGTGCTGGGGGCGCTGCGGCTTCTGGGATGGGGGCTGCGGGCTCGGCCGGCGCTTCAGGTGATTCGGAGACCTCGACCGGCGCTGCCGAGTAGGCCTCTTCGATCACCCTGGCCGCGGCCGTTGCTGCTCTGGCCTCGGCCACCTTTGCATCGGTTCCGTGCTCCAACTCGTTCTTCAAAACGGCATCATGAACTTTGACCGGGTCGAACGCGGGCTTGGACGGCGTGGCCGGCTTGGACGGCGTGGCCGGCGTGGACGGCGTGGACGGCGTGGACGGCGTGGCCGGCTTCGCCGGGGCGGGCGGGGCGGGCGGGGCGGCCGGTGCCGCTACGGGAGCTTTCAGTTCCGGTCCCTCAGCACCCGGGTCCAGTTCGTCGGGAGGCAAAACTGTGTACATCCAGGTTTCGAGCTTCTCCTTTTCATGAGTCAGCTCCACCACGCTGGAATCGGCGTACTCAAATTCAGGGCTCCAAAACAGCGCGTCGTATGGGCAAACCTCGACGCAGATTCCGCAGTACATGCAAAGGGCGTAATCAATCGCGAATCGGTCCAAAACGTTGTATTTCTTAGCTCGTTTTCCTTCACCCTTCGCCACCCGCTCTTGCTTGTGGCCTTCGATGTAAATACACCAGTCGGGGCACTCGCGAGCGCACAGCATGCACACGGTGCAGTTCTCGATCTTGAGAGCAATGACACCCCGGCTGCGGGCCGGCGGCTGGTCAATTTCGTCGGGGTACTGAACGGTAACCGAGGGAGATACCAGATGCCGGAAGGTAATCCCAAGTCCTTTCAAAAGACCCGTGCCAAAAGTCGTCCGTCTGTGCTCAGACTGGGCGTACCCAGGCGTCGTAGGCGACATCGAAGGGGCCACTATAACCAGGGGGTCAATTTCAGGGCGCCGGTTAGGAAGATGTTCACCAGGGCCAAAGGAATAAGAACCTTCCAGGCGAATTTCTGGAGCTGATCCTCGCGTAGTCGCGGGAAGGTCCAGCGGATCCAGATCAGCACGAAAAGAATTGTAGAGGTCTTAAGCAAGAACCAGACGACACCGGGAATAAACTGCAGAGCCGGGATCGGCGGCAGGTATCCACCCATAAAAAGAGTTGCGCCCACCGCGGCCAACCCGATCATTGAAATGTACTCCGAGGCGAACAGGCTGAAAGCAAACCTGATTCCGCTGTACTCGGTAAAAGCCCCGGTGATCAACTCGGCTTCGGCCACCGGCATATCGAAGGGAGGCCGGGTCAGCTCCGCTGTCGCCGCAGCCATGAAAATGAAAAATCCGATCGGCTGGTAAACGATGAAAGGAATCCACCATTGATTGGCAGAGGCGGGCCCCTGGGCGTTCACGATGTCAACCAGAGACAGCGACCCGGCCAGCATCGCAACCGCCGCGGCCGAGAGGACCAGCGGCAGCTCGTAAGCGATCAGCTGGGCGGCTGCTCGCAGCGCTCCCAGCAGAGAGTACTTATTGGCCGACGACCATCCCGCCATCAAGACCCCGATGACTCCTATCGACGAAGCCGCCAGCAGAAAAAACAGCCCAACATCGAGGTCCTCGATAACCAGGTTTGGTCCAACAGGCACTACTACGAAAATGAGGGCAGCGCTCAACATTGTTACGAAGGGAACCAGCTTGAAGACGAACCTATCGGCCGCGTCGGGGATGAGGTCTTCCTTCATGACGAACTTGAGGCCGTCGGCCAGTGTCTGCGCCCACCCATGGAATCCGCCCGGATACATCGGCCCGAGGCGGTGCTGCATATGAGCGCCGGCTTTTAGCTCAACCCAGCCAAGAACCAGAGTCGCAGGCAGCAAGATGAGCAAGACGCCCATCTTTAAGGCAAGAATCACATAGTCATTAGCCAGTGCCTGCGTAACCGCGTTCATCGGTCGATATCTCCTACAACGAAAAACATGCTGCCCAAGACCGCGACCATATCGGAGACGTAGAGTCCCCGAAGCAAGTGTGGGACCACGCTGACGTTTGAAAAAGATGGCGTTCGGATCTTCATGCGGTAAGGCTTGGCTTCGCCGTCGGAAACGAGATAGTACCCAAGCTCACCCAGGGGATTTTCGGCCCGAGCGTAGATTTCGCCCTTCGGCAAAGTCAACCGCTTGGGAACCTGGCCGATGTGGCTGCCCGCCGGCAGACCGTCGAGCGCCTGGAGCACGATCTTGGCCGACTCTTTCATCTCTTGCATGAGCACAAAATAGCGGTCGAACGAGTCTCCGGTCGCCCCGACCGGGATCTGGAAATCGAACTCGTCGTAGATCAAATAGGGGTCCGCCCGACGGATGTCGAATGGCATTCCACAGGCTCTCAGGATCGGACCCGAGACTCCATACTCAAGGGCCAGATCCAGCGGCAGAGCGCCGATGCCAACCGTTCGTTGTTTGAAGATCTCGTTGCCCATTAGGATCCCCTCGTAGTCGGGGATTGCGTCTATTAACTTTACGATCGCCGCGCGCGCCGCCTCAACAAATCCCTTCGGTACGTCCTCTTTCAATCCACCGGGCCTGAAAAAACCGAAGTGCATCCGGCCGCCGGTAACCATTTCCATGACGCTCTGCAGCGATTCGCGCTCTCGAAACGCATACATGACCGGCGTGGTTGCGCCAAGCTCGAGACCGAAGGAGCCGGTGAACACCAAGTGGTTCAAGATCCGGTTTATCTCGATCAAGATAACCCGCAGATACTGCGCCCGGCGGGGAACTTCAATCTCCATCATGCGTTCAACTGCGATCGATGCGGGAATTTCGTTGTTGATACCGGAAAGCCAGTCCATGCGGGAAAGCAAGTTGGTAATCTGCCGAAAATCCCGCATTTCGACCAGCTTTTCGTGGCCCCGATGCATATATCCAATGATCGGCTCAGCCTCAACAATGCGCTCGCCGTCAAGGGTTACCATGACCCTGAGCACTCCGTGAGTAGCGGGATGCTGGGGGCCGATATTCAAGATCATCTCCTCAGTACGCAAAACCCCCGCGCCGGTAGAAGTGGCCGTAGTGAACCCCTCAGGACTATTCATCTAGCCTTCCGACCCCAGGGCGTTCCTGCGCCGGGAGCGCAAGGCGCGGCGTTGCGCCGCGTGCTGTGCACGCAAGCAGCGTCGGAACGCAGCGATCGTGGATGCAGGGGCGTCCTGGACCACTACCTGCCTCCCGCCTCGCCTGGGTCTTTTGCGCCCGGCCATGGCTTGAAGGTTCTGCTGGCTAAACGAAAATCCTTGCGCAGCGGATGCCCTACGAAGTCGTCCGACAGGTAAAGGTTTTTCGGGTTCGGGTGGCCGTCGAAAACAATTCCGAACATCTCCGCGCACTCGCGCTCATGCCAGTTGGCGCCCCTGTACAGCGGAGTCACCGACGGCATGTGGGGAGAGTCTTTGGGGAGCTTGATTTTGAGGATGACGGTATTGAGGTGAACCGTCGAAAATAGCGCTATTAGAACTTCGAAACCATCGTCCTGCCAATCGATGGCCGACAAGAAAGTGAAGTAATTGCAATCTAAGTCCGGGTCAGACTTAAGAATTGACAATGCGTCCAGGGCTCGCTCAGGCGAGAGCCTGACGATGACCTGTCCATAACTGACTTCAATTTCGGCCCCCTCACCGAGCTTCGAGGAAACCTTCTGGCTAAATTCCTCCGGCTCGACCCGTTCCGATGACCTTAGGGATTGCTCCGTGAATTTCACTTCCACGCCATTTACTTGCGACCTCCTCGCCCTGAATTAAGTTCTGCAGCGTCACTATGCCGTGCAGAAGCCCCTCCGGCCTGGGCGGGCAGCCGGGGACGTACACATCAACTGGAATGATCTGATCGACTCCCTTGGTTACACAGTAGGAATCCCAATAAGGCCCCCCACAGTTTGCGCAGGACCCCATCGAGATCACATATTTCGGCTCCGGCATCTGTTCGTAGACACGGCGGATGGCGGGCGCCATTTTATCGGTAACGGTGCCGGCAACAACCATCAAGTCGGCTTGCCGTGGCGAAGCCGGGAACGGAATGACGCCGAGTCGCATGATGTCGTGCTTGGGCATCGCCGAGGCGATGAACTCAATCGAGCAGCAGGCGAGGCCGAACTGAAACATCCACAAGGAATATTTTCGGCTCCAATTCAGCAGGAAAGAAACCGGCTTGGGCAGCCGCATCTTCCTCACCTTTGGGGTCTCGGCAATGTCAGTAGTCATCGGAGGCGCCGTGAACCTACAGCCAATCGAGGACTTTCTTCTTCCAGGCGTATGCAAGCCCCAGCGCCAGGATCGCAACGAAGATCATCATCTCGACAAACGCAAAGAGTCCGAGATCCTCGAACACCGTTGCCCATGGAAACAAAAACACCGCTTCAACATCAAATATGACAAACAGCAAAGCAAAGATGTAATAGCGAACGGTGGACTGGGTCCAACCCCCAGGAATGGGATCTACGCCGCACTCGTAAGTCATGGATTTCTCCCTGCGAACCACCCTCGGCGCCAGCGCCCGGTTAAGAGCCAAGGTGCCACCGACAAGCACCATTACGGCGCCAGCGTAGACGGCTAGTGTGAGGTATTCCCCGAAGTATCCCTGCGGCATGGGGTAAAACTACAGGATTGAACCCTTCTTGACACAGGGTCGAGTCTCAAGTCTCAGCCAGCACGCGAATCCAGCAGTCCCCTCAGACCTGACATCACCATGAGCGCCGGCAGGCCGGCTATGAAAATAGCCACATAGACGGGGCTTCGCGTTTGGATAGATTCGCTGAAGGCCCTTCCGATTGAGACCGAGTATCCGAAAAAACTCGACATGACCGCCAGTTGGCTCCCTACGATCAGCGCTAAGAGGGCGACTCCGGCTCCCATAGAAATGGCCGGCCAGACGCTAAGGCGCATGCCTGAGCAAACAGTGGTCGCAATAAGGGCGGTGGAAGTCAATGCCATCAAGACCAACAGCCACGTCGGCATGCCGCCAGCATCCCTAACCGAATAAACCCGCCGGACACCGCGAATGATGTACCACGAATAAAGCCAGCCGGCGAAAGACGCCGCCATGGCCAGCCTTCGAGCCAGAACTAAGCCGCGCCCTTGGTCGCTGTGTCTTTTTTCTCTCTAGAGCCCTTGGGCATGGGGAAATCCGGTGCCTTCAATTCAGGCAGATCTTGCTCGGCAAGGATCAGCATTCTTCGAATATTTCTGTCGGCGAGCGTGCCGCCTTTCGTCTCATAAAGATTGGCGAGCACCTGAAGAACGAAGCTCATCATCGTTTTTGATCTTAGGCCCACCTGGCACATTGCCCGGAAGACCTGGGGACGGGCGATGCATTGTGTAAATATCCGGCCCACTCGGTAGTAGGCGGCGTAGGCCTCATGCAGGGCGGCACGGTACTCCGGCAGCTCGGTTCGATTACCTTCGGAGGTCGCTTGGGCCACCATGCCGGCGGCCAGCTTGCCCGTCTCCAACGCATAGGCAATGCCTTCGCCGTTGAAGGGGTTGACTATCCCGGCCGCATCACCGATAAGCAGGTAGCCATCGCCGTAGGGCTTGTGAACACTGCCGCCGAGCGGAAGCCGGCCCGACTTGTAGGGCTCGGTCTGATCTTCATGGGTAATCCCGTAGGTTTTGGTGAGCATGTCGACGAAACCGCGCTGCAAATGGTTCAGGTTGACGCCGCGCCACCGGCCGAAAGTTGTGAGCAAGCCCACCCCGACGTTGACGGTCCCGTCGCCCACTGGAAACACCCATCCGTAGCCGGGCAGAAGGTCGCCATCTTTTTTCAGCTCCAACCAGGATTCGAAATAGTCATCGTTGGCTCGGTCGCTTTTGTAATAAGTCCGGATGGCAAGCCCCAGCGGATAGGACTTGTCCTTTTGAATCCCGAGCTTTCGGCCGAACGACGAAGACGCGCCGTCGGCGATGATCGTGAACGGTGCCGAAACGACTCCCTCATCGGATTTTACGACTCCCCCGCCTTTGGCCGCTTTCTTTTGGATCCACCGGACGCCGGTCATCTTTGTCCCTTCAAAAATGGGTTCGAAAGCTTCGGTCTTCATCCGGAACTCGGCCCCGGCGTCTTTGGCCTGCTGCATCACTTCAAAGTCGAGGTTCTTTCTTGGGCGAACCAGCCCATAATCGCGGAAATTAGACAGCTTGGGGAAATCGAGTTCCAACATTCGACCGGCGCCGACTATCCTGAGACCCCGGATCTTTTGGTAGGTGTCCATGAGCGGGGTGAGGCCCATTTCCTCCATGACCCGCAGCGAGCGCGGGGTCAGCCCGTCGCCGCAAACTTTGGCTCTCGGGAAGTCTTTTTTGTCGAGGACCAGGACCTTCTTGCCGGCATTGGCCAGGAAGTAAGCGGCCGATGACCCGCCGGGCCCAGCGCCGATAACAATTGCGTCGTATTCGCTCATCGGCACTATCTTAAGTGCTTAGGCGAAACTGCATCGCCCGGTTTTAGTGACTAGACTCCTCACACGATGCTGCTAGAGGGCAAGAAACTGCTGATGACGGGAGTGCTGACTCCCCAAAGCATTGCGTTTGAAGCCGCCCGCACCGCCCAGGAGCAGGGCGCTGAGATTCTGCTCACGGGCTTCGGCAAGGCAATGGCTCTAACCGAGATGACGGCCCGCCGTCTGCCTTCACCACCGGAAGTCCTGGAGATGGACGTAACCGACGAATCTCAGATCGAGGCGGTTGCCGGTGAGATCAAATCCCGCTGGGGCTCGCTCGACGGCTTCTTGCACGCCATGGCTTTTGCGCCCGCCGACGCTCTTGGCGGCAAGTTCCTAGAAACCCCGTACGAAAGCGTCGAGACTGCGTTTAAGACAAGTGCCTATTCACTCAAGTCCCTCGCCAAAGGGGTACTTCCTTTGATGCAAGAAAGCGGCGGCTCGATCGTGAGTCTGGATTTCGACGCCACAATTTCCTGGCCGATTTACGACTGGATGGGAGTCGCCAAGGCCGGGCTGGAATCCATAACGCGGTACCTGGCCCGCTATTTAGGTCCGCACAAAATTCGAGTCAACTGCGTCTCAGCCGGGCCGATAAAGACGACGGCGGCTAAAGGAATTCCAGGTTTCGAATTGCTGGCGGAAGCATGGGCAACGCGGGCGCCGCTCGGGTGGGACACCGGAGACTGCAGGCCGGTCGCAAGGACGGTCGCATTTTTATTATCAGATTGGTCGAACGGCATAACCGGCGAGATAGTCCACGTGGACGGGGGCTACCACGCAATGGGGGCGTAGGGTTTGGTCCGCATGCTCGGCCTTAGTGGACCAGGCCTTTTCTGAAGGCTAGGGCTACTGCTCCTGCTCTGTCTGGGGCTTGTAGTTTCGTCAGGATGTGAGATACGTGGGTTTTGACTGTTTGGGCGCCTATTCCCAGCGATCGGGCTATTTCTTTGTTTGATTTACCCTCTGCCATAGCGATCAGCACCTCTAGCTCTCTTTTGGTGGGACGACCGGTCGCCGCCTGCAGTCTGGTTGTCCCGGCTGCAGGACGGTTTGGGGCCACAGCCATAATTTGCGCCACCAGTTCCGCAGCGGGAATTGTTTTTCTGAGGAACCCTGCCGCACCAGCCAGCGCAGCCTCCTGGATCGACTGCCCGTCTTCAAAGCCCGAGAGCATCAAGGCTTTCACCTCAGGGTAGACGGCGCGAATTCGGCGGACTGCCTCCAGCCCGTCCATGGGGGACATTTTAATGTCGACTAAAACGACATCGGGGCGCTTCTCGGCTACCTGCTCTATCAACTCTCGTCCGTTGGACGCCTGGGCCACCAGCTCGATCCCATCTGAATGCTCAAGAACAGCACAAAGGCCCTGGCGCACCAAAGGGTGATCGTCTGCAATGGCAACGCGAATTGCACGGGACCGGCCCGAGACGTCCATAGAAATGTAATCGGCTTTCGCCGGGCGAAACTTGAGGCCGCTAGCGTTAAGACCCGACAGGATTAAGAGCGTCTGGAACGGCCGGTCGGTTTGATCCCACTACCGCCGCCAGGAGCGCTGCCTGCGAGAAAACAAACATGACTGCGGCTATTGCGAGACTGACCCGGAACGCAATCTCCGGTGCTGCTTGATTGATCGATGCATCGACCGCGACCGCAACAAACAGCAGCACGAGATAACTGATGGAAAAGTGAAACAGTCGCATCGCGCGCTTTACGCTGGGGTTGGCCCGCAGATGCAGGGCATAGCCCGTGAAGGCCGCGTTCAACACAACACATGCGATTAGGTAAACGAACCCAAGCTGCGCCACCGGAAACAAAAATAGGCTGATCGCAGCCAGAGCCACGCTGTAAAACACCATCTGACGGGTTGTTTCTGGAACCCCGCTAACGACCGGCAGCATAGGGACATCTGCTGCTTTGTACTGATCGGAATACTTGATGGCTAGCGCCCAAAAATGCGGAGGAGTCCAATAAAAAATGATGGCGAAAAGGATCCAGGCAGGCCGGGCCAGACTGCCGGTTACAGCCGCCCACCCGACCAGCGCAGGCGCCGCTCCGGCAGCTCCGCCGATAACTATGTTCGAGGGCGTCGAGCGCTTCATCCAAAGCGTATAGATGAATACGTAGAACAAAATCGCGCCGGCGGCCAGGGCGGCCGCCAGTAGGTTGGTTGTTAGCGTGAGAAACACAAAGCCGACGATTCCGAGCACGATGCCGAATCTAAGTGCATTGACCGGAGTTACTGCATGCCGAGGCAACGGCCTTGCCGCCGTGCGCTCCATCTTTTCGTCTATGTCTCGATCGATGTAGCAGTTGATTGAGTTCGCAGACCCGGCCGTGAGCGTGCCGCCGACCAGCGTCGCCAGTACCAGCCACATCGATGGCCACCCCCGCGCCGCAAGGATCATCGAGGGAACTGTCGTAATCAAAAGCAGCTCAATGATCCTAGGCTTGGTAAGTCCCACGTAAGCCTTGACCCGCTCTCGAATGCCCACCCCGGGCAAAGCCTCCTCATACAGGTCTTGGCTCTGGGCCCCGGGTTCGGCCCAGCGGTGCGACGTCAAGGTCATTGCAATCAAGGTGGCCCAAAGCAGGGCCCCAAACGCAACATGAAAAACAATGGCCCACTCAGCGGAGTGCGTGATCACGTTTAGCCCGCCTATCAATGCCTGGGCCAACCACAAAGCGAAGGCGCCGTGAGCCAGCTTGAGTAAAGCCTTGTTCTTGGGCACAGCTTTGGTTACTCGCATCGCTAGCCAGCCAAGAAGGATCCCCAGGACCGCCGCAGCGATACGGTGAAAGTAGTGGAGCAACGCCAAGCCGGCTTTGGGTGGCGCCAGGCTGCCGTTCATCAAAGGCCAGTCGGGGAAGACCAAAGCTGCGCCGTATTGCGAAACAAACGCTCCCAGAAGCACCACAGACATTGTCATAGCCGCTGCGCCCGCGGCAAGGCTGGTGGTCTTGTCCCACCGGCCTCGTCGGGGCAGAACCGACCCGGCGGCGACAAAGGTCAAAAGACCTAAGACGGTGAGCGCCGTGAAGAGATGAAGGGCCACAAGATTCCGGGGCAAGCCGCCGAGCACCACCTGCCGGCCAATCCAGGCCTGGAAGCCCACGGTCAGCAGAGCCAGGAACGAAGGCAAAAAGATGCTGCGCTGAGTCCGGTGCTTCAGCCAAGCGGTGACGGCCAACGCCAAGACCAAAAAACCGACCACCGAGGCCGACAGTCGGTGGGAGTATTCAATGATGGTTTGTGCCCGAAGGGGAGGCACCCACTTGCCGAAGCAAGTCGGCCAATCCGGGCAGGCCTCGCCGGAGTCAGTGGCCCGCACCAAGGCACCAAGTGTAATAAGAGCAAGGGTCGAACCAGCCGCGGTCCAGGCGAGCTTTGAAAATCTAGTCACTTACTCGGAGGTTACTTTTCCGCTCATATTGGGGTGGACATCGCACTGAAAATAGTACTCACCGGCAGGGATGGCAGGAACCTTCCAGTCAATTGCCTTCGGTCCCGAAAAGCTCGGCTTGCGGAAGAGTGCCTCGGCGGAGCCCTGAGCCTCCAAGATGGCGACGTTGTGGGGCACCGGTTCTTGATTGTTGAACTTTAGATCGAAGGGCTTACCAGCCGGGATGTGTAATTCGGTTTTGTCGAAAGCAATGTTGCTTGCGGCGACCGCAACGACCTCGGACTCTGACTCGTGACCCTCCGGCTCGCCGGTCACCGCAACGACCCCCTGAGCCACAAGCCCACCGAATACAACAGGCACAAGCGCTACCGCTCCCATGAACGCAAATTGAGTCTTTCTAAAGTCCGATCGAAGCGCCGCCAGCGTACACACCATTAAGATGTTGAAGGCAGCCATCAGCGCCACGGCGGTAGCGATTTTGGGCGGGACATTGAGCAGAATCCTCGACATCGAAAACGCAATCAGCGCGATAAAGGCTAAGGCCCCTACCGGAATAGCTAAAGGCAGCCAAAAACGTTCCCTAGTGCCCTGAGCACTAACTTCCGAATTCATACCTGCTCCTTACTGCTGGGCGCTGCATTGAGCTCGCGTTCTAGGTTTTGCCACTCGACGGTTGCCGGAGTGCCAGCTTGCTCGCTCGAATACCAGCGGAAGAATAGCACCGCCGCGACTGCCCACAACAGCGCCGAGCCCCCCATCTTCATCACAAGACCTGCCACCCTTTGGTCGGTTACCGGGTCTAGCCAGCCGACGACTCTCGGCGCAGATGCATAAAATGAGTAGAGGGGCCTCTCCGCGAAAATCAAGAAGGCGAAGGGAATGGCCGGAGCGATCGTCTGAGCGAGAATATAAAGGAACTGAGCAAAGTTACCGGCCCTGGGCAACTCCGGCATTGGGCTCAACACCGGCCACCACATCAGCAAACTGAGACTCATCAAAACCACGTGGGCGGTCAGATGGAAAGGCTCGCTGCGCGCCGATGCATTCACGAAACCAGGCCAATGGCTAAACAGCAAGAATCCGTTGAAGGCAAACAGGGCCGGGATCGGACGGGTGATCCTTCGCATCACAGCCATGACCGCGGGTGGCTTCAGTAGCTGCCGCACCATCCAGCCGGGCAAACCCATCAGCAGCAACGGCGCTGCGATCAACGACAGCATGAAGTGCTGGAGCATGTGAGCGCTGAACAGATAATCTTCGGACAATTCGTGGAGCGGAGAAGAAGCAGCAAGCCAGACTACGATTACGCCGGCCACGAAATAGCGCTTTTGAGAGTTCGTGATCGCGGGGTCGCCCGGCGAGGTGTGCTTGGGCCCCCAAACTCGCACTGCCCAGTAGTAGGCGGCCAGCAGGGCCGTTAAGGGTACAAGGACTTCCAGATGCCCGTTCCACAAGAACGGTTTAAGCATTAGGCCTAGGGCGTCGCATTAAGCCGGCAGGTCGCTGATCACAAATGTGAAGGTCCACAGGACAATCCCGAAGACAAACAGGGCCAGAACAATCCCGAGGATGAAAAAACGCCGGAAGACGTGGCTATCAAACTTGAGGTGCATGAACCATGAGGCAACGTATACGAACTTAACCACCATCATCACGCTGAGAATAAGCTTGAGATAAGGCTTTAGGGCCTCAACGTAGTAAACGCCGACCTCGGCCGCCGTGACCACAGCCAAAATGATCGCGATCTTTACATATTCAATCTCGCTGGGGTGCTTGTGTGTCTCGGCTTCGCTCATGGGAACAGGTAAATCACAGTAAAGATTATGATCCAAACGATGTCCACAAAGTGCCAGTAAAGCCCAATCATTTCAACCTTGTAAGAGTTCTCCTTGGTAATCCGGCCGAGCCGCGACATCGCGAAAAGTGAAAGCAGCATCAAAATTCCGATGGTCACGTGAGCGCCGTGAAACCCTGTTAACAAGAAGAAGGCCGAGCCGAAGGGGCTCGTCTTTAAGGTGAGCCCTTCCTCAACGAAACTTGTGAACTCAAAAGCTTGGCCGGCGATGAAGATACACCCCAGCAATGCAGTGGCCAGCAGCCAAATTCGCAGCTTTCTGGAGTCGCCTCGCTGAATTGCGGCTAGAGCCAAGACCATTGTCAAACTACTCATCAATAGAACGAAGGAGCTGACAGAGGTAAACGGAATGTCGTAGATCTCTTTGCTCGTGGGGCCGTCGCCGGTTCGATTCTTGTACAACAAGTAGGCCGAAATCAGCGACCCGAAAAATAAGCACTCCGACCCCAAAAAGGCCCACATTGCCATCTTGACGTTGCCGAGACCCGTGTAGGTCGCGTGGTCGTCATGCTCGGGCTCGTTCGCTACTACCGCCGCGTCAGTGGCCATGAGATTCCTCGGTCGGGGGCTCAAGGATCCAGCCATAAAAACCTGCCAACGTCACGACCGTTCCAAGGGCCATGAGGATCCAGGAACGAAAGATCACTGAATAAGCCATGATCGGCATGCCCAAAGCTGCGACAAAGGGGAAGTATGAAGGCGAGGGCATATGAATTCCGTGACCATCGGCATGCTCTGCGCTTGGATCATGCTGGGCTTGCTCGGCCCCGCCGACCGGAACAGGGACGGGCCGGCCCTTGGGGTCTTCGGAATACTTGTGATGCCAAAAATCGTCACGCTCCTTCACGTGTGGGATCTCGGCGAAGTTGTATTCCGGCGGTGGCGAGGGGATCGTCCACTCAAGCGTCCGGCCATCCCAGGGGTCGTCTGACGCTACTTCGCCGCGCTTTTTGCTGTTCCACCAGTTGTACATGAACACCAAGATCGAAGCGGCAATCATAAAGGCGCCCACCGTCGCGACCATGTTCCAAAGTGACCAGCCTTTATCCGCTTGGTAGGTGTAATAACGGCGAGGCATTCCCTTTAGGCCCAGGATGTGCATCGGTCCAAAAGTCAGATTGAACCCGATCATCATCAACCAGAAATGCAGTTTTCCGAGCCCTTCACTCATTAGCCGTCCGGTGATCTTGGGGAACCAGTAATAAACCCCCGAAAACAGACCAAACACGGCGCCCCCGACCAGCACGTAATGGAAGTGAGCGACAACGTAGTACGTATCCTGCTGCTGAGCATCGTGGGGCACAATCGAGTGGGTTACACCCGAAAACCCGCCGATCATAAACATCGCGATGAATCCGATCGAAAACAGCATCGGCGTTTTAAATCGAATTGAACCCCCCGCCATGGTCGCGATCCAGTTAAAAATCTTGACTCCGGTTGGTACCGCAATGAACATGGTCGACAAAGCGAAAGCGGTGTTGGCAGCAGGCCCCAAGCCGACTGTGAACATGTGGTGAGCCCACACTCCCCAACCCATAAAACCGATGGCGATTCCCGCAAACACCACGGCTGAGTATCCAAAAAGCGGCTTCTTTGAAAAGACGGGCAGGACTTCCGAGACTATTCCCATCGCGGGCAGGATCAAGATGTAAACCTCGGGATGGCCGAACAGCCAGAAGAAGTGCTGCCACAGGATCGGGTCGCCCCCGGCAGCTGCGTTGAAAAAGGTAGTTCCGAAGTTGCGGTCAAAGGTCATCATGAAAAGATCTACGGCGATGATCGGCATTGCGAACAAAAGCAGAAAGTTAACGACCAGAGCCATCCACACAAAAACGGGCATCTTAAACAGGCTCATGCCGGGCGCTCGCATGTTGAAAATAGTCACGATGAAATTAGCGGCCGCGACAATCGAAGCAACTCCCAGTATCTGCAGCCCAAGCGCATAGAAATCGATCCTGTGGCCACCGGTCGCGAAGGATTTTTCCGTAGTGAGCGGGGCGTAGCCGAACCAGCCGCCGTCGGGGGCGCCGCCCAAGAACCAGCTGGAGTACAAGAACAATCCGCCAAACAAAAAAACCCAGAAGCTAAGAGCGTTTAGCCGCGGAAAGGCAACATCACGGGCGCCGAGCATGAGCGGCAGTAAGTAATTGAAGGAGGCAGCTCCGAGCGGCATGACGACCAGAAAGATCATGGTCACGCCGTGGGCCGTGAATAACTGATTATAAAGGTCTGCGCCGACGAGCTTGCCCTCGGGCGTGGCCAGCTGGGCGCGGATCAGCAGGGCTTCAACGCCACCCAACAAGAAAAACAAAAATGCCGTGTAACCGTAAAGCAGGCCGATTCGCTTGTGATCGACTGTGGTGACCCAGCTCCAAATTCCAGTTTTTGCTTTGGGGCGCCGGAACATTCCCGCTTCTGCAGCTACTGCCATTGAGCGCACCCTCCCGGCACGCCGGCCATTTCCTTCACCAATGCCTCCATCATTTCAAAGTGTCCAAGTAGGCGACGAGCGCCAGTATGTCATCTTGCTTGAGGCGCAGGTTCGGCATTTTAGACCCAGGTTTACGAGCCGGTGGATTTTCGAGCCAACGCTTCAAGTTTTCGTCATCCCGCGGAAACATTCCGGCAGCGAACGTGGCTCTTGAAGCCAAATGGGTGAGATTGGGGGCGAGCGTGCCCTGAGCAGGAGTGCCCTTAATCGTATGACATCCGGCACAAGAGCCTTCAAGAAAAAGATCCTGTCCTGCTGCAGCCAGACCGCCGGAAGGCTTTGGAGCATCGGACAGTTGTCCCTTCACCCAAGCGTCATAGTCGGCAGGGGACTGGGCAATGGCCGTCACGCGCATATTTGCGTGAGACAATCCGCAGAATTCCGCGCACTGGCCGGCAAACTCCCCCGCCCGTGGCGATTCGATGTTCAGATAATTAACCCGGCCCGGCACTACATCTTGCTTTCCTGCCAGTTTGGGAACCCAGAAGCTATGAATGACGTCTACGGAGGTGAGTTCCAGCCTTACAGGCCTCCCGGTCGGAATGTGCAGCTCATTGGCGGTTACGACCCCTTCGGGATACCGATACTCCCACCACCACTGGTGACCGATTACCTTAATTTTGAGCGTGTCGGCCGTCGGAGCGGCAGACATTTCGAAAATCCCCTTCACGGTCGGCGGGGCCACCACAGCCCCCAAGATCAGCGTCGGGATGAGAGTCCAGAGGATTTCAAGCCTTGCGTTGCCGTGGACCTGCTTTGGTGAATCCTTAGGCGAGCGTTGGCGATACTTGACAAGAACAAAAACGAGGCCACCCTCTACCAGGAAGAAAATCACAACCGCAATGCCGAAAGTCAACCGCCAGAGGTCGTCGGCGCTCTTGGCAGCAGGGCCGACGGGTTTGAGGTAATTGAGCGGGGCATCTGCGGAACACCCGGCAAGACCGAGGAACAAAAGCCCCCCAAGAACTCTCGGAACAGCCTTCAAGGCTTTTCGGGCGCAGGTCGAAATATTGCGGGGAATCACGTTCGGGATGCTAGCAGATAAAGTAGCCCCACCTCCATGAATCTCGAATCTAAGAACCTTCGCGATTCGATTGATCGTGAACTCAGGAACTTTTTAGGCAGGGTGGGCGGCGAATTCACCCATCTTTCAGCCGGCTGGATCGTCGATCAATTGGCGGAGGTGGCGTTAAACGGGGGGAAGAGAATGCGCCCCTTGCTCTGCTGCTGGGGCTACGCCGCTGGGGGTGGGATCGCAGAGGGGGCGAGTGACTCATCTAGGGTCGTCAAGGCTGCAGCCAGCCTTGAACTGCTCCACACATTTGCCATCGTCCACGACGACATCATGGACGCCGCGCTCAGCCGCCGCTCGCGGCCTCCCGTCCACAAAAGGATTGCCGAGCTTGACGAAGTTAAGCAAGGCAAGCTTGAGCCGGGCCATTACGGCGTGTCGGCTGCCATTTTGATCGGCGACATTGCCCTGGCCCTTTCCGACAGACTATTTATGGAATCGGGCTTCGAGGCTGGGCGGTTGGCCGAAGCTTGGCAGCCGCTGATTAAGATGCGCCAAGACGCCGCCGCCGGGCAGTATCTGGACATTTCCCACTCCGGCCCCTTCAAGGGGGACCCCGCCCCCAATCAAGAGCTGAATCCGCAAATCGCCTCGAATATCGCCAGGCTAAAGACGGCCGGCTACAGCATCCGCGGCCCGCTATTGGTGGGAGCGACGTTGGCAGGCGCCTCGGGCAAGGCCAAAAAAGCCCTGGAAGCTTACGGAGAGGCCGTAGGCGAAGCTTTTCAGCTGGCCGATGACCTGATGGGAATGTTCGGAGACCCAGAGCAAACCGGGAAAGACCGTGAAACCGACCTAAGAAACGGAAAGCCAACCCTGCTCATAGCCAACGCCCTGGCCCAAGCCTCCGAAGACGAAAAAAAGATAATTAAAAAAGCCTGGGGCAACCCCGCAGCAACCGAAAGGGACATACACGAAGCCCGCGCAGCAATCGTATCCAGCGGAGCGGTAAAAGCCGTCAAACAAAGAATCCACGACCTAATAGCGAAATCCAAAAAGGCAACAGAAAACCCGACCGCAAACAACCTAAATCCAGAGCCCTGCAATTACCTAACGTCCCTAGCCGAAAAAATATCCACCCAAGCAGATTCATACACTTAACAGCACAACACCCCCCGCCCCCCTACCTACCGCCCATCGCTTTTTTCAACCAAAGAAGCCCCATCCGCGCCAGCAATGCAGCCGCCACAAACGGGAAACCAAGGATTCTGGGAGAACCCTTGGTCTTGTTGTACGCATATCGGATCAGGCTGAAGTGATGGTGGCGGATCATCCGATAAGGGGCCCTTCGGGTCGAGCCCGCGGCATGATGCGTCATGCAGGCTTCCGGCTGGTAAACAATTTTCCAGCCGGCGCTTCTTAGGCGATCGCAGAGATCAACATCCTCGGCGTACATGAAGAACCCCTCGTCGAAGCCCCCCGCTTGCACGAAGGCTTCACGCCGAACCAGCATGGCCGCGCCTGATATCCAGTCGACCACGCGATCGGACTTGTGATCCCAGTTGCCCAACTGATATCTGAGCGTAAACGGATTGTTGGGCCATACCAGGCCGAAAAAGGCGTGCCCGAGGGCAACGGGCAAGCTTGGGACGACACGGCACGAAGGGTACAGGGTGCCATCTGAGTTATAGATCGAAGGCCCGATGGCGCCGGCCTCGGGGTCGGCGTTCATCCTTGTAACCATTTTGTCAAGGCATCCCGGTCGGGGAATTGTGTCCGGGTTCAGAAAACATAGAAGGGCCGCCGAGGCCGCCGTGACCCCTTGATTGCACGCCCTGCCGTAGCCCCGGTTCTCGGGGTTTCGAATCATCTTGATCGAGGGATTGTCAGCTTCCAGGGAATCCAGGTCATCACCTTGCGAGGCGTTGTCGACCACCACGACCTGAGCTGAAGTTTCCCCCAAAGCCTCAGGCAATGCAGCCAAACAACGGCGTAAATGCTCACCCGACTCATGGTTGACAATGATCACCGACAGCATGGGGTCAATATAATCGGCAAAGTGTCCACCCACCCCCAGATACCCAAGCTGTCGGT
>JBPCIX010000016.1:0-3608 GCA_051005875.1 Actinomycetota bacterium | reverse complement strand
AGGTCCACAGCCTTCGCGCTGGCCGCGAGGATGCCGCCCACCAAAGGCGGCGGCGCTCCAGCCAGAGTGACGACCGACTTGTTGTGATCGGGGTCGGCGTAAACGTCGAGCAGGTGGCAGCGCTTCGCCGCGGCCGCGGCGATTTGATGGATCGCATCGAGGTTGCGGCCTTCGGAGAAGTTAACGGCGCTGGCTAGGATCTCATTCATGTATGCGCCCTCCTCGCGCCTTGCGTTCGTGGCCCCGGAACGCCCTGATATCCACATGACTTCCGCGACGGGCCACTAGCATACGGTCTGTGGAAGACGAAGAAGAAGGGATTGGAATCACGACGCGTTTGCCTTTCGACGAGGCGGTGATGCGCACGCGGCTTTCTCTTCGGGGTCACGGATTCAGCATCCTCTCGGAGATGCCCGGGCCGGTCCAGATCGGCGACAACGTGGGCCGCCGGTTCTTATTCATGGCTCTTTGGGAGCAGATGACCTCGGCCGGCAATCTCGGCGGGCCCGGTCTCGATGTGGGTGACCATTTGGCTTGCAGCGTTGTGGTGTTCGAGCAGGACGGTCGGACGGTTGTTGCCGCCCTGGACCCCGGCGAGGGAATGCAAGGATGGGCCGCCCAATCCGGGGCCGATGCAGCCCGAAAGGCTCTCGAGGAAGCATTGGCCGAGATCGATTAGCTCCGATCGAATGTACTCTTTAATGAATGGCTTCTACCAAACCGGCAGCAGCGGTTAAGCGGGAACCTCCTTGGGGTTTGGCGCCGTTTGGCCGCAAGCTCCATCCTCTGGTCTCCGAAATCGTAGAGACTATTACCAGTCGAATTTGGAAGGAAATCCCTGGATACGGGGCACTCGATGAAACCGAAAAACGCCGGGTGCGCGAAGCCGCTCAAAGAAACGTCGAGGCTTACCTGACGGCGCTGAGCGCTGACAAAGAGTTGACGCATGAAGAAATAGAGGCGCTCGGATTCATCGGTGGGGAGCGAGCCGATCAGGGGATTCCCCTTGAAGATGTCATGCGAGCCTTTCGAATGACCGGCCGGGTGCTGTGGGAATATCTCGGTGCTCAATTGGCTGTTGTCCCCGATTCGTCGCCCGATTCGTCGCCCGATTCGTCGCCCGATTCGTCGATGGATGTCATGGTTCAGCTTGGGTCTTCGCTCATGCGTTTCACCGATCAACTAGCCTCTTCGGTGGCCCAACGTTACTCGGAGGCCCTTGGCGCAATCGTCAGAAGGCAAGAGGCAACCCGCAGGGAGTTTCTGCAGGACCTGTTACTGGGCGGCCAATCGCCGGACGAGTCGGTTATTCAGCGAGCGCGCGGCTTTGGGTATGACCTGGCGGGAAATCAGTTCGCCCTTGCGGCGATCAATGCCGGTTCCGAATCCGACCAGGGCCGCGATGAAGCGGCTTTGACCAAAGCGATGGATGCGATCTCCGAATCCATCGGCGCTGAGGGCAGGCCCATTGTCGGCAGCCGGGGTGCCCAGATCATTGCGCTGTTTTCTACCTCGTTTACCGCGCCGCTGGATCCAGGGATTAAGGGTATCGTCGCCCCGCCTTCACTCAAGCCCCATGAGACGGGAAATCTCTTGATCTCTGAGCTGGGCGAGGACTGGAGCATAGGGGTGGGCGGCCCTTACCCGGCCCTTGAGGGCTGCAGGCGAAGCTACCTCGAAGCTCGAGAGGCCCTTGAGATCGGGTTGATTGTAGATCCGGGCCGCCGGGTTTACCCATTCGAAAAATATCTGCTTCATCTGTTCCTGCGAGCGGACAAGGTGCTGACCGAGAGATTCGTCAGGACGGTTCTCGGCCCGGTTGTCGAGCATGATCGAAAGCGCCGTAGTGATTTGATCAAGTCTTTGGAGGCCTATTTTGTCAACGGCGAAAGCGCTAAGGAAACGGGTCGCCAGCTTTATGCCCATCCTCACACCATCACTTATCGAATAAAGCAGATCGAGCGGCTAACCGGCAGGAGCCTGAGAGATCCCGAAGACAAGCTGCATCTACAATTGGCCGTAAAGGCTCTCAGAATCCTGCAGCCGAAGTCAGGGGAAAGGCTTAAGTGAAAGGCTTAAGTGAAAGGCCTAAGTGATGGGACCCCCTTGAGGTGAAACTGGGTTTGGCTCTGCCGCACTATGACTTCAGCCTGCCCGGCCCCGGCGTGGTCGGCTGGTCACGGATCCGGGATTGGGCGCAGCGAGCCGAAGAGATGGGCTTCGACTCATTGTGGGTGTCGGACCACCTTTTTCTTGACGTGTCGAAGTATGGCGGAACCTCGCACCGCTACTTTGCGATGGAGTGCTTCACGACGCTGGCCGCCCTCAGTGCATGGACCAGCCGGGTGAGACTGGGTGCCCTGGTTGTTTGCAACGATCTCCGTAGGCCCCAGCTAGTGGCCAAAATGGCGGCCAACTTAAGCGCTATATCGAACGGACGCTTCGAATTGGGTTTGGGTGCAGGCTGGTACGAGCCCGAGTACAAGGAGGCGCGAATTCCATTCAGGAGCGCCGGGAAAAGAATCAACAGGCTCGAAGAGGCCATCCAGTTGATTCGCGGGATGCTCGGAGAGCCGAGCTTCACCTTCGCGGGCACCCACTATCACGTGAACGAAGCTTGGACGGTTCCCAACCCGGGCGGATCAGACCGGCCCGTTCCTGTGTGGGTCGGCGGCAAGGGGAATCGTGTGCTGGCCCTTGCAGGGCGACACGCCGATGGCTTCAATGCTTCCTGGGCTTGGACACCCGAGGCATTTGGGGATCGAGTGCGCCTTGTTGAGGCCAGCGCGGCGCAGGCAGGGCGCGACCCAAAAGGAATAAAGAAGTCTGTTGGACTCCACTGTCTTCCCGGGCGCGATGAATCTGAGGTTGAGATGCGCTGGGAACGATACCTCGCGTCGGTTCCCTACGGGGTCGGGGCCGGGCTAAGTCTTTCAACCTGGCGACAGGACAAGTTGGCAGGCGCGCCGAAGGACATCGCCGGCCGGATAAATGATTTTCGAGGTAAGGGAGCGGAAGAGGTTATCCTTAACTTTGGCCTGCTTCCCTTCCAGATCTCGGATGCATCCGCCGTCCAAGATTTTGTCCGGGAAGTTAGACCTCTGCTAAGAAACTAAGTCGAACTTAAATCGAATGAAACGAACGTAAACGAACGTAAGGAGAAGATCATGGGTTTAGGCCCTCCAGAAATACTGTTGGTTGTCGGTGTATTAATTCTTCTTTTCGGCGCCAAAAAACTCCCGGAGATGGCTCGATCGATAGGTAAGGCAAAGGGCGAATTCAAAAAGGGACTTGATGACGGTGAGGTCGATTCGGATGCTAAGAAGGAAGCGGTCACCGCCGAGGAAGCAAAACTCGAGGCCGCTCGTCTCGAGGTAGCAAAGCTCGAGGCGGCAGCGAAGCTAGAGGCGGCTAAGTCTGAAGCTGGAAAAAAGAGCGAATAAACTTCAGCCTTCAACTTCAGCCTTCAGGGGCCTGGTGGGGCGGCTAGTGCCCTGACCACTAACGTTTGCGTGGTTTGGGGCGCGTGAGGTGGTGCCAGGCGAGGCCGCAGGGAGTCCGAATACCGGATCGTATTGGGGCGACCGAGAACGCAGCATGGCGCCGCC